>NZ_AJHH01000318.1 GCF_000256565.1 Herbaspirillum lusitanum P6-12 | reverse complement strand
TGCATCACGGCGGCCACCCCCTGATGTGGAAGACCCTTCCACCGGCAGGTTGCGGCTGCCCCAGTCGTACATCGCCGCGATCACGATGCGAAAATCGCGGCCGCGTTCAGTCAGGATGTATTCGTAGCGCGGCGGATGTTCGCGATACCGGCGCCGCTCCAGCAGGCCGGCGTCGACCAACGTCTGCAGACGGCGCGTCAGCATGTTGGGGGATATTGCCAGATTTTTCTGAAACTGGTCGAAGCGGGTCAATCCGCGCAGGCAGTCGCGCAGAATCAGAATGCTCCACCACTCGCCCACCATCTGCAGTGTGCAAGCGACGGGGCATTCCGCATCGGCTATGCATTTGTGACGCATGCGCGGATCGGCTTACTTGAGATAGCGCGCGGCAGGCTTGCTGAGCGACAGGTTGGGGGCCATGGCGTGACGTGCGGCGGTCAGCGCTTCCCATTGGCCGACGTCGGGCAGCGATGGGATTGTCACTTGCTCGCCCAGGTCGAGACCGGCCAGCGCGGCGTCAACCAGATCGTCCACTTCCATCAGCATTTCGGCCGGCAGGTTTTCGATGGCGGTGCCGGAACGCTCCCAGATTTCGGTGCGGGTGGCGCCCGGCAACACGGCCTGCACGCGCACGCCATGATTGCCCAGTTCTTTTTGCAGCGATTGGCTCAGGTTCAGCACGAAGGCCTTGGTGCCGCTGTAGGCGCCGTTGAACAGTTCAGGCGCCAGCGCCAGCACCGAGGCGACGTTGATCAGCGTGCCGCCCTTGCGCGCGATGAAGCCGGGCGCGATTGCTGCGGCCAGGCGCAGTACGGCGGTGATGTTGAGCTGGATCATGGCGTCGTATTGTTCGATGTCGCCGTCGGCCAGCTCACCCGAGATCGACATGCCGGCGTTGTTGAGCAGCATGGTCACCGAGGCGTCGCTGCGCAGGCGCTGTTCGACTTTCAGCAGGTCGGCCTTGTTGACCAGATCGGCAGGCAGGATCTCGACCTTGACGGAAGTTTCCTTGCGCAGGCGCGCGGCCAGCGTTTCCAGGCGCTTGACGTCGCGCGCCACCAGAATCAGGTCGTAGCCCCGGCGCGCCAGGCGGTCTGCGTAAGTGGCGCCGATGCCGGTCGAGGCGCCGGTGATCAGGGCGGTGCCGGGCTTGTTGCTGGTTGGGTTGCTCATTTTTTTCTCCAAAAGGTTAGTGGTAATGCCCGACGATTCGGCCAGTTACTTGCATAATAATAGTTACTAGGCGAAAGTCAAGCAAGTTCATCATTTCAATCAGGACGATAGGGAATGCCTAACGGAGGCCCGATGCCCGATGTCTGAGATCGACCCCCGACAACGATGCGTCAGAACGGATGGATAACCTGAGGAGAATGCGTGCAGCGTGATGCACCCATGTGTGCGGGTTCACGGGCGAGATGTGGCGCTATGGCCTGATCCGGATGCGGGGAGCTCCCGGCGGGAAGAAAATGTGCGCAGTGTTACACGTGACTGGCGTGCAGGCATTCTTCGACGGTATCGACAACTTTGTAGAGCGCGACAAAGCCGGTATCGTCAAAGACTTCGCGCACGGACGGGCGCATGCCGGCCACCAGGAGACAATCCCGTGCGCCTTGGGCTTTTTTGCTGAGCTGATACAGCACCCGTAATCCGGCCGACCCGAGTTCGGTCAGGCCGCTGAAATCAAGGATCAGTTTTTTCGCCGTACCATCGCATTGCTCGCGCAACTGAACCACAAATTCTCCGGCGCCATTGGCATCCAGACGGCCGGTGGCGCGTACGATCATCACGCCGTCATTTTGGCTGGTTTCCAGCTTCATGGTGTCTTCCATCGGTTGTGAGGGCTTTGTATTATGAACGCGCCTCGTGCACCGGAGCGCCGCGAATGGTTACCAATCGTTACCAGCGCCCCTCATCTTTTTGTAACTCGATTTTATTAGCGCTGAATTACGAAAATATTCCGCATTGAACCGCGGAAAAATACCAACGCCGAATCGTTTTTTCTCAAATTCATTAAATACATCACATTGTGATATATTTAACCGCTCCGGTTTTCCGGACGCCATCCTCTTTGCTCACCCTTCTGAATCCCGCCATGCGCCGCCACCAACGTGATTTCGGCCTCGACCGCCGTGTACTTTTTCTTGCCGGCATTGCCGTCATCATCGGTGGCATCAGCACCGTCGCTGCCTTCGTGCTGCTGAACCTGATCCATTTTTTTACAAATCTGTTTTTCTTCCAGACGTTCTCGCTTGCGGATCGCTCGCCCG
Source organism: Herbaspirillum lusitanum P6-12 (assembly GCF_000256565.1). Lineage (GTDB taxonomy): Bacteria > Pseudomonadota > Gammaproteobacteria > Burkholderiales > Burkholderiaceae_D > Herbaspirillum > Herbaspirillum lusitanum. The sequence goes on along the minus strand of NZ_AJHH01000318.1, from coordinate 3,944 downwards.
CCACCCACACGATGGGCATCGTGGTGGTGATCGTGCCGGTCATCGGCGGACTGATCGTCGGACTGATGGCGCGCTTCGGCTCGGACAAGATCCGCGGCCACGGCATCCCGGAAGCCATCGAAGCCATCCTGTTCGGCAAGAGCAAGATGTCCGGCAAGGTTGCGGTGCTCAAACCGCTGGCGTCGGGCATCGTCATCGGCAGCGGCGGACCGTTCGGCGCCGAAGGACCGATCATCATGACCGGGGGCGCGATCGGCTCGCTGATCGCGCAGCATTTCCACGTCAGCGCCGCCGAGCGCAAAACCTTGTTGGTCGCGGGCGCCACGGCCGGCATGACCGCGGTGTTCGGCACACCGGTTGCAGCAGTGCTGCTGGCGGTGGAGCTGCTGCTGTTCGAATGGCGGCCACGCAGTCTGTTGCCGGTGATCCTGGCCTGCGCGGTAGCCGGTTTTGCGCGGCCGTTGCTGCTGGAACCGGGACCGCTGTTCCCGTTGCACACCGATCCGGTCGGCTTGTCGGCGCTGCTGGTGTGCATCGTCGCCGGCCTGCTGAGCGGCGCATTGTCATCCGCGATGTCGATGGCCTTGTACTGGATTGAAGACCGTTTCCACGCTTTGCCGCTGCACTGGATGTGGTGGCCGGCGCTAGGGGCGGTGGCAGTCGGCATCGGCGGCTATTTCGAACCGCGCGCGCTGGGTGTGGGCTACGACGTCATCGCCGATCTGCTCAACCACCACCTGGCGATGTCGGCAGTGCTGGCCTTGCTGGTGGTGAAAGCGATCATCTGGGTGATTGCGCTCGGTTCAGGCACCTCCGGCGGCGTGCTGGCGCCCTTGCTGATGCTGGGCGCAGGACTTGGCACCGCAATCGCTTACGTGGTCCCCGGCAGCGATCCGGCCTTGTGGCCGCTGGTGTGCATGGCGGCGGTGCTGTCCGGCGTGCTCGGTGCGCCGCTGACGGCGGCGGTGTTTGCGCTGGGATTGACGGGCGACTTCAACGCCTTCCTGCCGCTGCTGCTGGCGACCGGGATTTCCTACGGCTTCACGGTGCTGGTCATGCGGCGCTCCATCATGACCGAGAAGATCGCGCGGCGCGGCCTGCACATTTATCGCGAGTACAGCGTCGATCCGCAGGAACGCATGTTCGTGGAAGAAGTGATGACGCGCGAGCCGGTAACGATTTCCGCCTCGCTCAGTCTGGAGGAGATCGCTACCGTCTACTTCGGCGCGACGCAACAGCATCGGGCCTTCCCGGTCTGCGACAACAAGGGAAAGCTGATCGGCATGCTTGATCGCCACGCCCTGCTCGGGCATCTCGACAAGCACGCCGCCGCCACGCCCGTCGGTGAACTGCTGACGTCGTCCACGTCCCTGCTCGCCTTCTCCACCGAAACCTGCCAGTCGATTGCGCGGCGCATGGCGGCACATCACGTCGAGCGCCTGCCGGTCGTGGCCGATGCCTCGTCACTGCAGCTGATCGGCATCGTCAGCCGCAGCGACCTGGTCAAACCGGCGCACACGGTATTCCACGAAGAGCACGTGCGCGAACGACTGGCGCAGCGCTGAACAAGACGAATCAGACGCGCATAAAAAACGGCACAGGCTTCGACCCCTGTGCCGTTCGCTCTCCGAAGAGAACGCAGAACAAACTGATGCTTGCTGATGCTTATTGGTGCTGCATGATCACACTGCGCTGACGTCGAGCTCCGCTTCGGTATTCGCGATCACGTCTTCCTTGCTCACGCCGGTGGCCAGTTCGATCAGCTTCAGACCTTGCGGCGTCACGTCGATCACGCCGAGATCGGTGATGATGCGATTGACCACGCCCACGCCGGTCAGCGGCAGGTTGCATTGCTTCAGGATCTTTTGCGAGATGCTGCCATCCTTGCCCTTGGCCACGTGCTCCATCAGCACCACCACGCGGCCGACACCGGCCACCAGGTCCATCGCGCCGCCCATGCCCTTGACCATCTTGCCCGGGATCATCCAGTTGGCCAGGTCGCCTTGTTGCGACACCTGCATCGCACCCAGGATCGCGATGTTGATCTTGCCGCCGCGGATCATGCCGAAGGAATCCGCCGAGGCGAAGAAGGACGAGCCGGGAATGGTCGTCACGGTTTGCTTGCCGGCGTTGATCAGGTCGGCGTCGACCTTGTCTTCGGTCGGGAACGGGCCGATGCCGAGCAGGCCGTTTTCCGATTGCAGCCAGACTTCAATATCCTTGGGAACGTGATTCGCCACCAGGGTCGGCAAGCCGATGCCGAGGTTGACGTAAAGCCATTTCGTCTCTGGTCCATGCCATTTCATGATCTCCTTATTTCGCCGCAGCCGAAACCGTGCGTTGTTCGATGCGCTTTTCCGGCGTGGCGTTGACCACGATGCGGTGCACGAAAATGCCGGCGGTATGGATCTGGTCCGGGTCGAGCTCGCCGACTTCAACCAGTTCCTCGACTTCGACCACGGTGATCTTGCCGGCCATGGCGACGTTGGGATTGAAGTTGCGCGCGGTCTTGTTGAAGACCAGGTTGCCGGCCTTGTCAGCCTTGTGCGCCTTGACCAGCGAGACGTCGGCCACCAGCGAGCGTTCCATGACGTACTTGGCGCCGTCGAACTCGCGGATTTCCTTGCCTTCGGCGACCAAGGTGCCGACACCGGTCTTGGTGAAGAACGCCGGGATGCCGGCGCCGCCGGCGCGCAGCTTTTCCGCCAGCGTGCCTTGCGGGGTGAATTCGAGTTCCAGTTCGCCGGCCAGGTACTGGCGTTCGAACTCCTTGTTTTCGCCGACGTAGGACGCGATCATTTTCTTGATCTGGCGCGTGGTCAGCAGCTGGCCGAGACCGAAACCATCGACCCCGGCGTTGTTCGAAATCGCCGTGAGGTTCTGTACGCCGGAGTCGCGCAAGGCCGCAATCAGCGCTTCGGGAATGCCGCACAGGCCGAAGCCGCCGACGGCAATCGTCTGGCCGTCCTTGACGATGTCGGATAACGCGCTGGACGCGTCGGGATAGACTTTATTCACGTGTCTCCTTTCGATTCTTATAGGTTCAAAATGTCAGCAGGCATCATAGGACGCTGATAGGGCAGCAACAATACGGTAAAAATACCTAGAATCCCCGCCAGGCCTTAGAATTCGGAATCCTGACCAGTATTTTTACGATACAAGAACTTTCCCTGGACAATGAGCAACTCGCATTCCGTCGACTTCGAACAAGTATTCATGCACGCCCCGATCGGCATGTGCGTGTCGCACAATCGTGTGATCCAGCAAAGCAATCTGGCGCTGGCGAAGATGTTCGGCTATGCGCCGGGTGAACTGTCGGGCCAGTCCTTCATGGTGCTGTATCCGACTGCGGACGAATTCGAACGCACCGGCGTGCGCCTGGTGCCGATCCTCAACGAAAAGGGGTTCTATTCGGACGAACGCATCATGAAGCGCGCCAGCGATGAAATGTTCTGGTGCCACGTCACCGGCGCCTCGCTGGTGCAGGGCGATCCGCATGCGGCCGGTATCTGGACTTTTGAAGACGTCAGCGCCAAACGTCCGCTTGCTCCCGGACTGACGCCACGCGAACGCGAGATCGCCGCGCTGCTGGTGGAAGGCAAGACCAGCAAGCTGATCGCACGCCAGGTTGAACTCAGCCCGCGTACCGTGGAAATGCACCGCGCCCGGCTGATGCGCAAATTCGGCGCGGCGACGTCTTCCGAACTCGTGCACAAGCTGCTCAGCATCACTCCCTGAAACCGGCTAGCCCTCTCCCCATTCCGGCTCGTCGGCAAACCGCCCCGCCAAAAAATCCAGCATGGTGCGCAAGGTCGCAGGCATGTGCTTGCGCGAGGCATACACGCCGTAGATGTCGAGCACCGTCGGTTCGTGTTGCGGCAGCAGCGCCACCAGCTTGCCGGACGCCACATATGGCGCAGCCGCATAGGATGGCAGATGGGCAA
>NZ_AJHH01000317.1 GCF_000256565.1 Herbaspirillum lusitanum P6-12 | reverse complement strand
CGCCACATATGGCGCAGCCGCATAGGATGGCAGATGGATAGACTTTATTCATGCTGTCGCCTCTCTTTTCATTATTTCCAGTTGCTGATGGTGCTAAAAACTTGCCGGCTCATTCTAATCCATCTCCATGACGGCAGCTTGACACCTCGGCCGGTCAAACCGGCATCGCCTTGTTGTCGTTGAGGTCGAGCCAGCCCTTGATGATGCGGTAGGCTTTCCAGATCCACGCCAGCGACCAGATCAGCACCGCCAGCGGAATGCCGATCAGGGTGATCCATGCCAGGCCGCCCGCGAACATCCAGAACAGATACCACCAGAACGAGCGAATCTGCCAGCGATGGTGGCTGTAGACGAAGGTGTCGGCGGCATCGCCGCGCTTGATGTAGTTGACGATCAGCGGCAGCCACGACAGCATGCCCAGCGACAGCACCAGGCTCAGTCCGTGGAAGATGTACAGCCACCACGCGAGGTCCTTGGCCGATTGCAGCCTGGCATCGAACACCAGTTCCTGATTTCCTTGACTTGTCGCGTCCATGCTTTTCTCCCGGTTGTTTGCAGATGCGTGTGATTACGCCAGTATGTTCAAGATGCCGTCCAGCCCCACAAAGTTCAATGCCACGCTTGCCTGCGCGCGCACCACCGGCTTGGCGCGGAAGGCCACCGAAAGCCCGCTGACGCCCATCATCGCCAGGTCGTTGGCGCCGTCGCCCATGACGATGGCTTGCGACGGCGGTACGCCCAGTTCGGCGCAGACGCGCTCCACCGTCAGGCGTTTTTCCTCGGCGTTGACGATGCCGCCGACCACTTTTCCGGTCAGCTTGCCGTCGACGATTTCGAGTTCGTTGGAATGCGTGTAGTCGAGATTGAGGCGGCTCTTCATGCGGTCGGTGAAGAAGGTAAAACCGCCCGACACCAGCAAGGTCTTGAGGCCGGCGGCCTGGACTGCCTGCAACATCTTTTCTGCCCCCAGGGACAATTGCAGGCGTTCGTCGTAGACGCGCTGCAAGGCGCCGGCGTCGAGGCCCTTGAGCAAGGCGACGCGACGCGTCAGGCTTTCGTTGAACTCGATCTCGCCGCGCATGGCGGCTTCGGTGATTTCGGACACCTGCGGCTTCAAGCCTTGCATGTCGGCGATCTCGTCGATGCATTCGATCGTGATCAGCGTCGAGTCCATGTCCATTGCCACCAGCTTGAAATCCTTGAGCGTACGGCCCGCTTCGACGAGGGCGTAGTCGACTTGCCGCGCCAGGCAGGCAGCATCGATTTGCGTCTTGAGCGCAGCG
>NZ_AJHH01000316.1 GCF_000256565.1 Herbaspirillum lusitanum P6-12 | reverse complement strand
GCGCCAGGCAGGCAGCATCGATTTGCGTCGGCCAGCGTGGCGGACAGCAAGACCATCGCCTCGTTGGCGCTGATATTGCCGCTGACCGCAACCGAGCTGTGCTTGCCCTTGTGATCGAACTCCCACAGGCTTTTCCCAACGTAGGAATGCGTCAGGCAATTGTGCAGCGCCAGGTCCGCGACCTTTTTTGGCGTGCCGTGTTCGCGCAGATAGTCGGGCGACGCGCAAATCGTTGAACGGCACACTGACAGTCTGCGCGCGATCAGGTTGGGATCAAGGCGCGTGGTTATGCGGATCGCCAGGTCGATGCGCTCTTCCACCAGATTGACGGTGCGGTCGAGCATCACCAGATCGACCGCCACGCCGGGATAGCGCTTGCAGTAGGCAGTCACGGCACGCGCGAGTTGCGGGCCGAAGGAGGTCGTCGTGGTGATGCGCAACAAGCCCTTGGGCGCCTGCTGCGGCTGGTTGACCGCATGTTGCAAGTCGCTCGCGGATGACAGCATCTGTCGGCAGCGTTCGAGAATCTCGTTGCCGGCCGGCGTCAGGCTCAGGCGTCGCGTGGTCCGGTGCAACAAGCGCGCGCCCACCCATTCTTCCAGCTCCGCCAGATAGCGTGAAATCACCGGCCGCGACATATCCAGTTGCAAGGCCGCCGCCGACTGGCTACCGCTGTCGACGACGCTCACAAACACCTGCATTGCGGTCAATCTGTCCATGCCGGTTTCACCGCCCTCTCTCTTGATATCTCGTGGATATGTCCGGTTTTAGAAACAAACTATGTTTCATTATGCTGTTTTTCCAAAACAAATAAATCATTAATCTTCATCCGTCGCACTTTTCCCTGTGTTTAAACCGTTTTGGAGAGATGAACATGCATTCGAGCTTCCACACAATTTCCCGTCCGCTGCTGGCACTGGCCGCGGCTGTCGGCATTCTTGCCGCCGGCGCTGCTGCAGCGTCCGACAACGTCCTCAAACTGGATGCCTACAACCCCGGCGACAAGGCGCTGTTCCCGGTCAGCTCGGTGCTGGTCACCGGCAAGCAAGACGCGATTCTTGTCGACGCCCAATTCGGCCGCACGCAGGCAGAGCAGGTCGTGGAAAAGATCCGCGCCAGCGGCAAGAAACTGGTCGCGGTCTATATCAGCCACGGCGACCCGGACTACTACTTCGGCCTCGACACCATCAAGGCCGCCTACCCTGACGTGAAGATCCTGGCGACGCCGCAGACCGTGGCCCACATCAAGGAAACCGTCGCTCAGAAGCTGGCCTTCTGGGGCCCCAAACTGGGCGCCGATGCGCCGACGCAAACCATCGTGCCCGACGTACTCGACGGCAACACGCTGACGCTGGAAGGCAAGAAGCTGCAAGTAATCGGTCTTGACGGCCCGCAGCCCGAGCGCAGCTTCGTCTGGATTCCTTCCATCGGAGCCGTGGTCGGCGGCGTGGTGGTGAACGGCAGCGAGCACATCTGGATGGCCGACACGCAAGGTGCGCAATCGCACAAGGATTGGCTCGGCACATTGGCCCGTATCGAAAAGCTGAAACCGAGGATTGTCATCCCTGGCCACTACGCCGCCGGTGCGCCAATGACCATCGCCTCCGTGAAATACACCCGCGACTACATCAAGGCATTCGATGCGGAAACTGCAAAGGCGGTCGACTCGACCGCGCTGATCGCTGCAATGAAAGCACGCTACCCGGCGCCGACCAATTTATCGGTGCTGGAACTGAGCGCCAAGGTCGCCAAAGGCGAGATCAAGTGGTAACACGGTCCGGCAAGACGGCATCAACGCCCGATCGGGTATCCGCTCATTGAAGCAGCGAGATCGATAGCCAGAGCCGGCGCACCTGCGCCGGCGTTTCACGCCAGACTGTCGATCGCGCAAAGAGAAAGAAAGACCATGAGCTCCACGACCCTGCATTACATCTATGACCCGCTGTGCGGCTGGTGCTACGGCGCCGCGCCGCTGGCGGAAGCTGCACGCCGGGTCCTGCCCGTGATCGGCCACGGCGGCGGCATGATGACCGGCGCCAACCGCAAGCAGGTCAGCCCGGCCTTGCGCAACTACGTCATGCCGCACGATCACCGCATCGCGGAACTGAGCGGGCAACCATTCGGCGACGACTACTTCAACGGCTTGCTGCTGGATGAAACGGCGGTATTCGATTCGGCGCCGCCGATTGCGGCAATCCTGGCGGCGGACGACATCGCCGGACGTGGATTGGATCTGCTGTCACGTTTGCAGAAGGCCCATTACATTGAAGGAAAACGCATCGCCGACACGGACGTACTGCGTGCGCTGGCGGTGGAGGTGGGATTGGATGGCGAGGCATTCGCGCAAGCGCATGCACGCATCAGCAAGGAAGAACTGCAGCCGCACATTGCCGCCAGCCGCCGTTTCTTGGCGCAAGTCGGCGGCCACGGGTTCCCGACCTTTGTGCTGGAGCAGGAAGGCCGCTTCGAAGTACTCGATACCGGCCGCTGGCTGGGCAAAGCCGATGCGTGGCGCGCGCATCTCGCCGCTTGCACGCATCGTTGAATCGGCTTAGACCGGCAAGCCAAGTTCGCGCAACTGCTTCACCGTCTCGGCGCAATCGACATGATGAATCGCGTGCCAGCCGAGCCGGCGCGCCGCTTCGACGTTCTTCGCCGAATCGTCGAGAAAGACCAGTTCCGACGGCTTCAGGTTGGGTAGATGCTTGCCGTAGCGCGTCAGCGCGATCTGGTAAATCACGTCGTCCGGCTTGATGCATTGCTCGGTGCCGGACACCACGATGTCGCGGAAGATCTGCAGGAAATCATAGTTCGCCAGCGCATACGGAAACGTCTCCGACGACCAGTTGGTAAGACCGAACAGCGGCACATCCTTGTCGTGCAAGGTGCGCAGCAATTCGACGCCGTCATGCAGCGGTCCGCGCAGCATTTCCGTCCAGCGATCGTAGAAGGCACGGATCATCGGCGCGTGCTGCGGATGTTCAGCCAGCAGCAATTCGGTGCCCTCCTTCAGCGTGCGGCCGCCATCCTGGCGGATGTTCCAGTCGGGCGAGCAGACATGGGTGAGGAAGTGTTCACGCTCGGCGGCATCGGGAATCAGGTCTTGGTACAGGTGCAGCGGATTCCAGTCGAACAGCACGCCGCCGAAATCGAACACCACGGCGCGGATACCGGCCGAACTTGCATAGTCAGGGTTGAATTTTTGCGTCATTTTATTCAAGAGATCATCAGATGATGGAAGGAGGAGTTGCTACGACATCAAAGCGTGCGGAAAAATTCATACAACTCGGCGGCATCCGCATACGCCACGTTGAAACGGAACCACGGCTCGTCCGGCGGCGTGAGATGGAAAAATTCTCCCGGCGCCAGCCAGATGCCCTTTTGCCGCGCACGGTCGGCGATCTCGCGCGCATTCAGCTCGCAACCGTCCAGACGGGCCCAGGAAAACATGCCGCCGCGCGCCGCCGTGAAAGGCGTCAGACCGACTTCGCTGAGCTTGCCGTTGACGCGCGACTGCGCATTGAGCAGCGACGCCGCCAGGTTCTCGACATGGCGGCGATGATGGCCTTCGGTCAGCACGCTGTGCACCAGGCGTTCGTTGATTTCGGAATTGGTCAAGCTCAGCACCATCTTGGTATGCACCAGCTGGCGCGCCAGGTCGCGCTGGCAGGCGATGAAGCCGAGACGCAGCGAGGGCGCGATGGTCTTCGAATAACTGCCGACGTAGATCACGCGCTGCAAACCATCCAGCGCCGCCAGCATCGGATCGGTGGGCTGGCCCAGCTCGCGGAAGATGTCGTCCTCCACCACCCAGAAGCCATGGCGCTCGGCCGCTTGCAACACACGCATCGCGCAGGCCGGCGTGTACGACGTGCCGGTCGGGTTATGCAGCACGCTGGTGGTGAAAAACAGTTTCGGCTTGTGCGTGCGCGCCAGCGTCTCCAGCCTCTCGGTGTCGACGCCGGTGGGCGTGCGCGGAATGCCGATCACGTTGAGGTCGGCCATCCTGAGCATGGCGATCAGGTTGCAATAACCGGGATCGTCGACGAACACCGTCTCGCCGCGCTTGACCATGGTGCGGATGATCAGGTCCAGCCCCTGCGTCGCGCCGTGCGAGGTGAGCACCTGATCGAGCGAGACTTCCAGCGACCAGTTGGCCAGGAACTGGCAAATGATCTGGCGCAGCGGCGCGTAACCGTAAGGATGGCCATAGCCGACCTGTTGGGCGCCGGGCGAGCGGATGATGCGGCGCTCGGCCTGGTGCAGACCTTCATCGTCCAGCCACTTGCCGGGCAGCCAGCCGCAGCCGGCCTTGATCGGCACCCGCTCGTCGGCGAACATTTCCGACAATAGCCAGGCTGAATCGATGACCGGATCGGGCGGCGTGAACGCCATCGCCGGCGGCGGGTTGGCGCCCTTGGGCGCGATGAAGAAGCCGGCGCCGCGCCGCACGATCAGCAGGCCGCGCGCCACCAGTTGCTCATAAGCCTCCACCACGGTCGAGGCGCCGATGGCGTGCGACTCGGCAAACTGCCGCACCGAGGGCAGGCGTTCGCCGGAACGCAGCGCGCCCTGTTCGATCAATTGCGCCAATCCGTTCACCACTTGTTCGACCAGTCGGTTGCTGCCGCTTCTGGAGCCGCCCTTGGCGCCGCTGCGCTCCAATGTCAGGTAAACCGCTTCACGCTGGGCCTTCGCCATGTTGTCCTCGTTGCCGCCCGCTGCCGACGTTCTCAAGACCTTGTCAGGCGGGCAAGTGTCATCAATACAGATTGTTGAAATAAACAATACAGTTCTTCGGTTAATTCCAAAGTGTATCTAACAATCCCGGCCGCGTCTCGCAATAATCGAGCATCGTCAACCGCCCGAGGTGCGCCTGAAATGAACAAACCACTTTCCGCTTCCGATCTGTCCGCCTATTGGATGCCCTATACCGCCAACCGCAACTTCAAAGCCAACCCGCGCATGCTGGTGTCGGCGGAAGGCATGTACTATCGCGACGACGCCGGCAATGCCATCCTCGACGGCACCGCCGGCCTGTGGTGCGTACCGCTCGGCCACGCCCAGCCGAAGATCGTGTCGGCCGTGCAAAAGGCCGTGGCGACACTCGACTACGCGCCGTCCTTCCAGCTCGGCCATCCGATGGCGTTTGAACTGGCCGAGCGCCTGAAGCAATACACCGGCGGCCGTTATTCGCAAGTGTTCTACACCGGCTCCGGCTCGGAAGCAGTCGACACCGCCCTGAAAATCGCCCTGGCCTATCATCGCTCCCGCGGCGACGCCACCCGCACCCGCCTGATCGGCCGCGAGCGCGGCTACCACGGCGTCGGCTTCGGCGGCATGTCGGTCGGCGGCATCGGCGGTAATCGCAAGACCTTCAATTCGGCGCTGCTGCAAGGCGTGGATCACCTGCCGCACACCCACAACCTCGAAAAGAACGCCTTCACCAAGGGCGAGCCGGAATACGGCACCCACCTGGCCGATGAACTGGAACGCCTGGTCACGCTGCACGACGCCTCCAACATCGCCGCCGTGATCGTCGAGCCGGTGGCCGGCTCCACCGGCGTGCTGATCCCGCCCAAGGGTTACCTGCAACGCCTGCGCGACATCTGCACCAAGCACGGCATCCTGCTGATTTTCGACGAAGTGATCACCGGCTTCGGTCGCCTCGGCACGCCGTTCGCATCGGACTACTTCGGCGTCGAGCCGGACATCTTCACCACCGCCAAGGGCCTCACCAACGGCGTGGTGCCGATGGGCGCCGTGTTCGTCAAGCCGCACATCCACGACGCCTTCATGAACGGCCCCGACGGCATCGAACTGTTCCACGGCTACACCTACTCCGGCCATCCGCTGGCCTGCGCCGCCGGCCTGGCTTCGCTGGACATCTTCGAACAGGACGGCATCCTCGAACACGCCAACGGCGTCGCCGATTATTTCCAGGAGGCCGCCCACGCGCTACGCGGCCTGCCGCACGTGATCGACATCCGCACCATCGGCATGATCGTCGGCATCGAGCTGTCGTCGATTCCGGGCAAGGTCGGCGCACGCGCCTACGACGCCTTCCGCCGCGCCTTCAACGACGGCATCCTGATCCGCGTGACCGGCGACATCATCGCCTTGTCGCCGCCGCTGATCATCGAGAAGAAACACATCGACGAACTGTTCGGCAAGCTGGCGGCCATCCTCAAGACGCTGGCCTGATCCCACATCACAACGCAAGAAAGATTCATGGAAAAGATTGCACACTACATCGGCGGCCAGCGCGTCGATACCAGGAGCGGACGTTACGCCGATGTCTTCAACCCGGCCCTGGGCGTGGCGGTAGCACGCGTTGCGCTGGGCACGGCGGAAGAAGTCAATGATGCCGTCGCCACCGCCGTCGCCGCTTTCCCCGCCTGGTCCAATACGCCGCCGCTGACGCGCGCGCGCGTGCTGTTCAAATTCCTGAACCTGATCCAGCAGCACGCCGACGACTTCGCCGCCATCCTCACCCGCGAACACGGCAAGACTTTTTCCGACGCGCAAGGCGAAGTCGCGCGCGGTATCGAAGTGGTCGAATACGCGGTCGGCATTCCGCAAATGCTCAAGGGCGAATACACCGACCAGATCGCACGCGGCATCGACGCCTGGTCGATGCGCCAGCCTCTCGGCGTGGTGGCCGGCATCACGCCGTTCAACTTCCCGGCGATGGTGCCGATGTGGATGTTCCCGATCGCGCTGGCCTGCGGCAACTGCTTCATCCTCAAACCGTCCGAACGCGATCCGTCGGCGTCGCTGCTGATCGCCGAATTGCTGCAGCAAGCCGGTTTGCCGGACGGCGTGTTCAGCGTGATCCAGGGCGACAAGGTCACCGTCGATGCATTGCTCGATCATCCGAAAGTCAAAGCCATCAGCTTCGTCGGCTCGACCCCGATCGCCGAGTACATCTACGCGCGCGGCAGCGCCAAGGGCAAGCGCGTCCAGGCATTGGGCGGCGCCAAGAATCACATGGTGGTCATGCCGGACGCCGACATGCAAGTCGCGGTCGATGCGCTGATCGGCGCAGCCTACGGTTCGGCCGGCGAACGCTGCATGGCGATCTCGGTTGCCGTTGCAGTGGGCGACGCCGGCGACAAGTTGGTTTCTGCATTGGCTGAACGCACACGCAATCTGAAGATCAATGACGGCATGGAAAAAGATGCCGAGATGGGTCCGGTCGTCACCGCCGCGGCAAAAGCCCGCATCGAAGGCCTGATCGGCAAGGGCGTCGAAGAAGGCGCGACGCTGGTGGTCGACGGTCGCGGCTTCAAGGTGCCGGGTCGTGAAAACGGTTTCTTCGTCGGCGGCACCTTGTTCGATCACGTCACGCCGGAGATGACCATCTACAAGGAAGAAATTTTCGGACCGGTTCTCTGTGTGGTGCGCGCGCCGGATGTCGCCACAGCAGTCGAGCTGATCAACAACCACGAATACGGCAACGGCGTCGCCGTCTTCACACGCGACGGCGGCGTGGCGCGCGAGTTCGTGCGCCAGATCGAAGTCGGCATGGTCGGCGTCAACGTGCCGCTGCCGGTGCCGATGGCGTTCAGCAGTTTCGGCGGATGGAAGCGCAGCCTGTTCGGCGACCATCATGTCTACGGTCCCGAAGGCGTGCGCTTTTACACCCGCGCGAAAGCCGTGATGCAGCGTTGGCCGAACACCGCCAGCGCCGGCGCCGAGTTCGCGTTCCCGCAGATGAAATGATCCTGAAAGAAAAATGAAAACGGTGATTTCTCCATAGACAAAACGGCATGAGCGAACCTCATGCCGTCGCCGTTTTCGGAACCGGTTTTTTCATGTGAAGTATTGGTGCGAAAGACGAATTTGATGGTGCAGAACGATACTGGAAATGCACCGTCATCTGCAGAAAGGAAAGATTAAATTCATCAAAAGAAAAATCCCTCCGGGAAGTAATTCACGTAGCATGCAGTAACGCGAAAAAAACAAAATGCGGACGTGCAAAAAGACATGATCATGCAGCCATTCGCGGCAGTAAAAATATAAAAACGAACAGAGACATTAATCCAGGAGGAGCAATTCATGATCCAACGTCATCATGCATTGCGACGTTCGCACATTCGCGTGCGCACAAGGTCGCAAAACCGTCATCTTCACGCTGCTTTTACCGAGGTAAACGCGGTGCATTTCCTCATATCCCTGCAATAGTTTTTTGCTGTGCTTTTCCGCGCATTTTTCCCTCTGGCGGCGCCATGATTTTTTATCGTCACGGGCATGGAACTTGCGTCACAATACCCCGACTCAATTGCCGATCAACCCTTTCAATGCGCAGTCATTTTTTGGAGATGTGAATATGATGAAACGTCGTGATTTTCTCAAGCTGTCCGCCCTTGCCGCACCTGGCGCGCTGTCCTATACCGATGTCTTCGCGCAAGCCGATGCGATCCAGTTCGGTTGCCCGGTGCCGATGTCCGGCCCTTTCGCCGCCAACGGCAAGTACGCCGACATGGGCATGAAGCTGGTGCTGCAAAAATACGGCAAGGTGCTCGGCAAGAACCTGAGCTACACCACGTTGGACACCGAAGGAAAACCGGCGACCGCCGTACGCAAGGTGCAGGAAACGATGGAAAAGGGCACGCGCTTTTTCGCCGGCGGCATCCTCTCCGGCGAAGCGCTGGCGATGGGCAAGGAAGCGGAAAAAGGCGGCAGCATCTTCATCACCACCGCAGGCGCCGATGAAATCACCGGCAGCGATTGCAACCGCGCGACCTTCCGCTGGTCGGTGCCGACCTTCGGCGCGATCGAACAGACCGTGCGTCCGCTGCTGGAAAAAATGCCGAACGCCAAACGCTGGTACACCATCACGCCGCAGTACGTGTTCGGCGACGGCCTGCTGAGCGCGGCCAAGGCGATCTTCAAGGAAAAAGGCATCGAGCACGTCGGCAACAGTTACCACTCGCTGGCCGAGAAGGAATTCAGCGGCTACCTCACCAACGCCATGGCGGCCAAGCCGGACGTCCTGCTGCTGCTGAACTTCGGCTCGCAATCGTCGGACACGTTGCGCCAGGCGGTCAGCTTCGGCATGAAGAACAACTGTACGATTTTGATGGCCTGGGCCTCGGGACTGGAACAGTTCGAAACCCTGGGCGCGGACATTTGCGACGGCGTGTATTTCGGCGCGCAGTACTGGCACGCCATCGATGCGCCGTTCAACAAGGAATTCGTCAAGACGGTCAACGACGCGCTGAAGATCGACCCGAACTACAGCCTGGCCGGTTCCTATATCTGTACCAAGATCGTGCTCGACGCCATCATCAAGGCCAACAGCACCGATCCGAAAGCGGTCATCGCGGCCATGGAAGGCATGAAATACGAAGGCCTGACCGGCACCGAGGAAATCCGCAAGGGCGATCACCAGGTCATCAAGAACTACTACCTGCTCAAGGGCAAGGCCAAGTCGAAGATGCGCAACAAGAATGACTACGCGGACATCATCTCGTCCGGAAAATCCTTCCTCGCGCTCGACAAGACGATGTGCAAATTGACCTGATCGGGTTGATGTAGGTTTGTTTCTGCGCGGCGCCGTGCACCTCCCTCGCACGGCGCCAATTCCGCACATTACTGCAAGCTGCTTGCACAAGCGTTTCGAGGTTTCATGAATATCTATCTGCTGCAAATTGCCAACGGCATCGGCATCGGCATGCTGTATTTCCTTTTGGCGGTGGGCTTGTCCATCGTGTTCGGGCTACTGCGTTTCGTCAATTTTTCGCATGGCGCGTTCTTCCTGCTGGGTGCTTATTTCTGCTTCCAGCTCGGCGAAATGGGCGTCAATTTCTGGTGGTCGCTGCTGATCGCCCCCGTCGTGGTCGGCTTGTTTGCATTCCTGGTCGAGCGCTTCGTCCTGCGCCACATTTATGCCTTGCCGCATCATTTCCATATTCTCTTCACGGTCGGCCTGGCGCTGGTGTTGCAGGAAGCCGTTATCTCTTATTGGGGTCCGCTGGGCAACAATATTTCGCCGCCGGATATCTTGCAAGGCGTGGTCATGGCCGGCGGTTTCGTGTATCCGAAATACCGTCTGTTCGTGATCGCTTTCACCGCCGTGATGGCGCTGCTGCTGTGGTGGATCCTGGAAGGCACGCGCCTCGGCTCCATCGTGCGCGCCGGTAGCGAATCAACCGAAATGGTGTCGCTGCTGGGCCTCAATATCGATCGCATTTTCAGTCTGGTGTTTGCACTGGGCGCCTTCACCGCTGGCCTTGCAGGAGCGCTGGCGGCGCCGATTCGCGGCGTCGAGCCGTTCATGGGCGTGGAAGCGCTGGGCATCGCTTTCGTCGTGGTGGTGATCGGCGGTCTTGGCAGTTTCTCCGGCGCGCTGGTGGGCGGCATCCTGGTCGGCATCGTGCAAAGCGTGATGAGCACGGTGTGGTCGGAAGGCGCGCATCTGATGATTTACGTGGCGATGGCGGCGGTCATGCTGCTGCGTCCCAACGGCCTGCTTGGCCGCGCCAGCTGAGGAGACGGCCATGAAACATATTGCTCATTTCCGTTTTACGCTGCTTGCCATCGCCGTCGTGTTGCTGCTGCCGTTGTGCGTCGGCTCCGGCACGCTGGCGACCGAAGTGCTGATCTATGCATTGGCTGCGCTCGGCTGCAATCTGCTGCTCGGCTATACCGGCCTGATGTCGTTCGGCCAAGGGATTTTCTTCGGCATCGGCAGTTACGCCACCGGCCTCGCGCTGCTGCACCTGAAAGCGCCGCTGCTGATTTCGCTGGCGATCGCCGCCGTCATCGGCGGACTGATTGCGCTGCTGGTCGGCTGGTTCTCGATCCGCCAGCGCGGCACTTATTTCGTCATGCTGACGCTGGCGTTTGCGCAGATGTTCTACTTCCTCGCCTACACGATGAAGGACATCACCGGCGGCGACAACGGCCTGCTCGACATTCCGCGTCCTAACCTGTCGGTACTGGGTCACACGCTGTTGCCGACGACCACGTCGTGGCAGTACTACAGCTTCGTCGCGATCCTGTTCGTGGTGGTGTTCTGGCTGCTGCAACGCGTGGTCGACTCTGTGCTGGGCCGCACCTTGCTGGCGGTGCGCGACAACGAGGCGCGCGCATCCGCGGTGGGCTACGACATCACCTTGCTGAAGCTGGCGGCCTTCGTCATCTCGGGCGCCGTGACCGGCCTCGCGGGCGGCCTGCACGCGATGATGACCGGGGTCGCACCGTTGTCGAATATTGAATACCACACCAGCGAATCGATCCTGATCATGACCGTGATCGGCGGCACCGGCAACCTGTTTGCCTCGGTGCTGGGCGCTTCGTTCTACGTATTGGTCGGCAACTGGTTGTCGACGCTGTGGCCGCGCTGGCTGATGCTGCTCGGCTTCCTGCTGATCGGCGTGAGCCTGTACATGCACAAGGGCTTGTACGGTCTTGCGCAATCGCTGCTGCGACGCTTGCGCCCGGGTGAAAAACCGAGCGCCGACGTCGCCAAGGAGAGTCATTGATGAATACGCCCATCCTCAAAGCGGTGAACGTGACCAAGCGCTACGGCAAGTTCACCGCCGTCAACAACATCACGCTGGATATCCTGCCCGGCACCGTGCATTCGGTGATCGGACCCAACGGCGCCGGCAAGACGACGCTGTTCCATACGCTGACAGGCACCACGCCGATCACCGAAGGCAGCATCCTGGTCGAAGGCGAAGAAGTCTCGCACCTGCCCGGCTACAAGCGCGTGCGCAAGGGCCTGGCGCGTTCGTTTCAGGTGACCAGCCTGTTCCCCAACCTGAGCGTGCATGAGAACCTGCGATTGGCCGCCCAGGGCACACGCCCCGCGCAAGCGCTCAATCCGTGGAAGCGGCCCGAATTGCTGCGCCAGGCCTGCGCTATCGCCGAGCAGCTGGTGGTGCGTCTGAATCTGCAAGGCGTCGCTGACCGTCTCTCCTCCGAACTCTCGCACGGCCAGCAACGCCGCCTGGAAGTCGGCATGGCGATGGCGGGCCAGCCGAAGGTGATCTTCCTCGACGAACCGACTTCGGGTATGGGCATCGATGACATCGCCGACATGAAGAAGCTGATCCACAGCCTGCGCGACAACTACACCGTGGTGCTGATCGAACACAACATGGATATCGTGATGGACATCTCCGACAGCATCACGGTGATGCAGCAGGGACAGATCCTGGCGCAAGGCAAGCCGGATGAAATCCGCAACGACGAACGCGTGCGCCGCGCTTATCTGGGCAGCATGATCACCGGAGGCAAGGCATGATCCTCAATGTACAAGATATTCACGGTTATTACGGCAAGAGCCATGTGCTGCAAGGCGTGTCGTTGCAGGTCGCGGCCGGCGAAGTGGTGACGCTGCTGGGCCGCAACGGCGCCGGCAAAAGCACCACCTTGAAAAGCATCGTCGGCGTGGTGCAACCGCGCCAGGGCAAGGTCATGTTCGAAGGCAATAACGTCGCCGGCCTGCCTGCCTACAAGATTGCCGCACGCGGCGTGTGCCTGGTGCCGGAACATCGCGGCATCTTCAAGCTGCTGACGGTGGAAGAAAACCTGACCATGGCGGCGCGCAAGGATTCGGCCTGGGGCCTGGAAGACGTCTACAAGATCTTCCCCCGCCTGAAGGAGCGCCGCAAGAACGGCGGCGGCCAGTTGTCGGGCGGCGAACAGCAGATGCTGGCGATTGCGCGCGCGCTGATGACGCATCCCAAGGTGCTGATGCTGGACGAACCGGTCGAGGGACTGGCGCCGGTGATCGTCGACGAGATCGTGGCGCAGATCAAACTGATCAAGGCGACCGGCATGTCGATCATCCTGGTCGAGCAGAATCTGGAGGTCTGCACACAGTTGGCGGATCGGCATTACATTGTGGAGCAGGGGCGCATTGCCTATACCGCGACCAATGCGGAATTCCTTGCCGACGACAGCGCGAAAGATCGCTATCTTGGCGTGAATCTGGCTGCATGAGTTGCCGCCTGAGTTACTAGCCGGATATCGTACAAACAGAATTTGACGGAGCCATTCATGGACATGAAAACCAGCATCACCAATTTACGCATCGACGGCAAACGCCTGTGGAACTCGCTGATGGATCTCGGCGCCATCGGTGCCACGCCGAAGGGCGGCGTCTGCCGCCTGGCGCTGACCGATCTCGACAAGCAGGGTCGCGACCTCGTCAGCAGCTGGGCGAAACAGGAGGGCATGAGCGTGGTCGTCGACCAGATCGGCAACATCTTCATGCGCCGCGCCGGCCGCAACAACGATCTGCCGCCGGTGGTCACCGGCTCGCACATCGACACGCAACCCACCGGCGGCAAGTTCGACGGCAACTACGGCGTGCTGGCCGGCATGGAAGTCATCCGTACGCTGAACCAGCACAACATCCAGACCGAAGCGCCGATCGAAGTTGCGGTGTGGACCAACGAAGAAGGTTCGCGCTTCGTGCCGGTGATGATGGGTTCCGGTGTGTTCTGCGGCGCGTTCACGCTGGAGCATGCTTACGGCGCAACCGACGTCGACGGCAAGAACGTCAAGGATGAACTGACGCGCATCGGCTATATCGGCGAGCAGAAGTGCGGCGACCATCCGATCGGCGCGTATTACGAAGCGCACATCGAACAAGGCCCGGTGCTGGAAAACGCCGACACCGTCATCGGCGTGGTGCCGGCCGTGCTCGGCCTGTCGTGGTACGACTGCACGGTCACCGGTTTTGAATCGCACGCCGGTCCGACGCCGATGGAAATCCGCAAGGATGCGCTGCAAGTGTCGACCTATATCATGCAGGAAGTCGTGGCCATTGCGAACCGCTATCCACCCTACGGTCGCGGCACCGTCGGCCAGGTGCAGGTGATGCCGAACAGCCGCAACGTGATTCCTGGCCAGGTGAAATTCTCCATCGATCTGCGCAACGTCAGCGACGAGACATTGAATCAGATGCACGAAGACTTGCTGGCCTGTCTGGAGCAAACCCGCCAGAAGACCGGACTGAAGATCGAGCTGGAACGCGTGTCCTATTTCCCGCCCTGCCCTTTCCATCCCGACTGCGTGGGCGAAGTGCGCAATGCGTCGGCGATGCTCGGTTACGCGACGATGGATGTGGTATCGGGCGCCGGCCACGACGCGATCTACGCCGCGCGCCTGGTGCCGGCCGGGATGATTTTCGTGCCGTGCAAGGACGGCGTCAGCCACAACGAGATCGAAGACGCCAAACCGGAACATCTGGAGGCCGGCGCCAACGTGCTGCTGCATGCCATGCTCGCCACCGCAAAAGTCGTCGCCTGAATATAGAACCAGCAAGGAATAGTCATGCCGTTGAAAATTGTCATCGCACGCCTGAATCACGAGACCAACACCTTCTCGCCGATCCCGACACCGCTGGAGGCCTTCCTGCCGCAATGGGACGGTGCTGCCTACCAGGACCAGAAAGGCGCACGCACCGCGATGGGCGCCTTCCTCGACATCGCTGACGGCATCGCTGCCACTATCGTGACGCCATTGTCCGCAACGGCCAACCCGAGCGCGACGGTGGCCGCCGATGCTTATACGTTGATGACCGACGCCATCGTGCGGGCAATCGAGGGCGGCTGCGACGCCATCATGCTCGATCTGCACGGCGCGATGGTGGCGGAAAACGCCGACGACGGCGAAGGCGCGCTGCTCGAACGCATCCGCAAGATCGCACCGCATGTACCGCTGTGCGTGGCGCTCGACCTGCACGGCAACGTCACGCAAAAGATGGTCGACAACGCCGACATCATCGTCAGCTTCAAGACCTATCCGCACATCGACATGTATGAAACCGGCGAACATGCCGGGCGCCTGCTGGTGGAGCTGCTGCAGAAGAAATCGCATCCAGTCACCGGCTGGCGGCAAATACCGCTGCTGTCGGCGACGCTGACCAGCAATACCTCGGCCTCGGCCATGCTGCGCGCAGTCGAACAGGCCAGGCAGGCGGAGAAACAGGCGGGCGTATTGGCGGTATCGGTGCTGGCAGGATTCCCGCTGTCCGACTTCCGCGATGCCGGCATGTCGGTGGTGGTGGTGACCGACAACGATATCGCGCTGGCGCAGAACGTCGCCGATGCGATCGCGAAACAGATCTGGGCCGAGCGCGACGACTTCGTCTACGACAGCCAGCCGCTGCGCCAGTCGCTGGCGCATGCGCGCGAAATGGCGGCAGGCGCCGGCAAAGGCCCGGTGCTGTTGCTGGACCATAGCGACAACGTCATGTCGGGCGGCACCTGCAACACCATGGACGTGCTGGAAGCGGCACTGGCCGAAGGCATGCGCGGCATCGCCGCCGGTCCGATCAGCGATCCGGAAGCGGTCGCGCAATTGTTGAAAGCCGGCGTCGGCGCTACCGTCACGCTGGCGGTCGGCAACAAGGTGGCGCTGACGCAGCAGGGCATCGTCAAGACGCCGCTGCAACTGATCGGCAAGGTGCTGGCGATCACCGACGGCGTGTTCCGCGTGTCCGGCCCGATCTATACCGGGTCCACCATCAACATGGGCAACAGCGTGCTGTTCGATACCGGCGCTGCCAAGATCGTGATCACCGAAGAACGCGTCGAACCGTATGACCTGGGCGTGTTCACCAGCCTGGGCCTGGACCCGGCAACGATGGATTACGTGATCCTGAAATCGCGCATGTATTGCCGTCCGGTGTTCGTGCCGATCAGCAAGGGCCTGGAAGAATGCGACTCCGATAGCGGCGGCCCGACCAGCTCCAACTTCGACCTGTTCCCGATCCGCAAGGTACGCCGTCCGGTCTATCCGCTGGACGCGACCACACCGTCGCCGGTCTGACGGTCTGACGTTGAGTATTACGACGATGCCATCGACGAGCGCGCAGGGCCGCAAGGACAGCGCCAAGGCCAAATTGTTGCTGCTCGTCCTCGGCGTGCTCTGGGGACTCAACTGGCCCGCGGTCAAGGTATCGCTGGGCGGGGTTTCGCCATGGACCTTGCGCAGCATCGGGCTCGGCGCTGCGGCGTGCACGCTGTTTCTGCTGGCGTTCGCACGCGGCCGCAGCCTGTACATCGACCGGCGCGATCGTCCGCACATCGTCATGACCGGCCTGCTCAATATCGCGATGTTCAATATCCTGCTGACCTTCGCCCAGCTCGGTGCGGCGACCTCGCGCGTGGCGATCATCACCTATTCCATGCCGCTGTGGGCGACGCTGTTTGCGCGCATCGCGCTCGGCGAGAAACTCGACCGCGTGCGCGGCATCGGCCTGGCATTCGGCGCCGGCGGCCTCGCCGTATTGATCGCGCCGTTGATCGGCGGCGGCCTGCTGAATTTGCCGCACGGCATCCTCTACGCACTGGCCGCGGCACTGACCTGGGCGGCCGGAACCGTCTATACGAAATGGGCCAGGGTCAATGCGGAACCGCTGGCGATCGCCGCGTGGCAATTGCTGATCGGCGCGCTGGTGGCGCTGGCCGGCTTGCTGTCGTTCGAGGGCTGGCCACACCTGGGTGCGCTACAGTTGACGGTGATGGTCGCGTTGGCTTATCACATCTTTTTCGGTATGGCGGCGGCCTACATCCTGTGGTTCGAAATCATTGCCAGGTTGCCAGCCGGCGTCGCCGCGTTGGGCACTTTGCTGGTGCCGGTGGTCGGCGTCAGCAGCGCGGTGCTGCTGCTCGGTGAACGCCCCAGCATGCCCGACCTGCTGGGCTTCGCGCTGATCTTCGGCGCCGCCGTCTGCGTGCTGCTGCCGACGGGCGTGGTGGCGCTGGCCGGCTTGCTGTCGTTCGAGGGCTGGCCACACCTGGGTGCGCTACAGTTGACGGTGATGGTCGCGTTGGCTTATCACATCTTTTTCGGTATGGCGGCGGCCTACATCCTGTGGTTCGAAATCATTGCCAGGTTGCCAGCCGGCGTCGCCGCGTTGGGCACTTTGCTGGTGCCGGTGGTCGGCGTCAGCAGCGCGGTGCTGCTGCTCGGTGAACGCCCCAGCATGCCCGACCTGCTGGGCTTCGCGCTGATCTTCGGCGCCGCCGTCTGCGTGCTGCTGCCGACGGGCGCCCTGCGGGTGCGCCTGCGCAGGGTCTGACCGGTTCGCTGATCAGTGCGGCGTGGTCTGCAGCGAATTGACGAAAGCGGTCTTGAGCACATGGTGCGGCACGTAGAGCAAGTCCGTGACCGTCTCCGGCGCCAGCGCGCGCGAAAAGAAAAATCCCTGACCGAAATCGCAACCGATGTTGCGCAGGTGGTCGACCTGCATCTCGGTCTCGGTACCTTCCGCCACGACCTCGATGCCGAGATTGCGCGCCAGCGTCATGATGGTCTGCACGATCTGCAAACGCTCGTGGTCCTCATTCATGCGCATGACGAAGGAACGGTCGATCTTCAACACGTCTAGCGGAAAACGGTGCAGGTAGCTGAGCGATGAATAGCCGGTGCCGAAATCGTCGACGCTGAAGCGCACGCCGATCTCGCGCAACTGCGACAGGATACGGATGGTGCGCTCGACGTCGCCCATGGTCACGCTTTCGGTGATCTCCAGGCGCAAGGTATTGGGATCGATGCCGGTCTCGGCGACGATCTGCTTGATCTGGTCCACCAGGTTGGGCTGAACGAACTGGCGCGGTGAAATATTGACGCTGATGGTGAGCGGCTTGGCGCGCGGGAATTGCCGGTGCCATTGGTGCATCTGGCGGCAGGCTTCGCGCAGCACCCACATGCCGATGTGGAGGATCAGGCCGGTGTCTTCGGCGACGTCGATGAAGTCGCCCGGATAGACCAGCTCATCCGGTCCGCGCTGCCAACGCACCAACGCCTCGACGCCGACGATGATGCCGCCCTGCAATTCAATGATGGGCTGGTAGTGCAGTACGAATTCATTGTTCTTGAGGGCGTGGCGCAGCGCGGTCTCGATGGCGAGGCGGCTGACCTCGCCCTTGCGCATGCTGCGGTCGAACACTTCGTAGCGACTCTTGCCCATGGCCTTGGCGCGGTGCACGGCGAGGTCCGCATCGCGCAAGACTTCATCGGCAAGCGTATGGCCGACGTCGCTGAACACGATGCCTGTGCTGGCGCTGGCGTAAATTTCCTGGTCGCGGATCAGGAACGGCAACGCCATCGCCGCCTGGATGCGCTCGGCGATGCGCACCGCTGCGCCGACATCGTCGATGTCGCTCAGCAGCACCGTGAATTCATCGCCGCCCATGCGCGCCAGCGTGTAGCTCGGGCTGATACCCTTGGCGCCCTCCTCTGCCGAGGAGGCAGACAAGCCGGGATGATCCGGACGCAGGGCGTTCCTGAGGCGCGCAGCGACCTGGATGATCATGCGGTCGCCGGCCAGGTGGCCGAGAC
>NZ_AJHH01000315.1 GCF_000256565.1 Herbaspirillum lusitanum P6-12 | reverse complement strand
GCTCATCACCGGAAAAGCGATCGCCGCGCGGATGCCGGCCGAGCGTGCGATGTCGGCGCGCAGCGCATCGCGATCAGCGCCGAGATTGACGATCCAGACCGGCGCGGCTTCCTTCAGCACGCGTCCGGGCAGGTCTTGCTCGGCCAGGAATTGCGGGTCGCCGGACATGCAGCGGAAGGCGGAAAATTCGGGCCGGTTGGCGCCATGCCAGATGCCGCTGGAAACCAGGACGGATGGCTTGGCGCCCTTACGCACGTGGAAGCAGTGACCGAGCGGCCAGCCGGTGTAGCGGCAGATCTCATCGATGGCGAATTGCAGCGCCTGGTCGAGCGTGTCGGCATCGTTGGCAGCCGCAGTGACGGCTTCGAGCACTTGCAGCTGGCGCAGGCGGCTTTCGGTGGCGATGTCGGCCTGCAGGCGGGCGTCGCGTTCACGCACCAGCGACTGTGTCAGTTTTTCTAATTCCGCGGCATGCGCAGCCACGTCCGGTTTTATTGTCATGTGATCGTGAAAGTGATCGCGAAGTGAGTGATGCGGCGCCATGCGCATTGCCGTGGTGCACTTCCGAAGCATTGGATTATAGCGGCACGTTGTCACTATTGCATGACGGCATTCCGGTCATATCGCGTTAATTTCGCCCGTCCTCACGTACAGCTGACCGCAGCGTTGACAAAAGGCCGGACAAAGCACCGCTCACCTGCGGTTTGAAGCCCAATCGCTGTGATACGCTGGACCGAAAACAATAATTCAACGCTCGCGCCTACCGGCGCGGAAATGAAAACGCAGTACGGGAAAAGGAGACGGCCATGAAGAACTACAAGATAGGTGTGCGACTCGGTATCGGTTTTATCGCCATGCTGATGTTGATGGCGGTCATGGTGGGCATCGGCGTCTGGCGCCTGCAAGGCATCGGCGACGCCACCGACGACATGGTGAAAAATGCCTTGCAGAAAGAACGCGACGCTTCGCGCTGGCACGCCGCCATCAAGGAAAACGGCGTGCGCACCTTCGCCGTGATGCGCAGCGACGATGCCGAATTCCAGAAGTACTTCCAGACCCAGATCGATGCGGAATCGAAGAAGGTCAGCGATACCCAGAAACGGGTGGAAGCGGCGATTTCTTCACCGGAAGAGAAGCAGCTGTTCGACGAAGTCGGCAAGCTGCGCGCCGTCTATCGCACGACGCGCGAAGATATTTTCAAGATGAAGACCGCCGGCAACGCAGAGGAAGCCAAGCAGCTGACCAACACCAAACTGGTCAAGATGATGGACGAGTACTCCGGCAGCGTGCTGAAGTACGCCAACTACCAGACCGAGATCATCAATCAGGCCGCGCAGCATATCAACGACAGTTATCAATCGGGGCGCACCTTGCTGCTGAGCCTGGGCATGATCGAATTGATCCTTGGCGGCCTTCTTGGCTGGCTGCTGACGCTGAGCATCACGCGTCCGCTCAATGAGGCGGTGAGCATCGCCGAGACGGTGGCCTCGGGCGACCTGACCTCGCACATCGACGGCAGCGGCAAGGATGAAACCAGCAAACTGCTGCAGGCGCTCAAGACCATGAACGA
>NZ_AJHH01000314.1 GCF_000256565.1 Herbaspirillum lusitanum P6-12 | reverse complement strand
CCCCCCCCCCCCGTTTTTCATTGCGGAATCAGATATCCGCTTCAGGCGGCCAGCGCCTTTTCCAGCAACTGGTGCAATTCGGCGAACTGCGGCTCGCCGACGTAGCGCTTGAGGATGCTGCCGTCCTTGCCGATGACGAAGGTGGTCGGCGTCAGCTTGACGTCGCCGAAGGCCTTGGCCAGCGTGTCTTGCGAATCGAGCGCGACCTTGAAGGGCAGCTTGCGGGTTTCGGTGTAATTGAGGACGTAGTTCGGCGGATCGTAGCTCATCGCGACGGCAACGAAGTCCAAGCCCTGGTCCTTGTACTTGTTGTAGGTCGAGATCATCTGCGGCATTTCACCGATGCAGGTGGTGCAGCTGGTGGCCCAGAAGTTGACCATCACGACCTTGCCGCGCAAGTCCTTGAGCGCGACCTTCTGGCCGTCCAGTTTGACGAAGGTGACGTCCGGGGCGGTATTGCGCGCCGACAGCGAGCTATAGCCGAACAAGGCCACGGCTGCGACGACGGCCAGTCCGCCCAGCTTGAGGCCGAGGCGGCGGCGCGGCGTTGCAGCGGGCGAGGTGGCGTTTTTGGCTTCCATGTTCTTTCCGTAGCGGTATTGCCGGATGACAAGGCGACAACATCAAACAGTGCCAGACCATCCGGAAGCGTCAGTCGATCCGCTCATTATAGAACTCATTTCGGAATGAGTTCAGGCGCCATGAAAAAACCGCCGGACCATGAACAATCATGAACGCGGCGGCTCCGGCCTGCTGCAGCGACTTGCCCTGCGGCAGGCTCCGGCTTACTTGGCCGGATCCGGCGGCGCCTGGCGGGAATACTGCTTGAGTTCTTCTTCCGAAATGTATTCGTACAGCGTCACAACCTTTTGCACGCCGCTCACGCCGGCAGCGATATCCGCCGCGCGCTTGCCTTCGCGTTCGGTCACGCGACCCATGATGTAGACGATGCCGCGTTCGGTGGTGACCTTGAACGCGCTGGAATACAGATCCTTGGCATCGACCAGGCTGGCCAGCACTTTGCTGGTCACGAGGGCGTCGCCGGAACGCGACGAGAAGTTGGACGAGCCTGAAACGGCCAGTTCGTTGAACACGCCTTCGACGCCCGGCAGGCTCTTGATCTCGCGTTCGGCGGCGGCCTTGGATGCTTCGTCAGGCACTTCGCCGCTCAGCAGAACCTTGCGGTTGAAGCTGGTGACGTTGACGTGGGAGCCTTGCGGCACCACGCCGGGGATGTTGGCTTCGCCCTTGATCACGATGGACTTGTCCTCGGTCTGCGCGCCCAGCGTGCGGCGATCAGTCGCGGCAAAGGTGCCGGCCAGCAAACCGCCGGCCAGTACGCCGAAGCAGCCCTGCAAGCCGATCGCCAGCATGCCGCACACGGCGGCGGCCGCCAGCGGACGGCGCAACTTCGACAACGTGGTCCAGCCAGCCTTGACATCATTCATGCACATCACCTCCAAAGAGCGCGACATCGATACCGTCGCAAATACAATGCAAAGTCACCAGATGCACTTCCTGGATGCGCGCGGTACGGTCATGCGGCACACAGATATGCACATCGGCGTCGGTCAGTTTCTTGCCGATGGCGCCACCGCCCTTACCGGTCAGCGCCACCACGCGCATGTCGCGCTCCTGGGCGATATCGATGGCTGCCAGCACATTGCCGGAATTGCCCGAGGTCGAGAACGCCAGCAACACGTCGCCGGCCTGGCCGAAGGCCTGGACCTGCTTCGAGAAGATTTCCAGGTAGCTGTAGTCGTTGCCGACCGCGGTCAGGATCGAGGTGTCCGTCGTCAATGCCAGCGCCGGCAGCGGCAGGCGCTCGCGTTCAAAACGGCCCACCAGTTCGGCGGCGAAATGTTGGCAGTCCGCTGCCGAACCGCCGTTGCCGCAGGCAAGAATCTTGTTGCCATTCGACAGCGCGGTGAACATAAGTTCAATTGCCTGCTCGATCGGCTGCGCCAGCACGGCGCCGGCGTGGATCTTGAGTTCGGCACTTTCCTGAAAATGCGAAAGGATACGTTGATTGGTCATGGTGCGAGTAGGTTTAACGATGCATGAAGAACGACATTGTCTGGTGCGTTCGCCCGGATTGCCGGCCTGAAACTGGCAGGCAGCGGCAGATAGTGCCGATAAGCTCGCCAATTATAGTGTAGTTGGGGGGCGGCCCCGCTTATGCAAGCGGTAAAGAAGCGTGGCAACAGGTTTACGAAGTTGCTTCCACGGCATTTTTCAGCCAGTTCATGCGGTCGCCGTCGTAGCCGATCACATCGAAGCGGCAGGCCGGCGGCATGCGGTAGCGCTGCAGGAAGATCTGGGCAGCGACGATCAGGCGGCGC
Organism: Herbaspirillum lusitanum P6-12; assembly: GCF_000256565.1. GTDB lineage: Bacteria > Pseudomonadota > Gammaproteobacteria > Burkholderiales > Burkholderiaceae_D > Herbaspirillum > Herbaspirillum lusitanum. The sequence goes on along the minus strand of NZ_AJHH01000314.1, from coordinate 1,239 downwards.
TGCTTGGCGTGCGTGACGCTGGCCAGCGCCCCGCCGAAGCTGTCCTTGCTGCGCTTGCGCACTTCGACGAACACCAGCGTGTCGCCGTCCTGCATGATGAGATCGATTTCGCCGCCCTTGCAGCGGAAGTTGCGTTCGACCTGGCGCAATCCTTCGCCGCGCAGGAAGGCCAGGGCGGCATCCTCGGCGGCGTCGCCGCTGACTTGCTTGCTGGTGCGCGGGCCGGCATTGCCGCGCAGCCGGTCGAACAAGGCCATGCGCGTTCAGCGCTGGTTGGCCACCGGAACCGCGATGCCGTCCTGGTAGACGGCCTGGGTTTCCTTGCGTTGGAAGTACGTGGCGCCGGCACCGATGTTGGCGTTGATCTGGCCGGTCACGCCGTCGATGTCGAAGCCGGAACGCTGCGCCGCGATTTCGCTGGCGACGCGGAAGGCGTCGATGCCAAGCGCGTACAGGCGCTCGAGGTCGGCGTTGGGCTTGCCGTCGGTATTGGCGACCGAGCGCGGATAGGCGGCCACGGCGGCGTGGTCGGCCTGCAATTGCCACGGCATGTCGACCAGATGCACGCCGTCGAGCTCGGGCAGACGGCTGTCGTTGACAGGCGGCGCCGTGTTGGCGGCCGCCGCTTTCGCTGCCGCATCCAACGCTGCCGTCGCCGTCGCCAGCGTCAGCGGATTCAGTTGGGAGGTTCCATAGAGCGGAATCTCGCTGCCGATGGCGCTGCGCAGCTGGATGGTCTGGGCGGCGTCGAGCGCGACGAACAGCAGCGCCGGCCTTTCCGCCTGGATGCGCTGGCTCAGTTGCGCCAGGCCGCTGGCGCTGAGCGCGTTGTTGGGCACGCTCAGTTCGAGGTTGTCGACCGTCAGGCCGATCTGCCGGGCCTGCTGGGTGAAGGCTTTGGCGGCACGGCGCTGCCAGGCGACATTGGTGGCGACCGAAAAGATCTTGCCGGGCGTCTTGACGCGTTCGGTCCAGGCAGCGACCTGGCGTGCTTCGTCTTCGATCGACAAACCCATCAGCAGCAGTTGGCGCGGCAGGCGCTGCTCTGCGCCGTCGGGAAGATCCGGCTGCGCCAGCGCGATGGTCGGCTTGACGATATTGTTCGATTGCGCCAGTGCGGTCACGGCGCTGCGCGCCAGCGGTCCGACGATGATGTCGTATTTGGCGGCAGCGTCGTTGTACGCGCTCAGCACATCCTGCACGGAGTCGCCGGTTTCGATGATGGTGATGACAAAATTG
>NZ_AJHH01000313.1 GCF_000256565.1 Herbaspirillum lusitanum P6-12 | reverse complement strand
GCACGGAGTCGCCGGTTTCGATGATGGTGATGACAAAATACCGAACACGCTGGAACGCAGCGGCAGCAGCAGCGCCATGCGTTTGGGCGGCGGCGCGTTGTCGCTTTGGGCGAGCGGCGCCGGTTCAGGCGGGGCATTCTCCGCAACGGTTGTATTTGCCTGCACGGAAGCGCACAATCCGCTCAGCATGACAGTCTGCAAGATGACTTTCGCCCATTTTCCCAACATTATCTTCTCCAATGAGTCACCCCAACTCCAGCGCGGCAGCCGCGTCGTCAGTCCTGAGCGAGGCCGCGCAGCAGACGTATCCCGAGTCGGCATTATATGTGCTGGCCACGCCCATCGGAAATGTTTGCGACGTGACGTTGCGCGCTTTGCACGTCCTGGCCATCGCCGACGCCGTCGCCTGCGAAGACACCCGCAACACCAGCCATCTGCTCACACGCTACGGCATCAGCCAGACGCTGATCGCGGCGCACGAACACAATGAACGCGAAGCCGCCGCCAAGATCATCGAGCGCCTGCACGCCGGGCAGCGGGTGGCGCTGGTGTCCGATGCGGGCACTCCTGCGGTGTCCGATCCGGGCGCGCGGGTGGTCGATGCGGTGCGCGCGGCGGGTTTGCGGGTGATCCCCTTGCCGGGCGCCTCGGCGGCGATCACGGCCTTGTCGGCGTCGGGCCTGACCGATGAGCGCTTCCATTTTGTCGGCTTCCTGCCGGCCAAGACGCGCCAGCGCGAGACCGCCTTGCAGGAATTGGTCGAGTTGCCGGCGGCCCTGGTGTTCTATGAAGCGCCGCATCGTATCGTCGAAACCATTGACGCGCTGCTGCTGGCGTTCGGCCCCGAGCGTCACGTCGTCCTCGGGCGTGAACTGACCAAGCTGTTTGAAACCGTGCACCGTTGCCCACTGGCAGAAGCGCCGTCCTGGCTGGCCGAGGACGCCAACCGCCAGCGCGGAGAATTCGTGGTGCTGGTGGAAGGCGCACCGGCGGCCGGCGACGATAACGACGCCGAAGCCGAACGCGTGTTGCGCATCCTGCTGGAAGAATTGCCGCTCAAGCAGGCGGCGGGACTTGCCGCGCAAATCACCGGCCAAAAGAAAAACGCGCTCTATGAGCGCGCTTTGCAGATCAAGGATGCGGGTTGAAGCATTTCGTCAATGCATCAGTGCACCGTCGATTTTGAAAACAGGTTGAGCACGACCACGCCGACCAGGATCAATGCCATGCCGATGATGGCGGGCAGGTCCAGCGATTGGCCGTACAGGAAATACGCCACGACCGAAATCAGCACGATCCCCAGCCCCGACCAGATCGCGTACACGATGCCGACCGGGATCGATTTCAACGTCAGCGACAGACACAGGAAAGCCACTGCATAGCCGATCACCACCATGATCGACGGCAGCAGGCGCGTAAAGCCCTCTGCCGCGCGCAAGGCGGAAGTGGCGATGACTTCGGCCACGATGGCGATGCCCAGCAACAAATAAGGATGCATGCGTCTGTTCCCGTGAAGTAGAGTGAATCGGATCAGCGCTCGACCACGAACGGCGTCACGCTGCTGCGCTGACGCACGATCTGGGCGGCGTCCATGGCCGCCGGACGGGTCGCGTAAGGACCAGCGTACAAACGGTACAAGCCGTTGACGACGACTGCTTCCATTTTTTCAAT
>NZ_AJHH01000312.1 GCF_000256565.1 Herbaspirillum lusitanum P6-12 | reverse complement strand
CTTGTTCTCAGCCATGCGCGCGATGTCTTCGGGCAGCAGGCGTTCGACTTCCAGCTCGCTGCTGCCGGAAGACAAGTAACCGAGTTTGAGCGCGGCGGTATAGGACAAGTCGATGATGCGCGTCGAGTGGAACGGTCCGCGATCGTTGATGCGCACGATCACCTGCGCGCCGGTCTTCAGGTTGGTGACGCGCGCGTACGACGGAATCGGCAAGGTCGGGTGCGCGGCTGACATCTTGTACATGTCGTACAGCTCGCCGGATGACGTCTTCTGGCCATGGAATTTCTTGCCGTACCAGCTGCCGATGCCGCGCTGCTTGAACGGACGGTTGTCGCTGATCGGGGTGTAAGTCTTGCCGAAGACGGTATAGGGACGCAGCGCCGATTTCGAATACGGCTCGACGCGCGGTTCGGCGTCAGGCGTGTCGAGCAGCCCATCCGGCGGCTGGTCGCCCGGACCGTCGTCCTTGTAATAGCCGCCACGACCGGAGCCCGCTGCAGGCAGCGCTGGTAAAGGCTTGCCGTTGGCGCTGCGCGCTGCCGGCGTGGAAGCGGACGTCGACGGCGACGGATTGAGCGGCGGCGCACTGCTGCATGCCGCCAGCGCCAGCGGCGCCAATAAGGACAACCAACGCATCACGCGCGGCGTCGAGACAAGAAAATCCCGCATTTCAATGTTCCCTGAGCATCAGTTGTTGTAGGAGATCGAGCGCAACGATACCAGAGTATCGGCGACGCACGCCCGTCATTACAAAATCATGCAGTCCGCGAAGACTGCGGCGTTATCAGGTTTGCACCAGTTTGCGATGGCGCTGGATACTCATCAGGATGCCCGCGCCCAGTCCCAGCGTGACCAGCGCGGTGCCGCCGTAGCTCATGAACGGCAGCGGCACGCCGACCACCGGCAGGATGCCGCTGACCATGCCCATGTTGACGAAGGCGTAGGTGAAAAAAATCATCGTGATGGAACCGCCCAGCAAACGCGTGAACAGCGTCGGCGCGTTGGCGGTGATCATCAGCCCGCGGCCGAT
>NZ_AJHH01000311.1 GCF_000256565.1 Herbaspirillum lusitanum P6-12 | reverse complement strand
TCGCAGCCGCGCAACCGCCACTAGTAGTCGGAAGCCGAACAGCAAGACGTGCATCGGCCGCAACGCATGATCCGGCCAGAACGTCTGCAACGCCAGCACGCCGCCGACCACCACCGCGCCGATCAGGCCCGAGACCAGCGCATTGCGGCCGAACTTCTTCAGCGCATGCGTGATGGCGAACACCGACAACAGCAGGCTGCCGATCAGCACCGGCAAGACGAAGATCGTCTGCGGCAGGCCCGACGGCGTGGTCTGGTCGTTGCTGATCTCAAGCAGCAGCCAGGTGGTGTAGGCCAGCGACAGCGAGACGAAGGCGATCACCCAGTCGCACAGCCGCAGCACGTACGGCAACCACGACTTCGGAAAAATGCCGCGCAGACTGTCGATGCCGACGTGGCGACTGCGGCCCAGCACGCTGGCGGCGCCGAAGAACACCAGCGTGATCATCAGGGCGCGCGCCACTTCTTCCGACCATTCCAGCGGATCGTGCAAGGCGTAGCGCCAGATCACCGAGAAGAACACCACCAGCACGTCGACCGCCAGCACCGCCGCCGAGGCCAACTCCAGCAAGCGTTGCAGGCGCGGGTAATCCACTGCATCGTTGGGCGACGCGTGCAGCGAATGGATCACATTCTCGGCTTCTGCAGCGTCCACCGGCGCCAGCGGCGCAGTCATCGTTTTCATCATGGATTCCTTTGGCTTCGCTCAGTTGCGCGCGTCATCAGCCGCGCGCAGCAACGATCTCGTCGACCACCGGCTTGACCGCCGGATATTGCGTGGTGAACTCGCTCCACAGCGGCGCGACGTCCTTGCGCAGCGCTTCGCGATCCACCGTCGACACGGTCAGGCCAAGCCCCTTCAGTTTTTCAAAGGCATCGCGCTCCATGTCGGCGGCGCGCTGGCGTTGATAGTTGGTCGCCTCGGCGGCGGCGTCGAGGAAAGCCTTTTGCAGGTCGGCCGGAATCCGGGCGAACGAGCGCTTGCTGATCACCGGTGTTTGCGGATTGTAGATGTGCTGGGTCAGCGCGCAGTACTTGGCGACTTCGAAGAACTTGCCGGCCAGAGCGGTCGGCGCATCGTGCTCGAAACCGTCGACCACGCCGGTCTGCAGCGAGGTGTAGATTTCGCCGAACGGAATCGGCGTCGGCACCGCGCCCATGTAGCGCAAGGTGCCGATGAAATTCTTGACCGGCAGCACGCGCAGCTTGATGCCTTTCAACTCGGCCACGCTGCGCACCGGATTCTTGGTGAACACATTGCGCGCCCCCAGCGAATAGGCCCAGCCCAGCACCTGCACGCCGACACGGTCATACATCATCTTGCTCAGGATGGCGCCGGCCTTGCCGTCCAGCGCACGGCCGGAATGATCCAGGTTGGCGAACAGGTAACCCATGTCGAGCACGCCGATTTCCGGCACGGTAGTGGACCAGATCGACGAGCCGGAGATCATCATGTCGACGCTGCCGATACGCACCTGATTGACGACATCGGACTCCTTGCCGAGCTGGTCGCTGGGGAAATAATTGACGACGATCTTGTTGCCGACCGCGGCCTTCAGGTTCTGCGCGAAGCGGCTGTACCAGACGTAATGGGCCGAGTTGGCGTCGAGCGGCAAGGTCGACGACATGCGCAGCGTGACCAGCGGTTTGTCCTGCGCGAAGGCGAGATTGCCGGACAGTCCGGCCGCTGCTGCGCCGCCGATGGCCAGGCCGGTCTTGAGGAATTGTCGTTTGGATGCGTTGGTCGTGTTCATCATGTCTCCTGTAGTTTTATGTAGGTCTACTTTTGGTGTATCTGATGCGTCTGATGCCGGTCCTTTGCTGCACGCTGCGTAGTCTGGTGGCGCTATCCTTTCGCAAACGGTGCGTCGTGCATGCCGGCGACGCCCGGGTTCAGCGTCCAGATGCGGCCCGCGCCGTCGTCGCCTGCCGGCGCGCCAAGACTGATGCTGGTGACGATCATGGTCTTCATGTCGTCGCCGCCGAAGGCGCACATGGATGGTTTTTTGGCGGGCAATTCGATGGTCCGGTCCAACTTGCCGTCCGGCGTGAAGCGCAGCACACAACCGGCGTCGTTGGCGCAAATCCAGTAACAGCCGTCGACGTCCATGGCCGCCCCGTCCGGACGGCCCCGATGATGATTGAGGTCGGCGAACACGCGCCGCCGTGAAGGCGTGCCGCTGTCGACGTCGTAGTCGAAGGCCCAGACCAGGCGTCTCGACGGATGCGAATCGGACAGGTACATGGTCTTGCCGTCCGGCGACCAGGCCAGGCCGTTTTGCACGATCAGGCCATCCGCCATCGGCGCCGACAAGCCCGCATCGTCGTAGCGATACAGCTTGCCGTCGGCGCGCGCCAGCGACATGTCGAGACACATCACCCCGCTCCAGAAACGCCCCTGGCGATCGCAACGGCCGTCGTTGAAACGCTGGTCGGCTTGCAATCCTGCCGGCTGCGCGAGCTTGCTCAATTGCGCATGGCCGTCATCCTGCAAGCGCACGCTGAAAATGCCGGTGTGCATGCCCGCGATCAAGCCACCGTCGTCATCGGGCGCGATGCACGCGACCATTTCCAGCAGTTGCCATTGTTGGCAGTCGCCATCGGCGGTCTGGCGGCAGATCAGCTTGCGCGGGATGTCGACCCAGTACCAGGCCGATTGGGTGGCGTGCCAGAACGGGCTTTCGGCGACGTCGTAACGCTGATCGTTGAGCGGGAGAACTTGCATGGCGTGTGTTTTCTATTCGTATTGCGGACCGGCCAGGATGAACGGCCCGCCCTGGAAATTGCCGGCGTCGTCGGCTGCCGGCCAGGCGCCGCCGAAGGGGAAGCGTTCGGCAAATGCATCGGCGCTGTCCTGCGCCACGAAGCCGAGGTGGCCGGCCTTGCCGTTGTCCCACCAGGCTATGCGATTGTCGGAGACGCCGTAGACGATGGTGTGGCCGACGCGCGGCGTGAACAGCGCGCAGCGCACCAGCTCGACGAAGTCGTCGTAGCTCAGGAAGGTCGCCAGCATGCGCGCGTTGCGCGGCTCCGGAAAACACGAACCGATGCGCAGGCACACCGTCTCCACGCCGAAGCGATCAAAGTAATAGCGCGACAGCGATTCACCGAAACACTTGGTCAGTCCATACAGGCCGTCGGGCCGCAACGGACTGTCGGCGTCGATGCGCCGGGTGGTTGGGTAGTAGCCGACCGCGTGGCTGGAGCTGGCGTAGATCACGCGGCGGATGCCGCGCTTGTGCACGCCTTCGTAGAGGTTGTAGGTGCCCTGGATGTTGGCGTGCATCAGTTGCTCGAACGGCGCTTCCAGCGAACGTCCGCCGAAATGCAGCACGGCGTCG
>NZ_AJHH01000310.1 GCF_000256565.1 Herbaspirillum lusitanum P6-12 | reverse complement strand
GCGCTTCCAGCGAACGTCCGCCGAAATATTGATGACGTCGATGTTTTCCTGCTTCAGCGGAATGCGATAGCTTTCCTTCGGCACGGTGACGGTGCGGCCATGGGTGACGCCGTCCTCGATCATCTTGACCAGATGCGGCTTCATGACGATGCCGTTGTTGGCCAGCGTCGCGGTGGCGTGCGCCATCTGGATCGGCGTGAACGCGTTGTAGCCTTGCCCGATGCCCAGCGAGATGGTTTCGCCGGCGTACCACTTGCGCTGCTCCGGCTTGCGGTAGGCGTTGCGCTTCCATGTGGTGGACGGCAGCAGGCCCTTGCGTTCATGTTCGAGATCGATGCCGGTGACCTGGCCGAAGCCGAACGGCTTCATGAAATCATGGATGGCGTCGACGCCCTCCAGCATGTCGTACACGGCGGCCTTGTCGGCCAGATCGCAGGCGACGATTTCCTCTCCGGACGCGGCCTCGCCGAGGTCGCCGATGTCGGACAGGCGCACCACGTCGGTCCAGGGTTTCAGCCGCTCACGCAGCACCCGGCCGAGATTGCCGGCGGCCCCGGTCAGCAGCAGACGTTTAAAGGGCCGTACCTGATCTTGCAAATCGCTCATGGTCATGCTCATGTCATGAATCGTCGCTGGTTGAACTGCCGACGCTGAGCAGACGGCGCGACGCCACCCGGATTGAATCCGTGCAGGCGCGGAACGGCGCCGACTCAGCAAAGAAGGAAACAACAACACTGCCGTGCGCCGTCATCGCGGCGCACGCAACTTCAGGTACTGGACAACGTAACAAGCAAGGCAAAAACAGTCATGGCGTGTCTCCGGCAGATCGTTATTTTTAATTGACAGTCATCGTACAACATGAAAATTTTGAACGCAAGGAGATTTATGGCGCTATTTTTTTCACCGCCAAGGCCACCCTGCAGAGACAAGCGATCGCCTTGAAAGCCTTGCTGGTGCTGCTATCCAGAAAAAGAATGACTTGCCTTAATGTCATCTGATGACTGATAACAATTTTCACTCCTACATCTTCCAGCAAAGTAGCCAAAGTACACAGTTCACCGCTGCCGGATGAAGCACAGTTCGACGCAGCGGCGATCAGGTTGATTCGGCTTGCTTCCGTGTCGAGGCCGCACTAGACTTTGTTTACCGATCGGTACAAAACCTTCATCCGCAGTCCAACTTCCATTCAACTACAGGTGTTCACATGACGACATCCCGCCCTCCGCTTCCGCCGTTCACACGCGACACCGCGATCCAGAAAGTCCGCGCCGCCGAAGACGGCTGGAACACCCGCAACGCCGAAAAAGTCTCGCTGGCCTATACCGAGGACAGCCGCTGGCGCAACCGCGCCGACTTCGTCCAGGGTCGCGCCGCCATCGTCGCCTTCCTCGGCAAGAAATGGGTGCGCGAGCAACAGTACCGCCTGATCAAGGAATTGTGGGCGTTCGAAGGCAACCGCATCGCCGTGCGCTTCGCTTACGAATGGCACGACGATTCGGGCAACTGGTTCCGTTCTTACGGCAATGAAAACTGGGAGTTCGACGAGCATGGCCTGATGCGTGCGCGCCATGCCTCGATCAACGACCTGCCGATCAAGGAGAGCGAGCGCAAATTCCACTGGGATCAATCGGCGCCGCGCCCGGCCGATCATCCCAGCCTGAGTGATCTCGGCCTGTGATGGCTGGATCGCAACGCGATGAACTGATTCCGGTGCTGGCGGAGATTTTTCGCGCCTACGGTTATGAAGGCGCCAGCCTGGCGCGCATCACCGAA
>NZ_AJHH01000309.1 GCF_000256565.1 Herbaspirillum lusitanum P6-12 | reverse complement strand
CTACGGTTATGAAGGCGCCAGCCTGGCGCGCATCACGCACCGGCTGGCCGGGCGCGACGCCCTGCTGCGAACCGCGATTGAGGATGATCTTGCGGGTGAACGGATCGCGCGCATCGTAGAGGATTTCACCGACCACCGATTTGTTGGTCATGCGTTGCTGCATGCTCAGCAGCTTGCGCAGCTGGATATTCTCGGCCGCCATCTGGCGCTCTTGCTGCATCAGCTGCGCGTTCATGGCCTGCTGGCGGCGCAGCGCGTCGTTTTCCTTTTGCAGCGCAGTCAGCGAATTGAAGTAATCATCGACCTTGTAGGCGGCGTCGCGCGGCACCATGGCGACCACCTGGAACGGATACAGCATCGTGCCGACCGCCTGGCGCACCATCGACAGCGCGTGCATGCGCGAATCGACCACCAGCATGATGATCGCGATCAGCGCAAAAAAGCCGGCGCGGGCGCGGGCCGAGGCGCCTTGCTTGAAGAGTGGTGGGATATCCATGTGTCGTCAGGCCGAAACCGATGCCGGGTGAGCCGAAAACCGCAACAGCCCGGACACGGCGGGCTGAAGGGAGAGCAGCGGGCGGATACCGGGAAGATTCCGGCCAATGTCAGGAAGGCAACGCGCCGCAGCAGCCGAGATTTGGCCGTTGTGCGAACGTTTGGTTCGCAGCACCGACCCAATCTGCTTGTGCTCAGTCATAGGCGCGTTTCGGTTCCTCGAGGTTGGCCGGACTCCTGTGGCGGAGAATTATTCGTTGGAGAAGATCGAACCCAGTTTGTCCATGCGATCGAGCGCCATGCCGGAACCGCGCACCACGCAAGTCAGCGGGTCTTCCGCCACGATCACCGGCAGGCCGGTTTCTTCCATCAACAAGCGGTCCAGGTCGCGCAGCAGCGCACCGCCACCGGTGAGCATCATGCCCTTTTCGGCGATGTCGGCGCCCAGTTCCGGCGGCGTCTGTTCCAGCGCGTTCTTGACGGCGGACACGATGTTGTTGAGCGGATCGGTCAGCGCTTCCAGGATTTCGTTGCTGGAGATGGTGAACGAGCGTGGAATGCCTTCGGACAGGTTGCGGCCCTTGACTTCCATTTCCTTGACTTCGGAGCCCGGGAAAGCGGAACCGATGGCCTTCTTGATCGCTTCGGCGGTTTGTTCGCCGATCAGCATGCCGTAGTTGCGGCGGATGTAGTTGACGATGGCTTCGTCGAACTTGTCGCCGCCAACGCGCACCGAACCCTTGTACACCATGCCGCCCAGCGAGATGATGCCGACTTCCGTAGTGCCGCCGCCGATGTCGACCACCATCGAACCGGTGGCGTCCGAGACCGGCAGGCCTGAGCCGATGGCGGCCGCCATCGGTTCCTCGATCAGGTAGACCTGCGAAGCGCCGGGGGCGCCGGCGGTCAGCGTGGCGATGGCTTTTTGCAGCCACGGATTGTCGGTCTTGTGGGCCAGGATGGCGTCGACGATGTCGGGCACGGTCTGGCCGCTGCACAGCGCATTGATCAGATCGAAATTCTCGCGCAGCGCGGAAGGTGCAAACGCCACCTCGGCAGCGACGTCGCGCTCGGCTTGTTGCAATACGCGGCCGAGAACGGCAGCATCGTTGCCGTCGCCCCAATTCTGCAGTTGCAAGGCATCGATGACTTTTTGCTTGTCGGCGTGGGCGATGCGGTAATCGGCCAGCCCGGTGAACTTGGCGTCTTCGGCGTTCATCAGCGCGCCGGTCAGCGCCAGGAAGGCGCCCAGCTTGCCCGGCGTGCGGCTCAGGAACCAGCTGCCGCCGACGTCGGGATACAGGCCGATGGTGATTTCCGGCATGGCCAGGCGCGAGCGCTCGGTGACCACGCGGTGGCTGCAGCCGGCCATCAGGCCGATGCCGCCGCCCATGACGATGCCGTGGCCCCAGCACAGGATCGGCTTGGGATAGGTATGGATTTCGTAGTCGAGGCGATATTCGTGTTCGAAGAATTCAGCCGCATACTGATTGCCGCGGATGTCGTCCCGCGCCGGCGAGGCGTGGTGCTCGCGCATGCTGGTGTAGATCTTCTGCAGGTCGCCGCCGGCGCAAAAGGCTTTTTCGCCCTGCGCCTGCAGCAGCACCATCGCAATGTCCGGATCCCTGGCCCATTGACGCAACTGCGGCGTCAGCAGATGCACCATGTCGAGCGACAGCGCATTCAAGGTTTTTTCGGAAGCCAGCGTGGCGACGCCGATACGGCGGCCATTCTGCGTGGCCAGTTCTTCAAACAAAACCGGTTGGCTCATGGGGATCCTGAAGTCTCTGATTTTTCACTGACCTCGCCGGCCTCGTGAGCCGGGAGATCGTTTTTGTATGAATTAAATGAAGCAAGCCGATAGGCCGGATTCTGTTACGACGGTTGCCCGTTATGACAGCCATTCCTCTAGGCGCCGGATTGCTCCGGCGCTCAAGCTCTCTACCCGCACGCTCCGCGAGCAACATCAACGCGTGCCTATTTGAGATTGCTCCGGGTGGAGGTTACCGCGTTTCACCGTAACTTAATACGCTCGTCTCTGTGGCCCTGTTCCTCGCCTTATACCGGCTTGCGCCGGCTTTCGGCGGACGGCCGTTAACCGTCACCCTGCTCTATGGAGTCCGGACCTTCCTCCCGCCATCGCATGACACGATGACCAGCGGCTGTCTGGCTTGCTTCGGGCGTCATTGTACCTCAGGCGCCGATGTGGCCGGGAGCTTGCCTTGCAGCATGAACTCTCATCAAATAGTACGAAAACAGCAACACATCGAAAGAAAGTTTGCAGAAATTCAATGCTTGCACTTCAGAGTGGGAGCCTGGTTGTCGATAATCGAATCAAAACCTGCCTCCGGTAGCCGCTTCCAATGCTTGCTCCACGACAAGGCCGATACGATGAAAACAGCACGTCTTCGCCGCTGCTGCATTCTGCTCTGGCTGACCATGCCCGCCTGGCTGCCGGCGGCGGTGCGCGCGGCTGACGTCACTGAAGTGCCGATCGGCATCGCCATGCCGCTGACCGGCCCGGCGGCGGCATTCGGCAAGAGCTTGGTGAACGCCGCTGAAATGGCGATCGACGACGCCAACCGGCGCCATCCTAAAGTCGCCGGCCGCGCGGTCCGCTTCAAACTGCTGGTCGTGGATGAACGCGGCAGCACGCGCACCGCCGCACTGGCGGCCAACTATCTCATCAAGCAGGGCGTGGTGGCCTCCATCGGCAACGGCAGCACCTTCACCACGCTCGCCACCGCCAGGATCTTCAGCGATGCCGGCA
>NZ_AJHH01000308.1 GCF_000256565.1 Herbaspirillum lusitanum P6-12 | reverse complement strand
CACCACGCTCGCCACCGCCAGGATCTTCAGCGATGCATCGCCCAACTCGCCCCCAGCGCCAGCGCACCGTGGCCCGAAGGCGAGCGCCACACCACCTTCCGCATGATCGGCCATAGCGGCCAGGGTGCGCCGCTGCTGGCCGATTACCTGGTGGACAACCTGCATGCATTGAACGCCGCCGTCATCGACAACGGCACCCGCGCCGGCAACATGTTCGGCGTCGCTTTCAAGGAACGCTTCCAGGCGCGCAAGGGCAAGGTCGTGAGCAGCGACTCAATCCAGTTCCGCTCCTCGGATTTCAACACCATCCTGGAGGCGACCAGATTGAAGCGCCCCGACGTCATTTTCTTCGGCGGCCTGGCTGACCAGGCCGCTGCATTGGTGCGCAACGTGCGCCGGGTCGGCTTGCAGACGACGTTCGTGCACGGCATGAACGGCACCAACGGATTGAATTTCCTGCGCGACGCGGGCGCCGCCGCCGATGGCGTGCTGGCGATCAATCCCGGCATGCCCACCGACAAAATGCCGGGCTGGAAGAACTTTGAAAAGGAGTACCTGCAGCGCTTCGGCGGCAACATCAACGACTACGCGCCGATCACCTACGACGCTGTGCAGGTGCTGGTCGCCGCCGTGCGCGACGCGGATTCCTTCCTGCCCGCCAGGATCCTGGCCGCGCTGTACAAGGTGCGTTACAGCGGATTGACCGGGACCATTTCCTTCGACCGCAATGGCAACCTGCTCAATCCCATCTTCACGATTTACCAGATGAAGGACATGCACTGGCTACCGCTACAGACCTACGACGCCAGCAAATCATAATGATGATCATGATACTGACGACACTTTTGCGACGTCATCGACCGACAGCAGTGCTGGGACTAGCCATGGTACTGGCGGGCCTGCTGACGGCCCCGCTGCAGGCCGCCAGCGACGTACGGCTGGTGCAGATCGGCTTCGCCGGCCCCTTGTCCGGCAGTTCTGCGCAAATGGGCCGGAGCCAGGTGCAAGCGGTGGAGCTGGCCCTGGCGGAGCTCAATGCACGCGGCATTTCCGTGGGCGGTCGGCCGCTGCTGTTCAAATTGCTGACGCAGGATGACCGCGGAGACATTCATACGGCAACGCTGGTGGCCAATTACCTGGTCAGATCCGAGGTCGTCGCCGTGATCGGCCATTGGAATACCGGCGCCAGCATACCCGCCGCCCACATCTATCACGCCGCCGGCATCCCCCAGATCGCACCGGGTTCGACCGGCAGGCAATATACGCAAAACGGTTACGCCGACAGCTTTCGCATCGTCGGCCATGACGACGACGGCGGCCGTTACGCCAGCGCCTTTGCCTTGCAACAGCTCAAGGCCAGACGCATCGCAGTGATCCACGACGATACCGGCTTCGGCGCCATGCTGGCGAACCAGTTCAGGCAAGGCTTGCAGGACAAGGGCTCGGCCGTCGTGACGCAACAGACCATCAGCAGCAAGACTTCCGACTTCAATGCCGCGCTGACTGCAGTGCGCAACACCGACGCCGACCTGATTTTCTTCGGAGGCCTCGGACCGCAAGCCGCTGCGCTCAAGCTGGCGATGCGGCACGCCGGCGTCAACGCCACGCTGCTGGCGGCGGATGGCATCGTCAGTCCGACCTTCCTGCGGCTGACGGGCGCCGACGGCGAGGGGACATTCGGCATCGCGCCAGGCCAGGCCCAGGAAAAAATGGCTGGCTGGAAAAAATTCCAGGACAAGTTCGCCGCGACCTATGGCGGTCCGATCGAACTGTTCGCACCGTTTGCCTATGACGCCGCATATGCCATCGCCGCAGCCATCCAGCAGGCCGACTCGCTGGAACCGCGGCGCATTGCCGCCTCGCTGCACCAACTGAAATACAAAGGCCTGACCGGCACAATTGCCTTCGACGGCGAAGGCAACCTGCTCAATCCGGCTTATACGGTTTACCGGGTGCGCGGCGGCAAATGGACACCGGTGCAAACCTTCGGCGGCAAATGATCCGATAGCAGACCTCGCTCACGATGCCGATTCGGCATACGACAGGGAAACTGAAATTGCGTATAGTCGCCGCTATCATTGATCAGTATCGGCGACGACTATCCTGGCCGCGATTTTGCGGGCGCAAGCCGGCATTTAACAACGATAGCCCCGTGCCAGGAATATCTCCGCCCAACAGGAACAAGCAATGCAAATCTGCGTACTCGGCGCCGGCGTCATCGGCGTCACCTCAGCGTATCGTCTGCTCGAAGACGGCCATCAGGTCACCTTGCTGGATGCACGCGCTCAAGCCGGCGCCGGCACCAGTCTCGGCAACGGCGCCCAGCTGAGCTATTCCTACGTCGCGCCGCTGGCCGATCCATCGGTATGGACGCATTGGCCGCACTACCTGTTCAGCGCCGATTCGCCGCTGACGCTGAAACCGAAGCTGGATCCTGCGCAATGGCGCTGGCTGATCAGATTCCTCGCCGCCAGCAACGCCGCGCGCGTGCAGCGCACCACCATCGAACTGCTGCAACTGGCGTTCTACAGCCGCGACGAGATGACGCACGTCCTGCAGGCTGCGCCAGTCGAATTCAACCATCGCACCGCCGGCAAGCTGGTGATGTACACCGATCCTGCCGGACTGGCGTCGGCGCGCAAGCAGATCGCCTTCCAGGCGCAGCACGGCTGCCAACAGGAAGTGATCGACGCCGCGCGCTGCCTGGAAATCGAACCGGCGCTGGGCAAGGCGCGCCGCAACTGGGCCGGCGGCGTCTACACGCCGAGCGAAGAAGCCGGCGACTGCGCGCAGTTTTGCCAGGCGCTGGTTGAGCGCATGCAGGCCAATCCGAACTTCCGCTTTCTGCCCTCCACCACGGTCACCGGCGTCACGCTGCGCGACGGCGCCATTCAGTCGGTCGGTACTGGTTCGGGGCCAATCGATGCCGACGCATTTGTGCTGGCGCTGGGCGCCAACAGCGCGGACTTCGCGCGCCGGGCCGGTTTCAGCTTGCCGCTGTATCCGCTGAAGGGCTACAGCATCACCGTGCCGCTCGACGACGCGTTGTCGCAAGCCGCCGCGCCGCAGGTGTCGATCACCGACATCTCGCGCAAGATCGTCTATGCGCGCCTGGGCAACCGCCTGCGCGTGGCCGGCCGCGTCGAGCTGGTCGGCATGGACACAAGCATTCCGCAACGCGCCATCGATGAACTGAGCAACGGCGCCGACGAGCTGTTCCCGGGCAGCATCCACGCCGGCAACGCGGCACGGTTGTCGCCGTGGGCCGGCTTCCGTCCTGCCACGCCGAGCGGCGTGCCGGTCATCGGTGCATCGCCGGTCAGGAATCTCTATCTGAACATCGGCCAGGGCGCGCTCGGCTGGACGCTGGCTTGCGGCAGCGCGGCCCTGCTGGCGGCGCAGATCGGCGGACGCAAGACGGCGATCGACGACGCGCCGTTCCGTTACACGAGATAATTTCAGCGCCGCTCTCCGGCGATTCATCCGTTGCCCTGCATCATCGGCGGAATCCGCATACCATATCCGGACTACCCAATAACGATATGGAGACCGGAATGCGGCAAAACCCCCTGCGCACCTTGTTCGCGCAAAAGAAACTGGCCCTCAACGGCTGGGCGTCCATCGGCAATTCTTTCCTCGCCGAAGTGGTCGCCGATTGCGGCTATGACGCCGTCACCGTCGACTTGCAACACGGCCTGTTCTCGATCGAATCGGCGGTGCCGATGCTGCAGGCGATCTCCACCACCAACGCCGCGCCGCTGGTGCGCTGCTCCGAAAACAGCCTGGGCGAAATCAACAAGCTGCTCGACGCCGGCGCCGGCGTACTGTACGGCGGCAAGGATTATTTCGAACACGCCAACCGCACCGTGCTGACGCTGGCCATGATCGAAACGCGCCAGGGCCTGGCGGCGGTGGAAGAGATCCTGTCGGTGCCGGATCTCGACGGCATCTTCATCGGCCCCAGCGACCTCGCCATCGAACTCGGCCTGACGCCGGATTCGTGGAGCGACGACAAGGTCGACCAGGCCATCAAACACCTTATTGAAGTCTCCCACGCGCGCGGCAAATACGTCGGCATCTTCTGCGGCTCGGTGGAAATGGCGGAACGCATGAAGGCCTACGGTGTCGACATGCTGACGCCGGGCACCGACGTGCAACTGCTGCGCGCCGAAACCA
>NZ_AJHH01000307.1 GCF_000256565.1 Herbaspirillum lusitanum P6-12 | reverse complement strand
GACGCCGGGCACCGACGTGCAACTGCTGCGCGCCGCGCCGAGCGCCGATTCGCGGATCGCGCGGCGTTCCACCTGGGTCGAGCCGCACGGTACGCAGATGATGATGCGCGGGGACGGACGGAACAGCTTGGAGTCGTGCACCATGCGGATGAATTGCTTGAGCATCTGCTCGGTGACGGTGAAATCGGCAATCACGCCGTCCTTCATCGGGCGGATCGCCTCGATGTTGCCGGGAACCTTGCCCAGCATCTGTTTCGCTTCCTTGCCGACCGCCTGGATGGTCTTCTTGCCGTTGGGACCGCCCTGCTGGCGGATGGCGACCACGGAGGGTTCGTCGAGGACGATGCCCTGACCGCGTACGTAAATCAGTGTGTTTGCCGTTCCGAGGTCAATTGCGAGGTCGTTAGAGAAATAACTGCGTAAAAATCCAAACATGAATTGTCCTGATGCGCCAGAGTCGCGCGCGTTGCATTTGGTAAGTGGGGGTGTCTTTTTAAGCCGCGGCGACACAAATACGGCGCCCGCAAGGCATTAGTCCTACATTCTACCTTATAATTTGGGAGAAACCAGCAGGCAAAATAGCCATCCATCCTTGCCTGATAAGAGATTTTTCTGCGTTTTTGCGGGCTTTTGCCTGCGCATTTGCCATCATGGCGATCCGATTTTTCAACACATTAGTTTTTGCGCCCGGCGCGCCCCTTCCTATCATGACTCTTGCCCTTTCCGATGTGAAACGCATTGCCAACCTGTCCCGTCTCGAATTGACGGATGAACAAGCCGGCCAAACCCTGGAAAAACTCAACAGCATCTTTTCGCTGGTGGAACAGATGCGGGCCGTGGATACGACGGGGATCGAGCCGTTGAGCCATCCGATTGCGGCGCTGACCCCCGACCTGTCGCTGCGCCTGCGCGACGACGCGGTGACCGAAACCAACCAGCGCGAGGCCTACCAGCAACCGGCGCCGGCGACCCAGGACGGCCTGTACCTGGTGCCCAAGGTCATCGAATAAATCACGCCGCCGCGCGCCAGACATTGCGCACGAAAACACTGCGCCCGAAAGCTGCTTCGGCGCCTCAGCCTCACCGAACCTGAAACGACATTTTTTTCATGCATACCAAGACCATCAAAGAGCTGTCGACGCTCTTGCAGACCAAGAAAATTTCCGCGGCCGAACTGGCCACGCTGTTCCTCGACCGCATCGGCCAGAGCGACCTCAACGCCTTCCTGCACGTCGACCGCGAACTGACCTTGCAGCAGGCTGCCCAAGCCGACCTCCGCATCGCCAATGGTGATGTCACGCCGCTGACCGGCATCCCGATCGCGCACAAGGATTTGTTCGTGACGCGCGGATGGCGCACCACGGCCGGTTCGAAGATGCTGGAAAATTATGTAAGCCCGTTTGATGCCACCGTGGTGGAACAGTTCAACGCTGCCGGTACTGTTACATTGGGCAAGCTCAACTGCGACGAATTCGCGATGGGTTCGGGCAACGAGAATTCCTATTTCGGCGCCGTGAAGAATCCGTGGGACAAGCGCGCCGTGCCGGGCGGCTCGTCCGGCGGTTCGGCCGCCGCGATTGCTGCGCGCCTGGCGCCCGCCGCCACCGGCACCGACACCGGCGGCTCGATCCGCCAGCCGTCGGCGCTGTGCGGCGTGACCGGCATCAAGCCGACTTACGGCAGCGTCTCGCGCTACGGCATGATCGCGTTTGCTTCGTCGCTCGACCAGGGCGGCCCGATCGCCAAGACCGCCGAAGACTGCGGCCTGCTGCTCAACGCCATGAGCGGTTTCGATCAGCGCGATTCGACCAGCATCGAACGCCCGAAGGAAGATTTCACGCGCTCGCTGAACGACAGCATCAAGGGTCTTCGCATCGGCGTGCCGAAGGAGTTCTTCGGCGCCGGCCTGGCTGCGGATGTGGAACAAGCCGTACGCACCGCGCTCGCGGAATACGAAAAACTCGGCGCCACGCTGGTCGACATTTCGCTGCCGAAAACCGAGCTGTCGATCCCCGTGTATTACGTGATCGCGCCGGCCGAAGCATCGTCGAACCTGTCGCGTTTCGACGGCGTGCGCTACGGCCATCGCGCCGCCGATTACAAGGACCTCGCCGACATGTACCAGAAGACGCGCGCGGAAGGTTTCGGCGACGAAGTGAAGCGCCGCATCCTGGTCGGCGCCTATGTGCTGTCGCACGGTTACTACGACGCGTACTACCTGCAGGCGCAAAAAATCCGCCGCCTGATCGCGCAGGATTTCCAGAACGCGCTGACCGGCCCGGACCGCAAGTGCGACGTCATCATGGGACCGGTCTCGCCGACCGTGGCATGGGACCTGGGCGACAAGACCGACGACCCGGTAGCCAACTACCTGGCCGACATTTTCACGCTGTCGACGAGCCTGGCAGGCCTGCCGGGCATGTCGATCCCGTGCGGATTTGGTCAGGGCGAAAAGAACGGCCAGCGTCCGGTCGGCCTGCAAATCATCGGCAGCTACTACGATGAAGCACGCCTGCTCAACGTCGCCCACCAATACCAGCAAGTCACCGACTGGCACCTGCGCGCGCCGGACTGAGCGACGTTTGCCAAAGTAAAACAGTACAGAATCAGCGAGGAATATTATGCAGTGGGAAGTCGTCATCGGTCTGGAAACGCACACGCAGCTTTCGACCGAATCCAAAATTTTCAGCGGCTCGTCGACGCAGTTCGGCTCCGCCCCCAACACCCAGGCCAGCCCGGTCGACCTGGCCTTGCCGGGCGTCTTGCCGGTGCTGAACAAGGGCGCGGTCGAACGCGCCATCCAGTTCGGCCTGGCCATCGGCGCGACGATTGCGCCGCGTTCGGTGTTCGCGCGTAAAAATTATTTCTATCCCGACCTGCCCAAGGGATACCAGATCAGCCAGTTTGAAATCCCGGTGGTCCAGGGCGGCAAGATTTCCTTCGTGCTCGAGAAGGACGGCAAGGCCGAAATCAAGACCTTGCAACTGACCCGCGCCCATCTCGAAGAAGACGCCGGCAAGTCGCTGCATGAAGACTACCAGGGAATGACCGGCATCGACCTCAACCGCGCCGGCACGCCGCTGCTGGAAATCGTCACCGAACCCGACATGCGCAGCGCCGCCGAAGCCGTGGCCTACGCCAAGGCGCTGCATTCGCTGGTGATGTGGCTGGGCATCTGCGACGGCAACATGCAGGAAGGCTCGTTCCGCTGCGACGCCAACGTCTCGGTGCGCCCGGTCGGCCAGAAGGAATACGGCACCCGCTGCGAGATCAAGAATCTCAACTCGTTCCGCTTCATGGAAGACGCGATCAACTACGAAGTGCGCCGCCAGGTCGAACTGATCGAAGACGGCGGCACCGTGGTGCAGGAAACCCGCCTGTACGATCCGGACAAGAAGGAAACGCGCTCGATGCGCAGCAAGGAAGACGCCCAGGATTATCGCTACTTCCCCGACCCTGATCTGCCGCCGCTGGTGATTGCGCAGGAGTGGATCGCACGCGTGAAAGCCACCATGCCGGAATTGCCGGGCGCGATGCGCGAACGTTTCGTCGGCGATTACGCGCTGACCGAATACGACGCCGCCGTGCTGACGCAGTCGAAGGCGATGGCGTCCTACTTCGAAGCAGTGGTCGCCGCCGCCGGCAAGGAGCAGGCCAAACCCGCGGCCAACTGGCTCATGGGCGACGTCGCCTCGACGCTCAACCGCGAAGACACCGACATCGCCGCCGCGCCGGTCAGCGCGGTGCAGTTTGCGCTGCTGTTGAAGCGCATCGCCGACGGCACCATTTCCAACAAGATCGCCAAGGAAGTCTTCGCCGCCATGTGGGAAGCCAAGTCCGACAAGGACACGCTGGCCGACGACATCATCGACGCCAAGGGCCTCAAGCAGATTTCCGACAGCGGCGCGCTGGAAGCCATCGTCGATCAGGTGCTGGCAGCCAATGAAAAGTCGGTGGCGGAGTTCCGCTCCGGCAAGGAACAGGCCATCAATGCGCTGATCGGCCAGGCCATGAAAGCCACCAAGGGCAAAGCCAATCCGGCGCAATTGACCGAATTGTTGCGCAAGAAACTGACTGCCTGACCACGGTTTCCGCCCGTGATGACGATCAAAGCCGCTGCCGTTGCAGCGGGT
>NZ_AJHH01000306.1 GCF_000256565.1 Herbaspirillum lusitanum P6-12 | reverse complement strand
GGCGCCGCCGGATGCGCAGAAAACGCATATGGTTATGAAAACTTATTACTTGCTGGCCCGGCTGGCGAGGGGTGTAATCCTTGCTTTACCCATACGCGGACGGAGTCGCCGGTTGCAAGCTGACCGCCGCCGTCCGGCAACGGAGCCAGATTCATCATGTCCAGCGCAAGCGCATTGCAAACCCCTTCCGCCGCAGCGGCACAAGACTTCACCATCCGCGCCTTCGGCGGCCCGCTGGGCGCCGAGATCACCGGCCTCGACCTCAACCTGCCGGTGTCCGACCGCGAACTGGCCGAGATCCGCGCAGCGCTGGTCGAACACAACGTGGTGGTGTTCCGCGACCAGCGCATCACGCCCGACCAGCACGTCGCCTTCAGCCGCCGCTTCGGCCCGCTGCAGGTGCATGTGCTCAACCGCTTCCACCTGGAAAATTATCCGGAAATCCTGATCGTCTCCAACGTGCTCGAAGACGGCAAACCGATCGGCCTGGTCGACGCCGGCGCCGACTGGCATTCGGATCTCTCGTACATGCCCAAACCCAGCCTGGGGGCGCTGCTGCATTCGCAAGAGCTGCCGGCGGAACAGGGCGACACGCTGTTCGCCAACACCGCCAACGCCTACGACACGCTGCCGGCCGAGATCAAGAAGCTGCTGGAAGGCAAGCGCGCGGTGCACTCCTACGTCTATCGCTACGAACGCCTGCGCAAGCTGTCGCCGTGGCGCCAGGAGCTGACGCAAAAGCAGATCGACGAAGTGCCGCCGGTGGAGCACCCGGTCATCACTACGCATCCTGAAAGCGGCCGCAAGATCCTGTTCGTCAGCGAGGGCTTCACCTCGCACATCGTCGGCATCCCGCGCGATGAAAGCGATGAGCTGCTCAAGACGCTGCATGCGCACATCACGCGGCCCGAGAACGTCTACCGCCATCAATGGCAACCGCACGACATGGTGTTCTGGGACAACCGCAGCACCCAGCATTACGCCGCCATCACGCCGCAGCACCTGCGCCGTACGCTGTACCGCACCACGGTCGAAGGCGACGTGCCGGTCTGAGGCTTGTGCGTTCGGCAAGGTGCGACAAAAAGCCCTCGCAAGAGGGTTTTTTATTGCCCGTCCGGCATTGTTTCGAATCGATAAGGAACGGCGTCGCGCGTCGCAGGTCCAAACCCTGGACGATGCGCCCGATCCGCCCAGGCGCCTCTTATTCGAACAACAACAGGAGAATGCTCATGAAATTCCGCACAACTTTTATGATCGTGATGCTGGCGCTGGTCGCCATCTTCGCCGCCGTCAACTGGCAAGCCTTCCTCGCGCCAACGCCGCTGACGCTGGTGTTTACCGACTTCCAGGCGCCGCTGGGCCTGGTGATGCTGGGCGTGGTGGTGGTCCTCACTGCAGCGTTCCTGCTGTACGTGATGGCGCTGCAAACCAGCGCGCTGTTCGAAGCGCGCCGGCTGACCAAGCAGCTTGATACGCAGCGCGAGCTGGCCGACCAGGCCGAAAAATCGCGCTTCATCGAATTGCGCGGTTACCTGCAAAGCGAATTGCAGCAGCTGCAACAACGCCAGAACGCCCATCTGAGCGCGCTGACCAACAAGATCGAATCGGTGCAGCAAGATATCCAGCAACGCGGCCAGCTGACAGAAAACGCGGTGGCGGCGCAGATCGGCGAGCTGGATGATCGCCTGCAACGCCTGGGCGTCGGTACGACGGCAGTAGTCAGGAGCACCGTCTGACGCTGCCGCCAAAGCCTTCAATACAAGCAGCTTGATACGCAGCGCGAGCTGGCCGACCAGGCCGAAAAATCGCGCTTCATCGAATTGCGCGGTTACCTGCAAAGCGAATTGCAGCAGCTGCAACAACGCCAGAACGCCCATCTGAGCGCGCTGACCAACAAGATCGAATCGGTGCAGCAAGATATCCAGCAACGCGGCCAGCTGACAGAAAACGCGGTGGCGGCGCAGATCGGCGAGCTGGATGATCGCCTGCAACGCCTGGGCGTCGGTACGACGGCAGTAGTCAGGAGCACCGTCTGACGCTGCCGCCAAAGCCTTCAACCCGGGGCATTTTTTATTTCCCGCAGATGGCGTGAATTGCTTTTATTGCACGCCGTAACGCGTGCGGTAAGCCGCCACGGCATCCTTGTACTGCGACAGCTGTGCATCGGCGCCGGCCTGCCCCAGGTATTGCAGCAGATCGTTGAGGTTGCCGATCGAGATCACCGGCATGTCGTAGGCCTTGCCCACTTCTTGCACCGCCGACAGTGCCGACAGGGCGTCGTCCTTGCCCGAACGTTCCATGCGGTCGAGCGCGATCAGGACCGCGCAAGGGGTGGCGCCGGCAGCGCGGATCATGTCCACCGATTCGCGCACCGAGGTGCCGGCCGAAATCACGTCGTCAATGATCACCACCCGGCCCTGCAGCTTGGCGCCGACGATGGTGCCGCCTTCGCCGTGGTCCTTGGCTTCCTTGCGGTTGTAGGCGAACGGCACGTTGCGGCCCTGGCCCGCCAGCGCGACGGCGGTGGCCGAAGCCAGCGTGATGCCTTTGTAGGCGGGGCCGAACAGCATGTCGTATTGCAGGCCGGACTCCTGCAGGGTCTGGGCGTAGAACTGCGCCACTTTGGCCAGCGCCGCGCCTTCGTTGAACAGCCCGGCATTAAAGAAGTAAGGCGAAGTGCGGCCGGCCTTGGTGACGAACTCGCCAAAGCGCAATACGCCTGCGGACACGGCAAACTCAATGAATTCTTGTCGTAAGTTGCTCAAAATACATTCCTGGAAAATGATATGCAAACCGGCTCTGCGGGGAAGAAGCGTTTCCAATGCATGCAGCGGCCTGCAAAACCCACATTTTAAATGAATCAGGTATGCTACGCGCCTGACTTTTACGTGAGTTTCTCCATGCCAAAAATCGTCTCCGCCAATCTCAACGGCATCCGCTCCGCCGCCAAAAAGGGTTTCTTCGAATGGATGGCCAAGGAATCCGCCGACTTCATCTGCGTGCAGGAACTGAAGGCGCAGGAAGCCGACATGTCGCCGGAGTTCCTCGCACCGGAAGGCTACGTCGGCCATTTCCACTATGCCGTGAAAAAAGGCTACTCGGGCGTGGGCGTCTACAGCAAGCGCACCCCGAATGCGGTGCGCATCGGCTTCGGCGTGCAAGAGTTCGACGATGAAGGCCGCTACGTGGAATGCGACTTCGGCGACCTCACCGTGATCTCGCTGTACTGCCCCTCCGGCTCGTCGAGCGAAGAGCGCCAGCAAGCCAAGTTCCGTTTCATGGAGGTGTTCCTGCCGCATTTGCAGGAACTCAAGAACAGCGGCCGCGAGATCGTGATCTGCGGTGACTGGAACATCGCGCACAAGGAAATCGATCTCAAGAACTGGAAGAGCAACCAGAAGAACTCGGGCTTCCTGCCGGAAGAGCGCGCCTGGCTGACGCGCGTGTTCGACGAACTAGGCCTGGTCGACGTCTACCGCACCATCCATCCGGAAACCACCGGCGACGCCTACACCTGGTGGAGCAATCGCGGCCAGGCCTGGGCCAACAACGTGGGTTGGCGCATCGACTATCACATCGCCACCGCCGGCATCGCCAAGAAGGCCAAGACCGCGGCGATCTACAAGACCGCGCGCTTCTCGGACCATTCTCCGCTGACGATCGATTACAAGCAGTGAACCCGGCTCCGGCATGAACGTTTGCGTTCACAACGGTCGTAAAAAAGCCCTCGTTGCCGAGGGCTTTTTTGTGCGCCGATGTTTGATCAAGCGGCGGCGGTCTTCTTGGGCGCGGCCTTTTTCACGGCCGGCTTTTTAGCCGCAGGTTTCTTGGCGGCCGGCTTCTTCGCAGCTGCTGCCGGCTTGGCCTTCGCCTTGGTCGCGGTTGCAGTGGCAGCGTCGTCGCCCTCTGCTTCTGCCGCAGCCGCCTTGCCCTTGGCCGGCGCCTTGGCTTTGCGCTCCTCGAACTCGAAGCTGATCTTGCCGTCCTTGCCGCGCGACAGGAAGGCCTTGAATGGACGGCGCGTGCGTTGCGAGATGAAGCCCGGCAGCAAGTCGGTCTTGCCTTCGTTGAGCAGCTTGGCCATCTGCTCCGGCAGAATCTCCTGCTGCAGGATGATGCGGCCGCTGCGGAAATCGCAGGCCTTCGGTTTCGCGACCTGCTTTTCGCAGACGTAGGCCAGGCCCATTTCGTAGACGCCGCTGCCGCATTTCGGGCAAGGGCCGAGCGGCGTCTGCTCGCTGAAGTCGACCGGTTCGCCGCCTTCGTCGTCATTCTGGCCGAAGTCGAATTCCAGCTTGAAGTTCTTGATTTCTTCGTCGCGCGAGATCTTCAGGATCGCTGCAAACGGACGGCCCATCTTGGAGCGGAAACCTTGCAGGGGGCCGATGGTGCGATTGGCCAGCAATTCTTCCACTTCAGGGATTTCAAACTGGCGCCCGGCGGGCGTCTTGCTCATCGAGAATTCGCACTTGGTGCAGGCGAAGCGACGATAGTTTTCCTTCACCACGCTGCCGCAATTCGGGCACGGCGTCTTCAACGTCGCGTAGTCGCCGGGAATGGTGTCGTTGTCGTATTCCTTGGCGCGCTTGACGATGATTTGCGTCATCTGCGCAATCTCGCGCATGAACTCTTCACGGCTGATCTTGCCGCGCTCCATCTGCGCCAGCTTCTGTTCCCACTCGCCGGTCAGTTCAGGTTCGGTCAGTTCGTCCACGCCGAGGCCGTGCAACAGCGTCATGAGCTGGAACGCCTTGGCGGTCGGCATCATTTCGCGGCCTTCGCGCAGCAGGTATTTTTCGTTGATCAAGCCTTCGATGATGGCCGCACGCGTGGCTGGCGTGCCGAGCCCCTTGCCGGCCATCGCTTCGCGCAGCTCGTCGGAGTCGATCAGCTTGCCGGCGCCTTCCATAGCCGACAGCAACGTCGCTTCGGTGTAGCGTGCCGGCGGCTTGGTGACCAGGCCGTTGGCGGTGATCTTGTCGGTCTTGACCTTTTCGTCCTTGGCGACGGCGACCAGCGTGCCGCTGTTTTCGTCTTTCTCGTCGACCACGTCCTTGCCGTAGATCGCCAGCCAGCCGGGGTTGGTCATGACCTTGCCCTCAGTCTTGAACTGATGACCGGAGACTTCGGTGAAGCGCGTCGTGACCTGGAATTCCGCGGCCGGGAAGAACACCGCCATGAAGCGGCGCGTCACCAGGTCGTACAGCTTCTGTTCCGGTTCGGACAGATTCTTCGGTGCTTGCGTGGTCGGAATGATCGCAAAGTGATCGCTGATCTTGGTGTTGTCGAAGATGCGCTTGTTCGGCTTGACCCAGCCCTGCTTGAGTATCTGCTTCGAGAACTGATGATAATTGTTGCTCTCGGACAGGGTGTCCAGCGTGTCCTTGACGGTCTGCACGTAATCTTCCGGCAGATGGCGCGAATCGGTACGCGGATAGGTCAGCACCTTGTGCTTTTCGTACAGAGCCTGGGCCAGGCCGAGTGTGTTCTTGGCAGAGAAACCGAAGCGCGAGTTGGCTTCCCGTTGCAGACTGGTCAGGTCGAACAGCCCGGGCGCCATTTGCGTGGTCGGCTTGGATTCTTCGGTGACGTTGCCGATCTTGCCGCGGCAGGCGGCCACGATCGATTCGGCGGCAGCCTTGCTCCACAGGCGTTCGGGGCGCTTCTCCGGATCGTTCTCGTCTTTCTTGTGCTGCTTGTCGAGCCAGCGGCCTTCGTAGATGCCGGCGGCGCAGACGAAGTCGGCGCGTACTTCCCAGAAATCGCGGGAGACGAACTTCTTGATCTTCTCTTCACGCTCGACCACGATCGACAAGGTCGGCGTTTGCACGCGACCGACGGTGGTCAGATAAAAACCGCCTTCTTTCGAATTGAACGCGGTCATGGCGCGCGTGCCGTTGATGCCGATCAGCCAGTCCGCTTCGCTGCGGCAACGGGCGGCATCGGCCAGCGGCAGCATCTCTTCATCCTTGCGCAGGTTGGCGAAGCCGTCGCGGATCGCACCCGGCGTCATCGACTGCAGCCACAGGCGCTGTACCGGCTGCTTGGCTTTGGTGTATTGCGCGATCAGGCGGAAAATCAGTTCGCCCTCACGCCCGGCATCGCAGGCGTTGATCAGGCCGGTGACGTCCTTGCGCTTGATCAGCTTGTTCAGCGCCTTGAGGCGCGACTCGGTCTTGGCGATCGGGTTGAGCGCAAAGTGCGGCGGAATCATCGGTAAATGGGTAAAGGTCCACTTGCCGCGCTTGACGTCGTATTCCTCGGGCACCGCGATTTCCAGCAGGTGACCGACGGCGGAGGACAGTACGTATTCGTCGGATTCGAAATACTCATCGTGCTTGGTAAAGCCGCCGAGCGTCTTCGCGATGTCGTTCGCGACAGAGGGCTTCTCGGCAATGATGAGGGTCTTGCTCATAAATGTGGTCTCAAAAGAGGATGCAAAAGGGGTCGTAGGCTGCTGCCCGGCCGCGCCAAAATGTGGCGCTGAAGCGCAATTTCTATTGCATATTGGCAATATGCTTTTTATATAGTAGCTAATATTTGAGCAGTGCGGGGGAATGATAAGCGCGTTGCAGAACAATCGGCAAGCGCCGCAGTGAGGCTATGGTTCCCCGGGGACCTGCAGGTTTTGGACAATCTGCAGGCGAATCCGCAAAAAACAAGCGCGACCCGAGGCGGCGCTGTACATCCGCCAATGTGCTTTGCAACCGGCGCATGAAGCGCCCGCACCATGAAAAACAGCGCCCAATGGACGCTGTGTTTTTGTTGCATTCAATGCAAGGCGGGAAGACTCAATGCAACAGCCGCGGCTCGGCATCGTCTTCGTCCAAGAACAGCTCGTCGAACATCAGACCGTCCGGTTCCTTGCCCTGACTCCACAAGACCATCAGCACGATGACCTTGAGCTTCTCCAGCGACACCGGCGCATCGCCGATCGCGAGAGCGCGTTCGATAACGATTTCGCGCTGCACGGCGTTGAGCATCTTGGCGGATTCGAGGAACTGGATGAAGCCGACAGCTTCGGTGCCGAGCACATCCATCTCTTGCTGGGCGTAAATGCGGATACCGAAGGAGAAGGCGGTTTGCTGCGGATATTGATCAGCGAACTCGTGATTGGCTTCTTCCAGATCGGTGAGCCAACCGAGCGCCCTGGTAATTTCCTCGTCCTCAAAACCAATGGCGGTCAATTTCTTGACCAAGGCCGCCGGTTCAGGGCAGGCATCAGGGCGATAATAGGTTTCGTACAGATAAACAAGGACGTCAAACATGGCTCTACTCTATCGCGAAGGTTGACACAACACAAGTCTACGAATCCAGTATGGCAGGATTTTGGGATTTGCGCAGAATATCTTGTGAGTTGTTGTCTGTCCGTTATCTGATTGTGCGAGTCATTATTTGACGTCGGTTTTTGGCGCCGATGTCAGCGCGATTTATCCGCTTCAATTCACGCGCCGGTAGCGTCCTCCCGGCAGGCATTCCACCGCCCCGTCGAGCTCCAGCGTGAGCAATCGTTCGCTCAACGCAGCGGCGTCGAGGCCGCTGCGCATGCTGAGCGCATCCGCATCGACCGGATCAAAACCCATGGCGCCGAGCAAGTCGTCGGCGTGCTTGTCTGCAGATGTAATGGCGGGCGCCGGTGACTGCCGCGCGAGCAGCGGCAGCTTGCCGAGTTCTTCGAGGATGTCCTGCTCCGACTCGACCAGTTTGGCGCCCTGCTTGATCAGTTGATGACATCCTTTGGACAACGGCGAATGAATCGAACCGGGAATCGCAAACACGTCGCGACCCTGCTCGGCCGCCGTGCGCGCCGTGATCAGCGAACCCGATTGCGCTGCCGCTTCGACGACCAGCACCGCACGCGCCAGTCCGGAAATGATGCGATTGCGACGCGGGAAATTGGCCGCCACCGGCGGCATGCCGAGCGGATATTCACTGACGATGCAACCCTCGTCCGCCAGGCGTTGCGCCAACCCGCGATTGCGCATCGGATAGACGATGTCGATGCCGGTGCCGATCACCGCGACGCTGGAACCTCTGCCGCGCAGGCCGCCGTGATGCGCGGCCGCGTCGATGCCCAGCGCCAGCCCCGACACCACCGTCAACGCGGCATGGCTGGCCGCTTCGGAAAATCGCTCGGCGTTCTGTACGCCCTGCACCGTGGCGTTGCGGCTGCCGACCACGGCGAGCGACGTCGCCGACAACAGTTCGCTGCGGCCTTTTATATAGAGCAGGATCGGCGGGTCTGCAATATTCAGCAAGGCTTGCGGATAATCGGCATCGGCCAGCGTGAGAATGCGATTGCCCGGTTGAGCGGCCCAGTCCAGCGTCAGTTCAAGCCGGTTCTGCATCATCGCGGTCGGCGCTTGCAGCAACGCCCGTGCGATGCGTTCCGGCGCGACCGCACGCAGCTCGTCGAAGCCGGCGCTGAAAATGTCTCCCGGCAGGCCGAAGGTGGACAGCAATCTGCGCGCCATGTCGACGCCGACGCCATCGGTTTGCATGAAGCGGATCCAGTCACGCAGCTCGGCTGCGTCATTGAAATTGGCAATGGTCAATGTGGTGTGTATTCCGTTGATGGCGCGAGCGCCTTGTCCCCTACCTGCAGCGCTTCGACGGAGCCGGTGATGAGCCCGTACGAAACGCGGTCGTAGACGCGAAAGATCAGCAAGCGGCCGCTCTCATGTTCCGGCGGCCCTGATGCCTGCTGCTGCGCATTTTTTGCGGCCGCACGATGCGGCTCCGGTGTTGCGTACAACGCCAGCGACATGCCTGCGGCGACGTTGTCGCGTCCGCCTTTGTTGATGCCCACTACCTGATTCTGCGCCGCATGCACAACGCCGCCGGCTATGGAGATAATCCGTGCATCCACCGTCGCGCCGGATCGGATGGCGATGGAATTTGCAACTGGTGCGGCATCCCGGATCAGCAAGTCGCCCGGCGTAATTTCCTGTGTCGATGATGTGATGATGAAACTGTGCGCGCCGCCTGCGCCTTCACGTCGCAGCACGGTTTTGCCGAGCGGGATGACTTCATCGCCAAGATGCTCGCCGCTCAGCGGATCGCGCAGTTTCAGCGACGGCCGCACGATGCGGAATTCGGCGACTCCGTGAAGATCGCCTTCCACGACGATGCGGTCGCCCTTGCCCATCAGTGCGCGCCGGTCGGGCGTAGCAACGATGCGCGGGGCTTGCGCCAGTTGCACGGTGTCGATCAGCAGCGGCGCCACGGGAACAGGGTGTCGCACACCCTGCGCGATCTGCGGCAACACGCTTGGGCGCACCGCGGGCGCCAGCCACACGACTGTTTCATCGTCCTCCGAAAGCGTGACCGCGACCGCCCCGGACAGGCCCGGCGAGAGGAGGAGTACGGCGGCTATGATAAAATTTTTCAAAAATCGCGCCCAAAAAGCGACGAATCGCGGCAAATCAGAGGAATCGGTCTACACGACAATGTTGACACAAAGACAACAAACACTGATTCTGCCGACAATTCCTTGAACTGGCAAGAACAACCCTCAGCTATCGCTGTAGAGCGCAGATAGCGCAGTGAGCAGAAAAGTATGGCCTTATTGAATATCCTCCGTTACCCGGACCCCCGCCTGCACAAGGTCGCCAAGCCCGTCACCGTATTCGACGAGCGGCTGAAGAAACTCGTCGCCGATATGGCTGAAACGATGTACGACGCGCCCGGCGTTGGCCTGGCGGCAACCCAGATCGACGTGCATGAGCAGGTGCTCGTGATCGACGTGTCCGACACCAACAACGAACTGCGCGTGTTCATCAATCCGGAAATTACCTGGGCCAGCGACGAGAAGCAGGTCTACGACGAAGGCTGCCTGTCGGTGCCGGGAATTTACGACGGCGTCGAACGTCCGCGCCTTCGACGCGGACGGCAAGGAGTTCGAGGTGGAAGCAGACGGCCTGCTGGCAGTCTGCATCCAGCATGAGATGGATCACCTCAAGGGCAAGGTCTTCGTGGAATATCTGTCGCCGCTCAAGCGCAATCGCATCAAGACCAAGATGCTCAAGGAAGAGCGCGAACTGAAGCGCGGATAAGGATTCGGGTCTTCACCCGAGCGTCAGCGCATCATCAAAACGGCCCGCAGATTGCGGGCCGTTTTTGATTGCATCAGGAGGCGACGCTGAAGCGGAAAATCCCGTCCTCGCCGAGCCGTCTTTGCAGCACGCCGTCGAACCACAGTTTGTGCAAATGCGCCACCGCCTCGCCCAGCGCGAAACTGAGCTGATGCGTATCCAGCGGGCGCTTGAACATCACCGGCAAGATCTCGACCGCCGTCTTTGGCGTGGCGCATGCCTCCAGCACTTCCGCCAGGCGCGCGCGGTGATGATCGTTGAGTTGCGTGATGCGCGTATGCAAGCCGCGGAACGGCTTGCCGTGCGACGGCAGCACCAGCGTGTCGTCGGCGAGGCCGGTATATTTTTTCAATGAATCGAGATATTGCTGCACCGGATTGGCTTCCGGCTCGATGGCGAATACCGACACGTTGGTCGAGATGCGCGGCAACACCATGTCGCCGGAAATCAGCAGGCGCGCCTCGTCGGCGTACAGCGAAACATGTTCCGGCGAATGGCCGAAGCCGGTGATCACGCCGGTCGCGCGCGCCGATGCGCACCGTGTGCTGGTCCTGCATACGGGTGTATGCCAGCGGCACGCTCGGCACCAGGTTCTGGTAATAGTTATTGCGACCGGACAGCTTGGCGATCAACTCTTCATCGACCAAGCCGTGGCGGCGGAAATGCGGCGCCGCCGACGTGCCGTCCGCACCCGGCAAGCCGGCCGACATCAGCCGCGCAAAACCGTATTCGCCGGTGCTCATCCACAGCGGGGCATTCCAGCGCCGGCACAGCCAGTCCGCCAGGCCGACGTGGTCGGGATGGCAATGCGTGGCCAGCACGCGGATGATCGGCAAGCCGCGCAATTGCGTGGCGAAAATGCTTTCCCAGCTTTCCTTCGTGGCGTCGGTGGCGATGCCGCAATCGACCGCAGTCCAGCCGCGCACGCGTCCGGTCGGCGTTTCGATCTCGTCTTCCAGCAGCCACAGGTTGATGTGGTCCAGCGCGAACGGCAAGCCCATGCGCAGCCACAATATGCCGGGCGCGACTTCGAAGGTGGCGCCCACGGCGGGCAAGGTGTCGCCGAAGGCGTATTCAAGCTGGGATTCAAGTGCATTCATCAGTGAAATGAGCCGGGCCGCAACGATGACAAGAATGACGCCGGATATTGCTCCAGCGACAAGGAAAGAACGCTCGCCCGGCGCATGCTGCATTTTCCGCTGGACGGCAAGGCACAATATACTTTACGTTAACGTAAAGTGCCAGACCAACCGTATCCGACACCGCCATGCCCACCTACACCATCACCGAACTGGCTGAGGAATTCGCCATCACGCCGCGCGCGATCCGGTTTTATGAAGACCAGGGCCTCCTGAGCCCGAAGCGCGAAGGCAGCGGCGGTCGCAACCGGGTCTATGCCGCGCGCGAACGCACCCGCCTCAAGCTCACGCTGCGCGGCAAGCGTCTCGGCCTGACCCTCTCGGAGATCAAGAACCTGGTTGACATGTACGAGTCGCCCAAGGATACCGAAGCGCAACTGCAGCGCTTCCTCGGCGTGCTCGCGCAACATCGCGAAAAGCTGGAACGCCAGCGCGAAGACCTCGAGGTGACGCTGGAAGAAATCGCAGCGCATGAAGCCGAATGCCTGCACTTGCTGGAAACCGACCTGCCGCTCAAAGCGCCGGCAAAACGCAGCGCCCGCACCGCCGCCGCACGAAAATCCGCCTGACCCCATGAATACGCATTGCCCATTATTTAGGCATAATTCGCAATTGAATTGACGTTAACGTAAAGCGCCACGTACCGCATCCAGACCATAACGACATTATCCAAACGAGGAGACACAACATGATCCATCTGCCAGGTTTGACCTTCGATCACGGTGAAGACATTGCCGCATTGCGCGAGAGCGTAGCCGCATTCGCCCAGGCTGAAATCGCCCCGCGCGCAGCGGAAATCGATCGCAGCGACCAGTTCCCGATGGACTTGTGGAAGAAGATGGGCGACCTCGGCGTGCTCGGCATCACCGCCGACGAAGAATACGGCGGCGCCGCCATGGGTTATCTCGCGCACATCGTCGCACTGGAAGAAATCTCGCGCGCCTCGGCCTCGGTCGGCCTGTCCTACGGCGCGCACTCCAACCTGTGCGTCAACCAGATCAAGCGCAACGGCAGCACCGAGCAAAAGAACAAGTATTTGCCGAAGCTGATCTCCGGCGACTTCATCGGCGCGCTCGCCATGTCGGAACCCAACGCCGGCTCCGACGTCGTCAGCATGAAGCTGCGCGCCGACAAGAAAGGCGACCGCTACGTATTGAACGGCAGCAAGATGTGGATCACCAACGGCCCCGACGCCGACGTGCTGGTGGTGTACGCCAAGACCGACCTGGAAGCCGGCGCGCGCGGCATGACCGCCTTCCTGGTGGAAAAGGGTTTCAAGGGATTCTCGGTCGCGCAAAAACTCGACAAGCTCGGCATGCGCGGCTCACACACCGGCGAACTGGTGTTCCAGGACTGCGAAGTGCCGGCCGAAAACGTGCTGGGCGGCATCGGTCGCGGCGTCAACGTGCTGATGTCCGGTCTCGACTTCGAACGCACGGTGCTGTCCGGCGGACCGCTCGGCATCATGCAAGCCTGCATGGACGTCGTCGTGCCCTACGTGCATGACCGCAAGCAGTTCGGCCAGTCGATTGGCGAGTTCCAACTGATGCAGGGCAAGATCGCCGACATGTATTCGACCATGATGGCCTGCAAGGCCTACGTCTATGCCGTCGGCCAGGCCTGCGATCGCGCCAAGACGCCGGACGCGGTGCGCGCGCTGCGCAAGGACGCCGCCGGCGCCATTCTCTACTCAGCAGAAAAAGCCACCTGGATGGCCGGCGAAGCGATTCAGGCGCTGGGCGGCAACGGCTACATCAACGAATACCCGGTCGGCCGCCTGTGGCGCGACGCCAAACTCTACGAAATCGGCGCCGGCACCAGTGAAATCCGCCGCATGCTGATCGGCCGCGAACTGTTTGCCGAGACCATGTAAGCTTTTTTTGACTCATCCATTCCAGCAGGAGAAGAACATGCAAGACCGTATTGAAGACCGCATTGAAGATCCCATCGTTATCGTCGGCGCCGCGCGCACTCCCATGGGGGCCTTCCAGGGCGAGTTGTCGGCGCTGACCGCCGGCGATCTCGGCGCCGCCGCCATCAAGGCCGCGCTGGAACGCGCCGGCGTCGCACCGGACCAGGTGCAGGATGTGTTGTTCGGCAACTGCCTGATGGCGGGCCAAGGCCAGGCGCCTGCGCGCCAGGCGGCGATCAAGGCCGGCATCCCCGTCTCGGCCGGGGCCGTGACCTTGTCGAAGATGTGCGGCTCGGCCATGCAGGCCACCATGTTCGGCTTCGACTCCATCCTCACCGGCACCAATGACGTGGTCGTCGCCGGCGGCATGGAATCGATGACCAACGCTCCCTACCTGATCCCGAAAGCACGCGGCGGTTATCGCATCGGCCACGGCATGATCTACGATCACATGATGCTCGACGGCCTCGAAGACGCTTATGACAAAGGCCGTGCGATGGGCACTTTCGGCGAAGACTGCGCGGCGAAATATCACTTCACGCGCGAAGACCAGGATGCGTTCGCGATCGCCTCGGTCAAGCGCGCGCAGCAAGCCACCGCCGACGGCTCGTTCAAATGGGAAATCGCGCCCGTCACCGTGGCCACGCGCGGGCCGGCCA
>NZ_AJHH01000305.1 GCF_000256565.1 Herbaspirillum lusitanum P6-12 | reverse complement strand
TGTGCCGATCGGCGCCATCAACAACCTGTACAAGAAAATCGGCTGGAGCACCGCCGACGTCGATCTGTTTGAAATCAACGAGGCCTTTGCCGCCGTGCCGATGGCCGCCATGAAGGAACTCGGCATCCCCCACGACAAGGTCAATATCCACGGCGGCGCCTGTGCGCTGGGCCATCCTATCGGCGCCTCCGGCGCGCGCATCATCGTCACGCTGATCGGCGCATTGAAGAAAACCGGCGGCAAGCGCGGCGTCGCGTCCCTGTGCATCGGCGGCGGCGAAGGCACGGCGCTGGCGATTGAACTGCTGTAACTCACTCCGGGACCAACAATGAGCGATCAAAAAACACCCGTCGATTTCTACTTCGACTTCAGCTCGCCGTACGGTTATTTCGCCTCCCTGGAGATCGAAAAACTGGCGGCGAAATATGGCCGTACGGTCAACTGGCGCGCCATTCTGCTCGGCCCGGTGTTCAAGACCATGAACATCGCGCCGATCGCCAACGTGCCGTTGAAAGGCGACTATGCGCGCCACGACATGGAGCGCAGCGCGCGCTTCCACAACATCCTGTTCCGCCATCCCGACGTCATGCCGATCGCCACGCAACATGCGGCGCGCGCAATATTGTGGGTGCAGCAAAACGAAGCGGCCAAAGCGATCAACCTGATCCATGCCTTCTACAGCGCCTACTTCACCGAAAACATCGACATCAGCAAACTCGAGACCGTGGTGCGCATCGCCGGCGATAACGGCATCGACGTCGGCAAGCTGACGGCGGCGCTCAACGACGACGCCGTCAAGGACGCGCTGAAAGCGGAAGTCGCCGCCTCCATCGAACGCGGCGTGTTCGGCTCGCCGTTCGTGATCGTCGGCGGCGAATCGTTCTGGGGCTTCGACCGCTTCGACCAGCTCGAAGCGTTCCTGAAGAACGGCAAAATCTGATGGCTGGAAAGGCAGACAAACAAGCCTGTCCTTGCGGCAAAGGCGTCTACGGCGCCTGCTGCGGGCGCTTCATTGCAGGTGAAGCGGTGCCGGCGACGGCGGAGCAATTGATGCGCTCGCGCTATACGGCATTCTCGTTGCGCGAGGAAGAATATCTGCGCGCGACCTGGCATCCCGACACGCTGCCGGACGAGCCGATCACTGCCGAGAGCGACGTCAAATGGATAGCACTCGACGTGATCAAGCACAAACATGTGAAAGACACCGATGAAGCCACGGTGGAATTCGTCGCCCGCTTCAAGGTCGGCGGCCGCGGACATCGTTTGCATGAAGTCAGCAGTTTTGTACGCCAGCCGGACGCCGCCGGCGTGGCGCGCTGGTATTACGTCGACGGCGCCTTTCCCGACGACGAATAAGAATATATTGAGACAAAGGGATCACCATGCCGCAACTCGACAGCAAACTGAATACGCGCAGTGAAGATTTCCAGAGCAATATGGCGGCGATGCAAGTCATCGTCGACGATCTGAAAGAGAAAATCGCCGTCATCGCGCAAGGCGGCGGCGAGGCCGCACGCAACAAACATCTGGCGCGCGGCAAACTGCTGCCGCGCGACCGCGTGCAGATGCTGCTCGATCCGGGCACGCCTTTCCTCGAGTTCTCGCAACTGGCCGCCTACGCCATGTATCAGGAGAAGGAAGGCAAGGATGCGGCGCCCTCCGCCGGCATCATCACCGGCATCGGCCGCGTCGCCGGCCAGGAATGCGTGATCGTCTGCAACGATGCCACCGTCAAGGGCGGCACCTACTATCCGATGACCGCCAAGAAGCATTTGCGCGCGCAGGAGATCGCCGAGTTCAACCACCTGCCCTGCATCTACCTGGTCGACAGCGGCGGCGCCAACTTGCCGAACCAGGACGAAGTATTTCCCGACCGCGACCACTTCGGCCGCATCTTCTTCAACCAGGCCAACCTGTCGGCCAAAGGCATCCCGCAGATCGCGGTGGTGATGGGTTCCTGCACCGCCGGCGGCGCGTATGTGCCGGCGATGAGCGACGAATCCATCATCGTCAAGGACCAGGGCACCATCTTCCTGGCCGGCCCACCGCTGGTGAAAGCAGCCACCGGCGAAGTCGTCACGGCGGAAGATCTGGGCGGCGGCGACGTCCACACGCGCCTGTCGGGCGTGGTCGATCACCTGGCGCAAAACGACCTGCATGCGCTGTCGATTGCGCGCAGCATCGTCGGCAACCTCAATCGCACCAAGCCGCAGCAGCTGGCCATGCGCGAAATCCGTGAGCCGAAGTATCCGGCGCGCGAACTGTACGGCGTGATCCCGACCGACACGCGCAAACCCTTCGACGTGCGCGAGGTGATTGCACGCGTGGTCGACGGCAGCGAGTTCGACGAATTCAAGGCGCGCTACGGCACCACACTGGTGTGCGGCTTCGCGCATCTGTACGGCATGCCGGTCGGCATCATCGCCAACAACGGCATCCTGTTTTCGGAGTCCGCCCTCAAGGGTGCGCACTTCATCGAACTGTGCTGCCAGCGCAAGATCCCGCTGATCTTCTTGCAGAACATCACCGGCTTCATGGTCGGCAAGAAATATGAAAACGAAGGCATCGCGCGCAACGGCGCCAAGATGGTGACCGCCGTCTCGACCGCCGCCGTGCCGAAGCTGACGATGATCATCGGCGGCAGTTTCGGCGCCGGCAACTACGGCATGTGCGGTCGCGCTTTTTCGCCGCGCTTCCTGTGGATGTGGCCGAATGCGCGCATCTCGGTGATGGGCGGCGAGCAAGCCGCCAGCGTGCTGGCGACCGTCAGGCGCGACGGTATCGAGTCCAAGGGAGGCAGCTGGACGGCGGAAGAAGAAGCCGCCTTCAAGACGCCCATCCGCGAACAGTACGAACACCAGGGGCATCCCTACTACGCCTCGGCGCGCCTGTGGGACGACGGCGTGATCGACCCCGCCGATACGCGCACGGTGCTTGGGCTGGGACTGAGCGCAGCGTTGAATGCGCCGATTGAAGAGACGAAGTTCGGTGTGTTTCGTATGTAGAATGAATGCTCAAATCCAATAACAAAGGCTGGGGAAAATGAAAAATTACTGGGCTCTGATTTTGTCGTGCGTCGCATTGCTGTCCGGCTGCGCCGGCACGATACAGAGGGAAAACGGCTCCATGAAAGCTACTTTCGCTACGACCTCCATCAATTCCGTGGAACTGAAATTGTCGGAAGAGGCAACGTTGTTGCAAGCCGAAAATCCTATTTTCAGCCAGAAGGAGTTACTGGATTTCATCGAACGCAAACTCGGCGGCTTGGATTTGGTGAAAGCTGACTCGCCTTATCGCGCAGAAATCACCATTAACCGTTTCCGGATCCGCTCTGCGTTCAACGCAATTATGTGGGGCATCATGGCAGGGGCGGATTCGATCGACGGCAAGGTCCGCATCTTCGACAGCGGCAATAAACAAGTCCATGCCTTCGACGTTACGGCCTCGTATGGCCTGGGTGGTATAGCTGGAGGAGACAGTACACGCATCAACTGGCTCTACAACAAGTTCACGGAACTGGCCGTTGCCGAGATGATGGGAAAGACCGACTTCACGGATATCCGCCAGGCAAACAAGCAAAAGATTGAGGCCAGCCGCAAAGCGGCGAAACAACCGCTTCAAAGCGAATTCGCACTTCCTCTCGATACCGGCTTTGCTGAACTGGCCAACGCCGAGGCCATCCCCTATGTCGGTCAATTTGCCAAAGACAGCTACGCCCTTTATCTCACACGTCCTTTGCCACGCAGCTTTGTCATTTCCGAGAATGGACATTGGGCGTATCGCACGGGAAAAGACGCGCTCGCTTCTGCGCTGATCACTTGCCAGAATCTGGCGAAATCAAATTGCTATCCCTACGCAATCGATGATCACATCGTCTGGAAAACAGATGCCGCCGAACGGGAGCTGATGCGTCGGCAATTATTGGCGGAAATTGCGTCTCATCGAAATACGAAGACGGCGGCGGTACAAAAAATAATGCCCCCGACTGAACCGGGAAAATAATTCTTCTATCCAGAAGATGCAAAAAAAGGAGACAAGATGTTCAGCAAAATTCTGATCGCAAATCGCGGCGAGATCGCCTGCCGGGTGGCCGAGACCGCGCGCAAGCTCGGCATCAAGACGGTTGCCGTGTATTCCGAAGCCGATGCGCACGCCAAGCATGTCGCGGCCTGCGACGAGGCCGTGCTGATCGGCCCGGCGCCGGCCAAGGAGAGCTATCTGCTCGGCGACAAGATCATCGCCGTGGCATTGGCCACCGGTGCGCAGGCGATCCATCCCGGTTATGGCTTCCTGTCCGAGAATGCCGGTTTCGCCGAAGCATGCGCCAAGGCCGGGCTGGTCTTCATCGGCCCGCCGGCGTCGGCGATCCATGCGATGGGATCGAAGTCGGCGGCCAAGGCCTTGATGGAAAAAGCCAATGTGCCGCTGGTGCCCGGCTATCACGGCGACAACCAGGAGGCCGACTTCCTGCAGAAAGAAGCCGACCGCATCAGCTATCCGGTACTGCTCAAGGCCAGCGCCGGCGGCGGCGGCAAGGGCATGCGCATCGTCGAGAAATCGGAAGATTTCAAGGCTGCGCTAGCGTCCTGCAAGCGCGAAGCCATCAACAGCTTCGGCGACGACAAGGTGCTGGTGGAACGCTACCTGACGCGCCCGCGCCATATCGAGATTCAGGTCTTCGCCGACAGCCGCGGCGAATGCGTCTACCTGTTCGAGCGTGATTGCTCGGTGCAGCGCCGTCATCAGAAAGTGCTGGAAGAAGCGCCGGCCCCGGGCATGAGCGAAGAACGCCGCCGCGCCATGGGCGACGCGGCCGTAGCCGCAGCGAAGGCAGTCGGTTACGTCGGTGCGGGCACGGTCGAATTCATCGCCGATTATTCCAACGGCGAGGATGGCTCGTTCTATTTCATGGAAATGAATACGCGCCTGCAGGTCGAACACCCGGTCACCGAAATGATTACCGGCCTTGATCTGGTCGAATGGCAATTGCGCGTGGCCGCCGGCGAAAACCTGCCGCTGCGCCAGGAACAATTGCAACTCAACGGCCACGCCATCGAGGCGCGTATTTACGCGGAGAATCCGGAGAAAGGTTTCTTGCCGGCTATCGGCACGCTGCGCTATCTGCACACGCCGCCGGCAGTCCACTTCCGCGTTGATAGCCATGTGCAGACGCCGGCTGCCGTGCGCATTGATTCCGGCGTGCGCGAAGGCGATGCCATTTCGCCGTTCTATGATCCGATGATCGCCAAGCTCATCGTCTGGGGCAAGGATCGTGACGCCGCCCTGGCCAACATGGCAGCAGCGCTGGCGCAGTACCGCATCGTCGGGCTGGCCACCAATATCGGCTTCCTGCAACGACTGGTGGCAGGACAAGCCTTCTCCACCGCGGATCTGGACACCGGACTGATCGAACGCAATCACGATGCACTGTTCCCGACACTGCAGCCGGCGTCGACTGCCACGCTGGCGCTGGCGACCTCGTTGTTGCTGGCGCAGGAAGCCGGAGACGCCGGCGACGCTCGCGATCCATGGGCGCAGACCAGCGGCTGGCGCATGAACGGCAGCCTGTTGCGCGTATTACGGTTTGCCGATGAGGCGGGCGACGCCGGTGAGTACAGGATCGGCGTCGAGTATCGCGGCGATCAGACATGGATCCTGCATCGCGACGGCGCGCAACATGGCCTGTGCTTTGAACGTCAGGGCGACACCGACCTGCGCGTCACGCTGGACGACAACATCGTCGCCGGCAACGTGGTGCGCGACGGCGATATCTTCCACGTCTTCCATCAGGGCCGGCACGCAGTGCTGACCTGGGACGATCCGCTGGCGCACGCCGGCCACGTCGAAAGCGAAGGCGGCCGCCTGACCGCGCCGATGCCGGGCAAGATCGTCGCCGTGCTCGTTGAAAAAGGCCATGGCGTGACCAAGGGTGCGCCGTTGCTGATCATGGAAGCGATGAAGATGGAGCACACGATTGCCGCGCCGGCTGACGGCGTCATCGACGAGCTGCTGTACGCAGTCGGCGACCAGGTGACGGAAGGCGCGCAATTGCTGGCGTTCACGCCGGGCTGAACGGTCACTGATCACTAATCACTGATGCGAGCCCATCCCTACGGTTTGCCGTCCAGCGTATATGTGCTGGAACGCGGCTGGCTATCCTCCAACAACGTGCTGTTTCTGGGTACGCAGGAGACGGCGCTGGTCGACACCGGCTACGTTACCCACGCGGCGCAAACCCTGGCGCTGGTCGACCATGTGCTCAAGGAACGCGGCCGCGCGCCGCGGCTCGACCGCGTGATCAATACGCATCTGCACTCCGATCATTGCGGCGGCAACGCCGCCTTACAGGCGCGCTATGGTTGCCGCACCAGCATTCCACACGCCGAAGCAGACAAGGTGACGCGCTGGGACGAAGACGCACTGAGCTATCGCGCCACCGGCCAGCAATGTCCGCGCTTCCGTTTCGACGACACCTTGCGGGACGGCGACACGCTGGTGCTGGGCGATCTGGAATGGACCGCACTCGCCGCGCCGGGACACGATCCGCATTCGCTGATCCTGCATTGCGCCCAGGAGGGCATCCTGATCTCCGCCGACGCGTTGTGGCAGAACGGCTTCGGCGTGATCTTCCCCGAGCTGGAAGGCGAATCCGGCTTTGCCGAGGAACGCGCGACGCTGGACCTGATCGCGGGACTTGATGTGCGCGTGGTGATTCCCGGACATGGCGCGCCGTTCACGGACGTGAAACGGGCGCTGGCGACGGCGTATTCGCGCCTCGACTATCTGCAGGCCGATTCCATGCGCAATGCGCAGAACTGCGTCAAGGTAATGCTCAAGTTCCTGCTGCTGGAACGACAAGCGATTTCCCTGCCGGAGGTGGCGGCGATGATGGCCGGCATTCCCTTGTTGGCGCTGTGCAATCGTCGCTACTTCCATCTCTCCGACGATGCACTGGCGGAGTGGGCCAGCGCGCAACTGATCAAGGCCGGTGCAGCCAGCAGCGACGGCGTGTCCCTGCTGAACGCCGGCTGACGACGAGCGCCTTGAGTTGCAGGTAAAATCACCGGCTTACTCCCTTCACTCCCCTCACCCGCTCCGATGCGCATCCTTTTCCAAACCGCCGACCCCGCCAACCAGGACGCCTGGCTACGCGATCTTCGCACCGCCCTGCCGCACGCCGGGATTCGCGTCTGGCAATCCGGCGATACCGCGGCGGCCGATTACGCCATCGTGTGGAAGCCGCCGGCCGAAATGCTGCAAGGCCGTCCCGAACTGAAGGCGGTGTTCAATCTCGGCGCCGGTGTCGACGCCATCCTGAAATTGAACGTGGTGCCGGACACTCTGCCGCTGATCCGCATCGACGACGGCGGCATGGCGGTACAGGTGGCGGAGTTCGCCACGCACGCGGTGCTGCGTTACTATCGCCGCCTCGACCAGTACGAACGGCAGGCCCGCTCGAACGGCGGCGAGTGGAAGCCGTTGCCGCCGTTCGAGCGCAGCGGGTTCGGCATCGGCGTGCTGGGCCTGGGCGTGCTGGGCCAACGCATCTGCGAGAGCCTGCAGCATTTCGGTTTTGAAGTCAGCGGCTGGAGCCGTAGCCCGAAGACATTGCCCGGCGTGAAAGCCTATGCAGGCAGCGCGCAATTGAATGAATTCCTGCGCAATGCGCGCGTGCTGATCTGCATGCTGCCGCTGACGCCCGACACCGCCGGCATCCTCAATCGCGACACCTTGTCGCAGTTGCCGCGTGGCGCGTACCTGATCAACCTGGCGCGCGGCGGCCATCTGGTCGAAGCCGATCTTCCCCCTCTGCTGGAAAGCGGCCAGATCGCCGGCGCCACGCTGGACGTGTTCCAGGAAGAACCCTTGCCGCCGCATCATCCGTTCTGGAAAGATCCGCGCATTGCCATCACGCCGCACATTTCCGCTCTGACCGTGCGCAGCGAGGCAGCTCGCCAGATCGCCGAGAAAATCGCCGCCTTGCAACGCGGCGAGGCGGTAGTCGGACTGGTCGATCGTAACAAGGGATATTGAACATGCAACAGCAATCCGACGCGCTTCCCGATTCCGCCCGCCGTGTGGCGGATCTGTTGAAGACGCTGCAACACGACAAACCGGTAATCATGCTGCCCAGCGCAGGACGCACGTCCGCCGAGGCGGCCGCAGGCCTCGGCTGCAGCGTCGCCGAGATTGCCAAGTCGATC
Source organism: Herbaspirillum lusitanum P6-12 (assembly GCF_000256565.1). Classification (GTDB taxonomy): domain Bacteria; phylum Pseudomonadota; class Gammaproteobacteria; order Burkholderiales; family Burkholderiaceae_D; genus Herbaspirillum; species Herbaspirillum lusitanum. Next base: position 1,326 of record NZ_AJHH01000305.1, on the reverse strand, counting down.
ATCTTCCGACGCCTGTCCGACGATGCGCCGGTACTGGTGATCGCCAGCGGCAGCAACCGCGTCGACGAAGCCAAGGTGGCCGCGCAGGTCGGCCCACTGGGCAAGGCCGATGCCAGATTCGTACGCGAGAAAACCGGTTATGTCATCGGCGGCGTCTGCCCGATCGGCCATGCCGTCAAACCGCTGATGCTGCTGGACCGGGACTTGTTCCGTTACGACAGCGTATGGGCGGCGGCAGGACATCCGCATGCCGTCTTCAATCTGACGGCGCAGCAATTGCAGGCGATGACCGGAGCCCCGGTAGCCGATGTGGCGTTGACCGCAACCGACGTCCCCACCCCAAACTGATATCATCAAAAACTGCCGAAGCTTAGGTAAAGGAGACACCCCATGAGCTTGCCCAAGAAAGTGAAAATCGTTGAAGTCGGTCCACGCGACGGCTTGCAGAACGAGAAGGAAACCATCTCTGCCGAGGTGAAGATCGAGCTGGTCAATCGCCTGACTTCGGCCGGCTTCGTCAACGTCGAAGCCGCCTCGTTCGTCTCGCCGAAATGGGTGCCGCAGATGGCCACCTCGGGCGAAGTCATGCGTGGCATCGCGCGCAAGCCCGGCGTGATTTATTCGGCGTTGACGCCCAACATGAAAGGCTTTGAGGCGGCGCTGGAAGCCGGTGCGGACGAGGTGGTGATTTTCGGTGCGGCATCCGAAGCATTCTCGCAAAAGAACATCAACTGCTCCATCGCCGAGTCGATCGAGCGTTTCCGCGAAGTTGCACTGGCGGCCAAACAGCACAAGATCCGTTTGCGCGCGGCGGTCAGCTGCGCCTTCGGCTGCCCTTATCAGGGCGAGGTGCCGCTGTCGTCGGTGTCGGATGTGGTGGGTCGCTTCCGCGACCTCGGCTGCGATGAAATCGACATCGCCGACACCATCGGCGTGGCTACGCCAAACAAGGTGGCGCCGGTGATGCAGGCGGCGATCCGCGAATTCAACATCGACGGTTTGTCGGGACACTTCCATGACACCTATGGCCAGGCGCTGGCGAATATCTACGCCAGCCTGGAAGTCGGCATCACGATTTACCACTCGTCCGTCGCCGGACTGGGTGGCTGCCCTTACGCCAAGGGCGCGACCGGCAACGTGGCGTCGGAAGATGTGCTGTACATGATGCAGGGCCTCGGCATCGACACCGGCATCGACCTCGACATCGTGGTGGACGCCGGCCAGTTCATTTCACAGCATCTCGGACGCAAGGCGGTCAGCCGTGCCGGCAATGCCATTGCGGCGAAGCGATTGGGATAGGCGACAAGACGCCGGACGTTAAAAAGA
>NZ_AJHH01000304.1 GCF_000256565.1 Herbaspirillum lusitanum P6-12 | reverse complement strand
GCGATTGGGATAGGCGACAAGACGCCGGACCTTTGCTGCGGCTGCAACCGGAGCGGAATGCCTGACCGGCTGCACATGACCATGCCCATGGTCGGTGCCGGACAACTTGAAGACGCTGACGGCCTTCGCCAGCAAGTCGGCCTGTTCCTGCAGACTCTCGGCGGCGGCAGCGGCCTGCTCCACCAGCGCGGCGTTCTGCTGCGTGATTTCATCCATCTGCGTGATGGCGCGATTGACTTCCTCGATGCCGGTGCTCTGCTCCTGGCTGGCTGCGGTGATCTCGCCCATGATGTCGGCGACGTGCTTGACCGAGGTCACGATCTCGCCCATCGTTGCGCCCGCTTCATCGACCAGCTTGCCGCCGGCGTCGACCTTGCCGACCGAGTCGCTGATCAGTTCCTTGATCTCCTTTGCCGCTGACGCCGAGCGTTGCGCCAGGCTGCGCACTTCCGAGGCCACCACGGCAAAGCCGCGGCCCTGCTCACCTGCGCGCGCCGCTTCCACCGCCGCGTTCAGCGCCAGGATATTGGTCTGGAAGGCGATGCCGTCGATCACGCTGATGATGTCGACGATCTTGCTCGAGCTTTCCTTGATCGACCCCATGGTATGCACCACGTCGCCGACCACCTTGCCGCCCTTGACGGCGAGTTCGGAGGCGGAGGTCACCAGGGAATTGGCCTGGCGCGCATTGTCGGCGTTCTGGCGCACGGTCGAGGTCAACTCTTCCATGGAGCTGGCGGTTTCTTCCAGGCTGGAGGCTTGCGATTCGGTGCGGTTGGACAAATCGGCGTTGCCGGTGGCGATTTCGCGCGAGGCGACGTTGATGGTTTCCGTGCCGGTGCGTACATTGCCGACCACGCTGGCCAGTCCGTGTCCGATACCGTTGATGGCGCCCATCAGGCGGCCGATTTCGTCGTCGCGTTCCACTTCCAGTTCAGCGGTGAGGTCGCCGGTGGCGAGGCGTTCGGCAACCGCGAGGCTCTTGTCGAGCTGTTTCTTGATCAGTACGTACAGCGCATACAGCACGGCCACCGAGATCGCCAGCATCACGCCGAGCATGGCCAATCCGACGGCATAGGCAATGCTGCCGTCGCGGCGCGCCTTGTCAAGTTCACCGCGGGTGCGCTGATCCATCAGTTTTTCAAATTCATTGATGGGACGCATGATGGAAGCGGCGTTCTTTTCATAGACATCGTCGTGCACCAGCTTGCGCGCCTTCTCCAGGTCGGGCGCATCCTTCCTGGTGAATTTGCCGGTGCCGTCGTCGTACTCTCCTTTAACCATGTGCATGGCGACTTCTTCGGTCTTGATCAGCGCGGTGGAGAGTGATTGCGCTTCATTGAGCCTGGCGAATTCCTGGTCGGTGAAGCCGGCTTGTTTCATCAGGTCGGTGATCGGCATGGTGCGGCCGTCTGCGCGTGGCTTCTTGCCGCTGCTGACGGCGACGATGTCCCAGTAAACGGTCTCGAAGCGCGGGTCGCCGGTAACGACGTAGCTGCGCACGGACTGGGTCAGGTGCTCGGAGTTGTTGCGCACTTCGTTGGCCAGTTTGTAGGAGTCATAACGCGAGTCACCGGCTCTTTCGATTTCGTGTTGTGCCCGCAAAATCATTTGCAATGCGCCGAACATCAGCAGCGACAGCGCCGCCAAGATGATGAAGAAGAAAAAACTCCGCTTGAGCGTAAACAATTTGCGCATTGCCGTTCCCCTGTTTCCGTGAGAGATTCCGCCCACCGAAGGATAGGGGCGTGTGAAGGCATCGTGGCGCCGTGCAACACGGCGCCACGCGAGATGGCGATCAAATAAAAAACGTCAGTGTTTGTAGTGACTGCGCGCGCGTACGTGTCGGAGACGTGCATGCAGATGGCGACTGTGAACGATCGCCGCGACGATGAGTCCGCCTGCAATGGCGGCCACGATGAGTAAGGTATCCATATATCCCCCCAGGAAAAAGATCACCTTGTATAGGCCAGAACGGCACTGCTACGCACCTGCAGATAGTCTCCAGTACGGATGCGTAGAACTGTCTTCGACTGACTTGTAGAAAACATAACATATTTGCAAAATAAAAAGTCTTGGCAAAAGCAAAAAACATTTGAAGCAACAACACAAAAAAGCACGATCGTAATATTTTTATCCTATAATCTTTGCATTACCTACTACAACGACGAGACGCCATGCCTACTTCCGCCCTTCCAGCCGTGCTGCAGAACCTGCGCCTGCCCGTGATCGCTTCGCCGATGTTCATCGCCAGCAGCCCGGCACTGGTGGCGGCGCAGTGCAAGGCGGGCATCGTCGGCTCCTTCCCTGCCCTCAACGCGCGGCCGGCCGAGCAACTCGACGTCTGGCTGACGCAATTGCAGACGGAACTGGCGGCGTATCAGGCTACCAATCCCGACGCCATCATCGGTCCGATCGCCGTCAACCAGATCGTGCACCAGTCCAACGACCGCCTTGCCCACGATGTGGAAGTCTGCGTGAAGCATCGCGTGCCGATCATCATTTCCAGCCTGCGCGCGCCGCCGCCATGCCGGCGCACTGTCGCCGTTCGCGCTGGTGGGCGAGGTGCGCAAGTTCTTCAAGGGACCGCTGATCCTGTCCGGCGCCATCGCCACCGGCGACGCCATCCTGTCGGCGCAAGCCATGGGCGCCGACCTGGCCTACATCGGTTCGCGCTGGCTGGCGACCCAGGAAGCCAACGTCAGCGACGACTATCGCCAGGCCATCGTCGACTCGAGCGCGGCCGACGTGGTCTATACCAACCTGTTCACGGGCGTGCACGGCAACTACCTGAAGAAGTCCATCATCAACGCCGGACTTGACCCGGAGAACCTGCCGGAAGCGGACAAGACCAAGATGAATTTCGGCTCGGGCGGCGACACCAAGGCCAAGGCCTGGCGCGACATCTGGGGCGCCGGCCAGGCGGTCGGCCTGATGGATGATGTGCCGACCGTGGCGCACATGGTGGACCGGCTGGAAGCCGAATATGCGGCTGCGCGCCAACGCCTGGCGCTGTAGTCCGGAGGCAGGTCCGACGCTGCCCTGAAACGGCTCCGACAGACGGCTTCTGTCGGACAACGCCGCTATTTGCAAATGACTTTGTAACTAACGGCACTTCTCGCGCACTTGTATGTCGTACGGTCTCGAACTCCATACAACGTGAGGACTTTATGACCAGTTTTCTCCGCACCAGAAAAGACCGCCACCCGAAGCCGGAAAACAAGGCACGCCTGCCCCATGAGCACGACCAGTCCGGCGACAGCCAGCGCAGCGACGTCGACCAGAAGGAAATGCGACGCGCCTATCAGGACATCCGCGAAGGCCAGGTGGACACCGATCTGCGCGGCAGCGGCGGTCTCGACGAAATAAACAAGGGCGCCGGCAAACGCGCGAGCGAAGCGCCGCGCAAGGACGACCCGTTCGACAAGTCGCATTGAATCTGAAACTGCGCCTTGGAACTGAATTTTGAAACTGAAT
>NZ_AJHH01000303.1 GCF_000256565.1 Herbaspirillum lusitanum P6-12 | reverse complement strand
CCCCCCCCCCCCTGCTTAGCGGCGTATTCCATTTGGGCGATGCGGTTCTGCTGCGGTCAACGCCGTGGCGTCACAGCTTCGATGCCGCAATCCAGTCGCGGATGACGGCAAACAATTCCTGCGGCTTTTCCATCGGCGTCATGTGCCCGCAATTGCGTACGATCTCGAGATGCGCCGCCGGAATGCGCTGCGCCATTTCTTCCGATTCTTCCACCGTACGCAAACGATCCGCATCGCTGGTCACGATCAGCGCCGGGCAGGCGATGCGATGCAGATCGGCATAGCTGCCGTCACGCAACGTCGACAGCTGGCGCAGGAAGACTTCCTTGCCGTTCTGCAGCGCCATCGCTTGCAGGCGTTGCAGCAGCACCGTATCGGCGGCGCGGTCGGGATGCAACGACGACGCCAGCGCACGCGAAGTCAGGCCCTTGAACGGCGCCTTTTCCGCCAGCGCGATCTGCGCCAGCGTCGAGGTCGATTCCTGCGCGCTTTGCGGACGCGACGACGTGTTCAGCAAACCCAGACCGAGCACCCGTTGCGGCGCTTTCAGCGCAATCGCCTGGGCCACGAAACCACCCATCGAAAAACCGAACAACAGGAATTTGTCCGGAGCGTTGGCCAGCACCCGCTCGGCCATGGCGTCCAGCGAACTGTCCTGGCCGAGGTCGCCGAAATGCAATGTGCCAAGCGTGGCGAGATCGCCGCGCATGTCGTCCCACAAGGACGCGTTGAGCATGAAGCCCGGTAGAAAAACCAGATCGCGCATGTTGCTGTTCTCTTCCCAATCAACTTATTTTGATGTTGCCGGCTTCTCGCGCGCCTGCAGTGTCATGACGTCGCCGTCCGCGGCAAACAGCTCAAGCGTGCGGCCGGTGATCTTGTAACGCTCCAGCGCCTGCAGCCAGTCGAGGAAAACCGCCTCGAACGCCATGGCCTTGCCCGGACAGGCCATGCGGGTTGCCGCCGCATGGCCGATGGTCAGGCGACCGCCGTCGCGCAGCACGTAGGGCGCGTTGAACGGATTGCACCAGGCGCGGCCGCTGACGCTGGCCTGCACGCCGTCGTCCTGGAAACTCAGGACCACCGGCGCGCTGCCCTCGCCGCCGCGTGGAATCTCGTGGCCCGGCCAGCTGGTCAGCTCCCAGCGCACACTGGTCAGCGCGGCGCCGTCGGTGCCGGCAGGTTGCGAAGCACAGCCTGCCAACCCAAGCAGCGCCGCCAGCATTGCAAGATATCGTTTCATGATCCTGTGTCCTCCTCAACGTGGATAATCTGGAAAATCATTCCAGCCATTCGGCCCGGCTGGCCGCCAGCGCCACCGCGATGCACAGCGTGCCGATGAACGCCAGGCCAGCCTGCAGGCCGAAGCCATGCGCCAGGAAACCGACCACCGGCGGCCCGATCAGGCCGCCGCTGTAACTGAGCGTGGCGACACCCGCCAGCGCGATGGCGCCATGCCGTCCGGCGGCGCTGAACACGAACGGAAACACCATCGCCACACCGGTGCCGGCAATCGCGAAACCGAAGATGGCCATCGGAATGTCGAGCGCCGCGACGGCGATGAATACGCCCACCGCCGCCAGCAACGAACCGAAGCCGACCACCTTGCGCGCGCCCCAGCGTTCCTTGAGGCGATCGCCCACCAGCCGCGCCAGCAGCATCATGCCGGCGAACCCGGCAATCCGTCGCCGGCGTTCATATGGTCCTTCATGTACAGACCGCTCCAGTCGGCAATCGATCCCTCGACGATCGCGCCGCAGAATCCGATCAGGCCGAGCGCCACCAGGTGGCCATGCGGAATCGCGAAAATCTTCTTGTCGGCGCTCGGCTCCGGCCGGTCGTTCGGCATGGCCTTGTAGCCCAGTCGCAGCGGCAGCAGAAACAACACCGCCAGCGCCAGGAAATGCCAGAACGGCGCCACCTCGAGCGCAGCCACGGCGCTGCCAAGCAAGGCGCCGCTGAAGGTGCCGACGCAGAACCAGGCATGCAGCAGCGACATGATGGAACGCCCCGCCTGCTTCTCCGCCACCGCGCCGAGGGCATTGATGGCGACGTCGAAGCAGCTCGATGCGGCGCCGTAGATCGCGCTGAACAACATCAGCAGCGCCAGGTTGGGCGCAATACCCAGCGCCGGCAAGGTCAGCAGCAGCACCAGCCCGGCATACCAGGTGGTGCGGCGCGCACCGTAATGCGCGTTGAGCCAGGCCGCCAGCGGGAACGAGCCGACCGCGCCGATGCCGCCGCACAGCAGCACCATGCTCAGCGTGGCCGCATCGAGTTGCAGGTTGTCGCGGATCGACGGAATGCGCGCCGCCCAGCTGGCGTACAGCAGACCCAGCATGAAAAAGAAAAATGGAATGGCGCTGCGCCGCC
>NZ_AJHH01000302.1 GCF_000256565.1 Herbaspirillum lusitanum P6-12 | reverse complement strand
ACCCCCGCCCGCGCGCCGCTTCGGCACGCACAAGATGCTGATCGGCGGCGCGCTGGCCACGGCTTTCTTCATCATCCTGTCGGGGCTGTTCATCGATACCGCGATGCTGCTGGCGCTGCGCATCGTGACCGGTGCGGTGAGCGCCTTCATCTTCATTTCCGGCGGCATCCTGATCAGCCGCCTGGCGGCGCTGCACCCGCAACGCGCGGGCTTCCTGCTGGGCCTCTTCTACGGCGGCAGCGGCATCGGCATCGTCGCGTCGGCCTGGCTGGTGCCGGCGACCATGGCCGCCGCCACGGCGTATGGCGTGGCCCATAGCTGGCAATGGGCATGGCTGGCGATGGGCTTGCTGAGTCTGGTGGCGACCGGCTTCATGGCGCCCGGCCCG
>NZ_AJHH01000301.1 GCF_000256565.1 Herbaspirillum lusitanum P6-12 | reverse complement strand
TGCTGAGTCTGGTGGCGACCGGCTTCAGAGGAATAAACTTCGTCGGCTGCCATTATCTCGCATCCCGCATGCACCGATGATGTTCATCCATTCGTTCCGTTCACCATTGCCGCCGTTTTATTGTTTGCATGCCCGACGCCCTGTTCCCCCAGGACCTGATGCGGCAACGCGTACCGACAAGTTCCGCTACACTCTTGGCATTGCCGCGGCAGCACGGACGCGCGGCGCCATAACAATGATGCGACGCCACGCCCCAGGCAGCCGCCGATCCCCAAGAGACAATTCAACATGCCCGAACACACCGCCGTCACCGCGCCGGATTTCATCATGCGCCATCCGCTGCCGACCGCTCTCGCCCTGTCGCTGGGCACCGCCGTGGCGCTGGGCGTGGCGCGTTTTTCCTATGCGCTGCTGCTGGCGCCGATGCGCGCCGACCTGGGCTGGCCCTACCTGGTGGCTGGCGGCATGAATACCGGCAATGCACTGGGCTATCTGCTGGGCGCGCTGGCCACGCCGCTGCTGATGCGCCGCTTCCTGGCGCACCGGGTCCTGATTGCCGGGGCGTTCGCCACCGCGCTGCTGTCCTTCCTGCCGGCGCTGACCACCGACACGCTGCTGCAACTGCTGCTGCGTGTGGTCACCGGGGTGAGCAGCGCGCTGATCTTTGTCTCGGGCGGCCTGCTGGTGAGCCGCCTGGCGGCCATGCACGGACATCGTGCCGGCCTGTTGCTGGGACTGTATTACGGCGGGACGGGACTGGGCATCGTGGCGGCCTCGCTGCTGGTGCCGCCGGTCATGGCGGCAGCGCTGGCGCACGGCGCAGCCCATCCCTGGCAATGGGCCTGGCTGCTGCTGGGGACGCTGGCGCTGGCGGCCAGCCTGGTGATGGCCGGGCCGGCGCGCCTCATGCCCACCACCGCTGCGCATGTCCAGGGCAACGGACGCTGGCAGGCGCGCAGCCTCCTCTTCGGGCTGATCGGCTATCTCTTCTTTGGGCTGGGCTATATCGGCTACATGACCTTCGTGATTGCCCTGCTCAAGGAACAAGGCATGTCGGCCTCGATGATCACGCTGTTCTACACACTGCTCGGTCTCGCGGTGATGGCGTCGTCGCGGCTGTGGGCCGGCATGCTGGACAAGTTCAAGGGCGGCGAATCGCTGGCCATTCTCAACGCGCTGCTGAGCGTGGCGACGCTGTTGCCGGCCGTGACGGCGGCGCCGGTAGCGGTGTTCATTTCAGGCAGGGGGCGCCGCCGGCGCTGCGCATCCCGGCCCTGCCGCCGCAAGCGCAGGGAGCCGGACGATTTCGCATGCGCACGTTGGGTTTCGCCCTGACCGGTTATTTCATGTTCGGACTCGGCTACATCGGCTACATGACCTTCGTGATTGCCCTGCTCAAGGAACAAGGCATGTCGGCCTCGATGATCACGCTGTTCTACACACTGCTCGGTCTCGCGGTGATGGCGTCGTCGCGGCTGTGGGCCGGCATGCTGGACAAGTTCAAGGGCGGCGAATCGCTGGCCATTCTCAACGCGCTGCTGAGCGTGGCGACGCTGTTGCCGGCCGTGACGGCGGCGCCGGTAGCGGTGTTCATTTCCGGCCAGCTGGTCGCTCGGCATCAGCGCCTTCACGATCGTGTTCGCGGCAGGCCAGATCGTCGGCCCGACCGTTGTCGGCTGGATCGCCGACCGCAGCGGCGGACTGCAACAGGGTCTGCTGTTTTCGGCGTTGTCGTTGCTGATCGGCGCGCTGCTGGCATGGCGCCAACGACCGTTGCATCTGCTGAAAAATTAAACACCCGGTCCGACCGCCGGTGTTGTAAATTGCAATTCGCATCATAAGAAAACGGGAACAATATGGACCGGCTCGAGTCGATGGCGATTTTCCTGGCGGTGGTCGATGAAGGCGGATTTGCCGCTGCCGCACGCAAGATGAAGATCTCGCCGCCTGTCGTCACGCGCGCCGTGAGCGACCTGGAAGCGGCCATCGGCGTGCGCCTGCTGACGCGCACCACGCGTCACCGATGTCGGTGCGCGCTACGCCGAAGATTGCCGCCGGGTGCTGGCCGACGTCAGCGAAATGGAAGACCTGGCCGCCGGCGCCCACGGCGCGGTGCGCGGTCGCCTGGTGGTCACGGCGTCGGCCATGTTCGGCCGCATGTATGTCACGCCGATCGTGCTGGAATACCTGCGACGCTATCCCGAAGCCGAAGTCGAATGCCGGTTCGCCGACCGCATCATCAACCTGATGGACGAAGGCATTGACGTGGCGATCCGCATCGGCCAACTGGCCGATTCCAGCTATCAGGCGATTCCGGTCGGCACGGTGCGGCGCGTGGTGTGCGCGTCGCCTTCCTATCTCGCCGAACACGGCGCGCCGCAGACCCCGGAGGATCTCAGGCAGCATGTCATCGTGTCCTCCAACGGCGTCTCGACTTCGCCCGACTGGCGCTTCACCAAGGGCGGTGCGACCACCATCGTGCGCGTGCAGCCGCGCATGACGGTCATGTCGAACGACGAAGCCATCATCGCCGCACTCGACGGCTTCGGCATCACGCGCGTGCTGTCCTACATGGTGGCAGCGCCTCTCTCGGACGGCCGGCTGGTGGAAGTATTGCACGGACATGAGACCCCGACGCTTCCGACCTGGCCGTCGGGGAGCTGCGCGGCGAGCGCCCGGGCAAGGAATGAAGGAGTAAAGAAGCAGGATTATTCTCGATCCGGGAATAGTCCATTGTCCTTGGCGGCGATTCTCATCATCCGCGTTATCAGCAACACTGGCGACTCCTACAACACACCACCTGGAGCTGCCATGAAACTCTACTACCATCCCCTGTCCGGCCATTCGCACCGTGCCCGCCTGTTCCTCTCGTTACTGGGCGCTCAACATGAACTGGTGCTGGTCGACCTGAAAAAGGGCGAACAAAAATCCCCTGAACTGCTCAAGCTCAACCGCTTCGGCCAGGTTCCCGTATTGCAAGACGGCGACACCGTCGTCAGCGATTCCAACGCCATCCTGATCTACCTGGCCAAGTCGCTGGGACGCAGCGACTGGTTGCCGGAAAATCCGGCCGCCGCTGCCGCCGTACAACGCTGGTTGTCGGTCGCCGCCGGCGAAATCGCCCGCGGCCCCGCTGCCGCCCGCCTGGTCACCGTGTTCGGCGCACCGATCGACGCCGACGACGCCATCCGCCGCGCCCACGCCATCCTGACGCTGGTCGAACAGGAACTGGCTACCCGTACATGGCTGGCGGCGGATCAAGCCACCATCGCCGATGTCGCCTTGTACTCGTATATTTCCAGCGCACCCGAAGGCAACGTCGACCTGAGCGCCTATCCGCACACCCGCCAATGGCTGGCGCGGATCGAAGCGCTGCCCGGTTTCGTCGAATTTCAGAAAACTGCCATCGGCCTGGCCGCGTAATGCATAACGCATAAGGAGCGCCATCATGACTTCGACACAGCCGGCACAAGCAACGCAAGCAGCCTCGATCGCACCTTCTGCCTCCCCTTGGCATGAAGGCGAGCTGACCATGCAGCGCAGCGTCGGCGTTGTCGAACGCATGGCCGGTCCCGGCCGCAACCAGATGAGCCGAACCCGGATGCCCGACCAGCATCGAGAGTTCTACGCCCAGTTGCCATTCGTGATCCTCGGCGCCGTCGATACCGAGGGCGAAGTATGGGCCACCTTGCGCGCCGGCCGGCCCGGCTTCATGCACGCCGACGTCGCCAAAAAACTCACGCTCGAACTGGTGCGCGATCCGCTTGATCCCGCCGACGCCGGCATGGAAGACGGCGACGGCATCGGCATGCTCGGCATCGAGCTGCACACGCGTCGCCGCAATCGCATGAACGGACTGGTCAGCCGCCAGTCCGGCGAACGTTTCCACATCGACGTGACCCAGGCTTACGGCAACTGCCCGCAATACATCCGGTTGCGCCAATATGAATTTACCGATGCGCCCGCCGGTCCGGTCAGCAAGCTGGCGGCGCTCGATGCCGACGCCGCCGCCATGATCCGCGCGGCCGATTCGTTCTACGTCGCCTCGTATGTGGTGCGCGACGGCAAGAAGCAGGTCGACGCCTCGCATCGCGGTGGCAAACCCGGCTTCGTGCGCATCGACGACGACGGCGTGCTGACGATTCCGGATTTCTCCGGCAATCTGTTCTTCAACACGCTGGGGAATTTCTTGCTGAATCCGCGCGCCGGCCTGGTGTTTGTCGACTTTCGCAACGGCGATCTGCTGCAACTGAGCGGACGCGCCGAGGTCATCCTCGACGCGCCCGAAGTAGCCGCCTTCGTGGGGGCGGAACGCATGTGGCGCTTCACGCCGCAACAGATCGTGCGCCGTCCTGCCGCCTTGCCGCTGCGCTGGATCGATGTCGCTGTCGGCGCCGATTCGGGTGCTTCTCCGAATGCACTGATCACCGGCAGCTGGGAAGACGCCGCCGCCCGCTTGAAGGCGACCGAACTGTCCAGGCAATGGCGGCCGTTCCGCGTCGGCAAGATTGTTGACGAGACTGTGGCCATCCGCTCGTTTCATCTGTTGCCGGACGATGCCGGGCGTCGCGGCCGGGCAGCATGTCTCGGTGCGGCTGCCGCTCGCCAGCGGCGGCACGCAGATCCGCCAATACACCTTGTCGAGCGCGCCCTCGGATGCATTCCTGCGCATCAGCGTCAAGCGCCAGGGATTGTTTTCCGATCATCTTCACACAACGATCAAGGTCGGCGACATCATCGAAGCGCGCGCGCCGTCCGGCAATTTCGTTATCGATGCTTCGGTGCGACGCCCTGCGGTGTTGCTGGCGGCGGGCGTCGGCGTCACGCCGATGCTGGCCATGCTGCGGCACCTGATTCACGAAGGTGTGCGCAAGCGTTACCAGCGGCCGGTGTGGCTGTTCCAGTCGGCGCGCAGCAAGGCCGAGCTGGCCTTCGGTGAAGAGATCGCGGCGCTGGTCAACGCCGCCAAGGGCGGTGCGCGTCACGTGCGCGTGGTGAGCCAGCCCGACGACGATGTCGAGGTCTCCGGACGCATCGACATCGCCCTGCTGAAGCAGATGCTGCCCTTTGACGACTACGATTTCTACCTGTGCGGACCAGCGGCATTCATGCAGCAGATGTATGACGGATTGCGCGCCATGAACGTGATCGACGCGCGCATTCATGCGGAAGCATTCGGTCCTTCCGGCTTGCAGCGCCAGATCGACGCGCAGGCGGAGCAGGTCCCGTTGAAACCGGCTTCCGCAGACACGGTGCCGGTGCTGTTCATGCGCTCGGCCAAGGAAGCGCGCTGGACTTCCGACAGCGGCTCGCTGCTGGAACTGGCCGAACAGCGCGGCCTGAATCCGGAATCAAGCTGCCGCGACGGCCGCTGCGGCACCTGCCGTACGCGTGTGCTGCAAGGCGAAGTGACTTACGTGAAGACGCCTGAGTTTGCAGTGGCGGATGATGAAGCATTGATCTGCTGCGCGCTGCCGGCCGCAGGTTGCACGACGCTGCATCTCGAACTGTAATCCGTCCGAGATGCAGCACCGCGGTGTTCAGTCAATACTTCAGGCCAGGTGCTTGCGCAGCGAATCGATCAGCGCACCGCAGGATTCATCGGTGCCGACCGTGATGCGCAGGAACTGATTGATGCGCGTGCTGGTGAAGTGGCGCACGATGATGCCGTCGCCGCGCAGCTTGGCGGCCAGGCCGGCGGCGTCATGTTGCGGATGGCGCGCGAAGACGAAGTTGGCGGCCGAAGGCAGCACCTCGAAACCGAGCGCCGTCAGTTGGCCCACCAGTTTGTCGCGACTGGCGATCACGGCGTTGCGGGTGCTGTCGAAGTGCGCATCGTCTTCCATCGCGGCAGTCGCACCGGCAATCGCGACGCGATCCAGCGGATAGGAATTGAAACTGTTCTTGACCCGTTCCAGCGCACTGATCAGGTCGGCATGGCCGACCGCAAAACCGACCCGCAAACCGGCCAGCGAACGCGACTTCGACAGCGTCTGCACCACCAGCAGATTCGCATGGCGCGCCACCAGATCGATGGCGCTGTCGCCGCCGAAATCGATATACGCCTCATCAACGATCACCACCCGATCCGGATTGCCGGCCAGCAGGCGTTCGACTTCGTCCAGCGCCAGCAGGCAACCGGTCGGCGCGTTCGGGTTCGGGAAGATGATGCCGCCAATGGCCTCGCCCTGGCCGAGATAATCGTCGACGCGGATGGTGAAATCCCCGGCCAACGGCACCGCGCGGTATTCCACTTCATACAAACTGGCGTAGGTCGGATAGAAGCTGTAGGTGATGTCGGGAAACAGGATGGGCGCGCCATGCTTGAGCAGCGCCTGGAAGGCATGCGCCAGCACTTCGTCGGAACCGTTGCCAACGAACACTTGCGCCGGCGACAGGCCGTGGCGTTTTGCAATCGCCAGCTTGAGCGGCTCGGCATCCGGGTTCGGATACAGGCGCAGGCTGTCGCCGATTTCCTGCACCATGGCGGCGATCGCCTTGGGCGAAGGACCGTAGGGATTTTCGTTGGTATTGAGCTTGACCAGCTTGCTGATCTTGGGCTGCTCGCCGGGGGTGTACGGCGTCAGGCGGCTGACGATGGGGCTCCAGAATTTGCTCATGGGAATGGTTTTCGCGCTGGCTCTGCAATAAAACAGCAATGGTAACAAACCCGGACGCCGCGCGCGTCAACTGGCGAGGCGTCCAGCGCATTAAGGGCATGCGCAAGGAGGGTTGCGCGACATGCCTCGAAGCAACAGGCACACCATGATAATTTTAACAATTCGATCACGATAAAGAAGAGAGCATCCGCATGGCCACAGAATACGAAGTCCCAAGCCCGCACGAACATCATTTGGAACACGTCGCCGAACACAATCACGGCAGCGGCGACAATTTCGCCGGCAAGATCGCCGTCATGACCGCCATCATGGCGACCGTCGGCGCGCTGTTCAGTTTCCAGGCCGGCTCCACCGAGAGCGCTGCCGCGATGAACAAGAACAACGCCGCCATCAAGAAGACCGAGGCGGCCAACCAATGGAATTATTACCAGGCCAAGTCCAGCCGCCAGAACCTGGCCGAGCTGGCGGCGACGATTCCCGGCGTCGATTCAGCGAAATACAATGCCGCCGCGGAACGCTACAAGTCGGAGAAGGAAGACATCCGCAAGATCGCCGAGAAGCTGGAAGCGGAATCGAAGGAATGGGACGAATTGTCGGAGGTCAAACTGCACCAGCATCACCGCTGGGCGCAAGCCATGACGGCGATCCAGATCGCCATCTCGCTGGCGGCGATCACGCTGCTGACGCGCAAGGACTGGCTCAAGAAGATTTCCTATACCGCAGCGGGTGCGAGCGTGATTCTGGGCTCGCTGGCGGCAATGCATATCTGAATATCTGAGTCACTGAAACAAACCTGCTCTCGCTTCGCAACGAGAGCGGGCCTCAGGCTTTCACTTCAATGTGATACATGCCCCACGGACACAGCGCGAACCGCGCGCTGATCGGTTTTTTCATGATGTCCGGGAAACTGTCGGCGTCGTACACCGCCCACAAGGGGCCGAGGCCGCCGAGAGGGATAGCCTTGCCGTCCAGATGCGTGGCGATGATGAAGCGATACTTGCGGATGTCGGCCAGCGCCACCTGCACTGCATAGCCGTCGACGGG
>NZ_AJHH01000300.1 GCF_000256565.1 Herbaspirillum lusitanum P6-12 | reverse complement strand
GCCGCTGATTGCGGCGGCCAATCGCGACGAGTTCTACAACCGCCCGGCCAGCGCCGCCGGCTGGTGGGAAGACCAGCCCGACGTCTACGCCGGCCGCGACCTGCAAGCCGGCGGCACCTGGCTCGGCGCCGGCGGCATTGACGACGTCGGCCAGCAAGGGACCGCTCAGCACATGCTGCTTGTTGTCGTATTCCAGCGTCGGCTTGATGATGACCTGCGGCAAGGCGCTCAAGGCCGCGAAGTCGAAGGTGTGGGCCCGGTTGAATTGCAGCTTCTGCTTGGCCATCATCTGATCCAGCGCCGGATCGAGCGCACCGCGATTGCCTGCACCGATGGCGCCGGTCAGTGTCAGCAGCACCGGACCGGCGTCTTTTGGAACACTGCAGGCGACCGGCTTTTTCTGGTTGGCGGCCATCGCGGCGGTACTCATGCCGAGCAGACCGGCGGCCAGGAATTGTCTTTTTTTCATGCTTGGTTCTCCTTGTTCAGCACAGGCGATGCGCAGCATGATGCACGATAAACGCCGGCGACGGCTACAAAAAAAAGCGGACCTGAGTCCGCTTTTTTCATGTGCAGCAGCGACCGTATCAGGCCTGATCCTTTGGTGGACGACCGCGCCAGTAACCGGCCAGCATCGAACCCGACAGGTTATGCCAGACCGAGAACAGCGCGCCCGGCAATGCCGCCAGCGGCGTGAAGTACAGCTTGCCCAGCGCCGCCGCGAGGCCGGAGTTCTGCATGCCGACTTCGATCGCCAGCGTGCGGCAGATGGCTTCATCGAAACCGAGCAAACGGCCGCCCCAGTAACCGCCCAGCAGGCCGATGGCGTTGTGCAGGATCACGCCCACCAGCACCACCAGGCCGACCGAGGCAATGCTGGCCTGGCTGCCGCCGACCACCGCTGCAATGATCAGCAAAATCGCCACCATCGATACCAGCGACAGGTAAGGCTCGATGCGGCGGATCAGCTTGCCGGCGAACAGGTTCAGCACCAGCCCGACCACGATCGGCACCACCACGATCTGCACGATGCTCATCAGCATCGCGTGCGCGTCGAAGTGGATCGAGGCGTCGACGTACAGCTCGGTCAGCAGCGGCGTGGCGAACACGCTCACCAGCGCCGACAGCGTGGAGATCGTTACCGACAGGGCGACGTCGCCGCGCGACAGATAAATCATCACGTTCGACGCCGTGCCGCTGGCGACGCTGCCGACCAGCACCATGCCGGCGGTCAGGTCGGGCGGCATGCGCAGCAGCTTGGCGATCACCCAGGCCGCCAGCGGCATGACCAGGTAATGCAGGATGATGCCGGCGGCGACCGGCGCCGGGCGTTTGACGATGCGTTTGAAATCGTCCAGCGTCAGCGTGACGCCCATGGTCAGCATGATCAGCGTCAGCAGCAGCGTGACGTGCGGACCGATCGGCGTGAAGGTGGCGGGAGAAAAATAGGCGGCGGCGGACAGCAGCAGCGCCCAGAGAGGAAACAGGCGGGTAAGACTGGCAAGCATGATTGAGATCGATTCAGCGGAGTAAAGAGATTGTTATTGGAAGTAGCTCCGCGGATGGCGCGCGAGTGCAGTAGAGGCGGCGATGAATGCGCGGAATTGTCATCCGATGATGCGATCGCGCCGGCCCGGCCGTGCGTCTTGTGGAAACACGAAGGCGTCATTCTACCTGCGCGCGCAAATCCTTGCCGGCGGCGGCTTTGCAGCATTCACACTGACATTTTTCTGACGCTGAAACTGCGCCGTCTCAGCGCATCGTATTGGTCTTCATCGCCGTCCATTTCTGGTTCTGCGCTTCGTAGATGGTGTAGGACGGCGAACGCGGATTGCCGACGGCGTCGAAGGCGATGATACCGGTGAGGCCCTTGAAACTGATCTCGTGCAAAGTGTTGGTGACCTTGCGCGGGTTAAGCGAATTGGCCCGGCGTACGGCGGCCATCAGTACATGCGCAGCGTCATAGGCGTACGGCGTCATGCTGTAGACCTGGAAGTCGAAGCGCTGATTGAAATCGGCTTCGAATTTCTTCCAGCCCGGCATCTTGTTGAATGGAATGCCGGCTTCCTGCGCAACCGTACCGTTGACGGCGACGCCGCTCGATATCAGGAACGACGAGCCGACGATGCCGTTCATCGAAGTCACCAGCCGCGCCTTGACTTCCAGACGCAACATGCTTTGCGCCAGCATGCTGGTCTGCGCCGAATAACCGCCGAAGAAAACCGCATCGATGTCTTGTGCCTTGACGCGCTGCAGGATCTCGCCGAAGTTCATCAACACGTCGCTGACCGAATCGCGGCTGACGATGACTGCGCCATGTTCGCGCGCCACCTCGCTGAAACGCGTGCCGACGTTGACGCCGAAGACGGTGCCGTTGTCGATGACCGCGATGCGCTGCGCATGCAATTCCTTGACGGCGTATTCGCCCAGATAGATACAGGCGTCGTCGTCGATGCCGAGCATGCGAAAGGTGGTCCGGAAACCCTGCCCGGTGTATTTCCGCAAGCTGGAGGTGGGCGAGATTTGCGGCACGCCGGCGTCGGCAAAAATCTTCGATGCGGCGATGCTGGTGTTGCTGTTGGTGCCGCCGATGACGCCGATCACCCCGGCCTTCACCAGCGCCTGCGCCACACGTTGCGTGCGTTCGGCGTCGTTGCGGTCGTCCATGCGCAGCAGGCGGAATTGCACACGTTTCCCATTGATCTTGAAGGGCTTGCGGTTGGCTTCGAAGATCGCCAGTTCGGCAGCGTTGGCCAGGCTCTTGCCAAAACTTTCAGAGACGCCGCTGAGCGCGCCCACAAAGCCTATCGTCACGGTCTGGACTTCCTCGCTGGCGAGCGCTCCGGAAGCGTGCAACGCCAGCGACAATATGCAAAACATCAGCATGCGTCGATATTTGAGGAAAAGCATGTCACCTCCGTATGAACCTAGTCTTAGCAAGCGCTTGTTCTTATACCCCACACAGAGTTAACACACGATCAAAAAAATACGAAAAGACATCAACATTGCATTGCCGCGCCCTAAACAAAATGCCCCGCAGAGCGGGGCATAGTTGCGACATGGCAAGCTTGAAGACGGAAGGAGCGAAGTCGCCGTCGGATTGTCATTCCACTCCGCAATATTCGGAGCATCAGACCCCGGCGACTCGCCGCATCAACGGGTTACCGGCTTGTAGCGAATACGCTTCGGCTTGGCGCCTTCTTCGCCGAGGCGCTTCTTCTTGTCGGCTTCATACTCCTGATAATTGCCGTCGAAGAAGCTGACCTGCGAATCGCCTTCGAACGAAATGATGTGCGTGGCGATACGATCCAGGAACCAGCGATCATGGCTGATCACCAGCACGGTGCCGGCGAACTCCAGCAAGGCATCTTCCAGCGCGCGCAGGGTTTCCACGTCGAGGTCATTGGACGGTTCATCAAGCAGCAGGACGTTGCCGCCTTGCAGCAGCGTCTTGGCCAGATGCAGACGACCGCGTTCGCCGCCGGACAGGTTGCCGACGATCTTTTGCTGGTCGCCGCCCTTGAAGTTGAAGCGGCCGAGATACGCCCGCGAAGGCATTTCGAAACGGCCGACCGTCAGGATGTCGGCGCCGCCGGCGACGTCTTCAAACACGGTCTTCTTGTTTTCCAGGTCTTCGCGCGACTGATCGACCAGCGAGATGCGCACGGTAGGTCCGAGCACCAGCTCGCCGCTGTCCGGCTGTTCGCGGCCCGCCAGCATGCGGAACAAGGTCGATTTACCGGCGCCGTTCGGGCCGATGATGCCGACGATGGCGCCGGCAGGGATCTTGAAGTTCAGGTTGTCGATCAGCAGACGATCGCCGTAACCCTTGCTGACGCCCTTGAACTCGATGACTTCATTGCCCAGGCGCTCGGCCACGGGAATGAAGATTTCCGAGGTCTCGTTGCGCTTCTGGTATTCGTGCTCGCTCAGCTCATTGAAACGCGACAGGCGCGCCTTGCTCTTGGCCTGGCGGCCCTTCGGATTCTGGCGCACCCATTCGAGTTCCTTGGCGATGGTTTTCTGGCGCGCCGATTCGGTGGCTTCTTCCTGTTTCAGGCGGGCTTCCTTCTGCTCCAGCCAGGACGAGTAATTGCCCTTCCATGGAATGCCGTGGCCGCGGTCCAGTTCGAGGATCCATTCGGCGGCATTGTCGAGGAAGTAGCGATCATGGGTGATCGCCACGACGGTGCCCGGGAAGCGCAGCAGGAACTGCTCCAGCCAGTCCACCGATTCGGCGTCCAGGTGGTTGGTCGGTTCGTCGAGCAGCAGCATGTCGGGCTTGGACAGCAGCAGTTTGCACAAGGCCACGCGGCGCTTTTCACCACCCGACAACACGGCGATCCTGGCGTCCCACGGCGGCAGGCGCAAGGCGTCGGCGGCCATTTCCAGTTGCTGGTTCAGGCTGTTGCCGTCGGAGGCGGAGATGATCGCTTCCAGACGCGCCTGCTCGGTGGCGAGCGCATCGAAGTCGGCGTCTTCTTCGGCATAGGCGGCGTACACGGCGTCGAGCTTGGCTTGCGCTTCGAACACTTCGCCGAGCGCGCTTTCGACTTCCTGGCGCACGTTCTTTTCCGGATCGAGCTGCGGCTCCTGCGGCAGGTAACCGATGTTCAGGTTCGGCGCCGGCGTTGCTTCGCCTTCGATTTCCTTATCGATGCCGGCCATGATCTTGAGCAGCGTCGATTTGCCGGAACCGTTCAGGCCGAGCACGCCGATCTTGGCGCCGGGGAAGAAGGACAGCGAGATGTCTTTCAGGATCTGACGCTTCGGCGGCACGATCTTGCCGACGCGGTTCATAGTGAATACGTATTGAGCCATGTTTGGATGCCAATGATGAAGGTAAAAATGAGGGTGAAAACTACTTGCCGGATCCCGTGATCAGGCGCTGAGCGTACGGCCCTTGGCGGACCACAAGCGCCACAATCCTTCCAGGGAGTATACAGCCAGCGCGGCCCAAATCACCACGAAACCTGTCAGGCGCGGCCCGTCGAACGGCTCGTCATAGATGAAAACTCCGGTCAGCAGCTGCATCGTGGGCGAAATGTATTGCAGCAATCCCAACAGGGACAAGGGAATCCGGCGCGCCGCGCGGGCGAACAGCAGCAGCGGAATCGCCGTGACCGGCCCCGACAGCGCCAGCAGGATCTGCGACATCGGCGACGCCTGCAAGAAACCGTTGTTGCCGTGCGCCGCGGTGACCGCCAGGATCGCCAGCACCAGCGGCGCCAGCAGGATGGTTTCCAGCGCCAGGCCTTCCAGCGCGCCGAGGTGGGCGATCTTGCGCAGCAAGCCGTAAATGCCGAAGGTGGCGGCGATGACCAGCCCGATCCACGGCAGCGCGCCGTTGATCCAGGTCAGCCACAGCACCGCGCCGAGCGCCATGAAGACCGACAACCATTGCAAGGGACGCAATTTTTCCTTGAGGATCACATAGCCCAGCAGCACGCTGATCAGCGGACTCATGAAGTAACCGAGGCTGGCATCGACGATACGGCCGCTGTTGACCGCCCACACGTACAACACCCAGTTGCCTGACAACAGCAAGGCGCTGAGCAGGAATCCCAGCAGCACGCGCGGCTTGCGCACCACCTCACCGAGCCAGGCCCATTGACGCTTCCAGGTCAGCACCGCCACCAGAAATAGCAGCGACCAGAAAATGCGCTGAAGCACGATGTCGAAGGAGCCGACATCCTGCAGCAGCTTGAAGTAAAGCGGGAACAAACCCCACAGGAGGAAACAGCTTATCGCGTAAAACATGGCGACCTAAAGGATGAGCAAACGATGGAAAAATGGAACGGCAGAAATGGAAGCGCCGCGAAAACTCTGGAAAGTTTCGCGGCAGCAAGGGCATTATCACAGGATTTTTATTTTCCGGCTGGCGCGGCGCAGCGTGACGGCCTGGCCCGGCTCGACGATGAAGGCCTGGATGGCGTCTTCATCGGGCGCGCCAATGCCCTGCGTCACCACCACCAATATGCGCCCCTGCGCCATCGGCACGAAGCTCTGGCTGCCCAGCAGATGCCGCTCGAACATGGTCAGCGCATAGGGCGCGACGTGCGTGCCGTCCTGCGTGCGGAAGATCGCCACGCATGCCTCGCCGCCCTGCTCGCTCACGTCCAGTTGCGTCAGGTCGTCGAAGCGTTGTGCGGTGCCTTCATTGATCGGCGAACTGTTGCCGCTGCCATTGCCGCAGCCATTGCCATTGTCGGGTGGCAGGATGGCGTCGCCGAACGGCGCGAACGCGACTGGCGTCAAGGTTTGTGCAACGATGACGCGGCCGGGCGACGAGGGCTCAGGCGAGTTCATCGATGAGCTTTCTCGACAGGCGGATCAGCGCCTGGTCGCTACCCTGCGGACCGATGATCGAGAAACCGAACGGCGCGCGGTGGATGGCGGTCTGGTGATCATCGGGTGATGCCATACGCCGCGGCGCAGCGTGACGGCCTGGCCCGGCTCGACGATGAAGGCCTGGATGGCGTCTTCATCGGGCGCGCCAATGCCCTGCGTCACCACCACCAATATGCGCCCCTGCGCCATCGGCACGAAGCTCTGGCTGCCCAGCAGATGCCGCTCGAACATGGTCAGCGCATAGGGCGCGACGTGCGTGCCGTCCTGCGTGCGGAAGATCGCCACGCATGCCTCGCCGCCCTGCTCGCTCACGTCCAGTTGCGTCAGGTCGTCG
Organism: Herbaspirillum lusitanum P6-12; assembly: GCF_000256565.1. GTDB lineage: Bacteria > Pseudomonadota > Gammaproteobacteria > Burkholderiales > Burkholderiaceae_D > Herbaspirillum > Herbaspirillum lusitanum. Next base: position 1,457 of record NZ_AJHH01000300.1, on the reverse strand, counting down.
AAGCGTTGTGCGGTGCCTTCATTGATCGGCGAACTGTTGCCGCTGCCATTGCCGCAGCCATTGCCATTGTCGGGTGGCAGGATGGCGTCGCCGAACGGCGCGAACGCGACTGGCGTCAAGGTTTGTGCAACGATGACGCGGCCGGGCGACGAGGGCTCAGGCGAGTTCATCGATGAGCTTTCTCGACAGGCGGATCAGCGCCTGGTCGCTACCCTGCGGACCGATGATCGAGAAACCGAACGGCGCGCCGTCCAGCGTCATCAGCGGCAGCGAAATCTGCGGGCAACCGGACAGACCCGCCAGGCACAACATGCGGACGGCCTGGTTGCGATAATTCTCCAGCACCTCTTCCGGGTCGCTCAGCAGCGGCGCGACATCCGGCATGCTCGGCAGCACGATCACGCGATCGTTGCCGAGCAGGCGCAGGAAATCTTCGGTGAAGCGCTGGCGCACATTGCTGTGCTCTTCCATCTGCTGTGGCGTGATCTTGGCCGACCAGGCAAAGCGCTCGGCGACGCCGGGACCGAGTTGCAGGTCGTGGCGGGTAATCGTGTCGCCGTGACTTTGCCAGGCCTCGTATCCCTGGATGTGGCGGAACGCCCAGTACAAGGCATCGAACGACGGCGTCGCGGTCTTGACCGGCAGCGGCGCGCCAATCAGGCCGGACAGACGCTCCAGCGTCTGCATGAACACCGCCTGCACGCGCGGCTCAAGCAGCGCCAGTACGTCGGCCGCCACCAGTACCTGCGGCATGGCCGGCATGCCATCGGGCAGCAAGCAAGTGTCTTCGCGCAGCAGCACCTCTCCCACGCGCGCAAAGCTGTCGATGTCGCGTGCGAACCAGCCGCAGGTGTCGAACGACGGCGCCAGGTCCATGCAGCCCTTGAGGCTCACGCGCGCATGCGTGGGGCGCAGGCCGATCAGCCCGCAGTGGCTGGCGGGAGCACGTACGGAACCGCCGGTATCGGTGCCGAGTGCAACATCCGCCAGCCCGTTGGACACCGCAGAGGCCGACCCCGAACTGGAGCCGCCTGGAATCCGCTCGGGCGCGCCGCCGTTGCGCGGCGTGCCGAAGTGGGCGTTCTTGCCGTTCATCGAGAACGCCAGTTCGTCGGTATAAGTCTTGCCGATGAACGTGGCGCCGGCCTGCGCCAGCGCGATTACCGAGGGCGCCGATGCGGTCTTGATGCCGGACAACGCCAGCATGTGCGGGTTGCCGCATCCGGTCGGATAGCCGGCGACGTCGAAGATATCCTTCACTGCAAAGCGCAGGCCCGACAACGGGCCCGATGAAATCGCCGTCGTCATCGATGCGGGATAGGGAACGAAACAATGTGCGGCTTGCGCCGCGGAGATGTCGACTGACATGGATGATTCTTTCGGACGAGAAAAGGAAGTATTGGTCTGATTGCCCATGACATGGAACGGTTCAGTTCGCCGTCGCCGCGACGTCACCA
>NZ_AJHH01000299.1 GCF_000256565.1 Herbaspirillum lusitanum P6-12 | reverse complement strand
GACATGGAACGGTTCAGTTCGCCGTCGCCGCCCGGCGCCATCATCGCGGTCGGCACCGGCACCATTGGCGTGGCCCTGTATCCCGACGGCAGCGAACATGTGGTCGACGGCTGGGGCTTTCCCTCGGGCGATGACGCCAGCGGCGCGTGGATGGGACTGCGCGCGATCAATCACGCGCAGCACGTGGTCGACGGCCGTGCACCGCATGGCGCCTTGTCGACGGCAACGGTGGCGTTTTGCGAAGCGGATGGCACGATCACCAACCGCGTCACCAACCCCGTCATCCATCCGGGACGCAGCGAACGCGACATCGTGCTCGACTGGCTGTCGCAAGCCGACCAGGCTGCTTTCGCCCGACTCGCACGCCTGGTCATCGCCCACGCCGCCGAAGATGAGGCGGCACGCACGATCCTGATCCAGGCAGCGGCGGAACTGGAACTGATGGCCGCCACGCTCGATCCCGACCGGCAATTGCCGTTGGCGTTATGCGGCGGACTGGCCGGCGCGCTGCACGATTATTTCTCGCGCCGCGACGTCGTTGGCATGAGGAACCTGATGCACCCGCAAGCAGCTGACGACATGTCCCGGCGACAGCAACTCGTCACGCGGCTGCACGCTGCTGCATTCAGCGACTGCGTATTTGCAGCGCTCGGCAAAGGCGCAGCCGGCCGGCAGGTTGCTCAGGTCCGGCGGCGCACCGCCGATGGTTTCCAGACGCTGGCCTTTTTGCATGGCGCCGTGGCTGCGGCTCTTGAGCAGGGACAAAGTATAGGGATGGCGCGGTCGCGTCAGCAACTCCGCCGCCGGGCCTTGCTCGATGATCTTGCCCGCGTACATGACGGCGATGCGATCGGCCACTTCCGCCGCCGCGCCGATGTCGTGGGTGACGAAGACGATGGACAGGCCGAGCTCCTTTTGCAGGTCGCGCAGCAACAGCAGGATCTGGATCTGCACGGTGGCGTCGAGCGCCGTGGTCGGCTCATCG
>NZ_AJHH01000298.1 GCF_000256565.1 Herbaspirillum lusitanum P6-12 | reverse complement strand
GGATCTGCACGGTGGCGTCGAGCGCCGTGGTCGGCTCATCACGCCGAGGCGTCCAGCCGGTCCGGATTGAAGCCGGCTGCGCGCATGACATCGCGCATGCTGTTGCCCTCTTCGTCGAGATTGTCGAGTACGCCCTTGTCGAAGGTGCCGGCCACGGCGCGACTGCCCAGCAAGGTCGCCTTGAAGCGCACGCCCTCTTCTTCCGCAAAGCCGATCACCTCGATGGGAAACGGAAACCGCCGGCCTGCGCGGTGCCATGCCCCAATACATGACACCGGCAACAGGATGCCGAGATTGCCGTCGTACTTGCCGCCGTTGCGCACCGTGTCGAAATGCGAACCGGTCGCCAACGCGGGGGCATTTTCGTGTCCAGGCGTCGCTTCATAGCGGCCGATGACGTTACCGGCGTCATCGCGGCGGACCTGCATGCCGGCGGCGCTCATCCACTCGCTGAGTTGCTGTGCAGCTGCATGATGCACGGGCGTCAAATAAGTGCGCGTCATCATGCCGGGCGCTTCCGTATGGACGGCAAGCACATCGGCGCGCCGCATGATCTCTTGCCCGCAGGACCGGTATTGCTCTGGAACAGTTTTCACGGCAGTCTCCTTTTGAGGCGATCAGGATTGCATATTTTTATTGTATTCACAAATTGTATGCAATATAGTGGGCTTGTTCCGGCGCGTCAAAAGAATTTTCAAACAACGGCCGCAATTGGCAAAGGAACAACAGCCGGAGGAGCGGCTGCGCAGTGCAACAAGTACAAGTACAAAAGCTGAATCCAAATGCAGCGGCATGCCCTTATGCAAGCGCATATAGACGCATACAGGCGCCCATCCAGAACCACACCAGGAGACCAAGGTGAATCGATTCTTCAAATCTTTGTTCGGGCAGGTTGTCATCGCCCTGATTGCCGGCATCGTCGTCGGCCTGTTCTATCCCGATTTCGGCCAGAGCCTCAAACCGCTGGGCGACGGCTTCATCAAGCTGATCAAGATGATCATCCCGGTGATCGTGTTTTGCGTCGTGGTGCAAGGAATTTGCGGCGCCAGCGACCTGAAAAAGGTCGGCAGCGTCGGCATCAAGGCCATCATCTACTTTGAAATCGTCACCACCATCGCGCTGCTGCTCGGCCTGCTGCTGGCGTTCGTGTTCCAGCCCGGCGCCGGCATGAACATCGACCCGACCAATCTCGACGCCAGCGGCTTGTCCAGCTATGTCGAGACTGCGAGCAAGGTCAAGGGCACCAGCTTCGCCGACTTCATCATGAAGCTGATCCCCGGCACCATCGTGAGCGCATTCACCTCCGGCGACGTGCTGCAGGTCTTGCTGATCTCGGTCATCTTCGGCTGCGCCCTGCTGCTGATCGGCGACAAGGGTCAACCGACCGTCTCGCTGATCGCTTCGCTGTCGGAAGCCTTCTTCAAGTGCATGGCTTTCATCATCCGCCTGGCGCCGCTGGGCGTGTTCGGCGCGATCGCCTTCACGGTCGGACGCTACGGCATCGGTTCGTTGAAGCAGCTCGGCATGCTGGTGCTGCTGTTCTACGGCGCGGTGATCTTCTTCGTGGTGGTGGTGCTGGGCGCGATCTTGCGCACCTCCGGACTGAGCATCTTCAAGCTGATCGCCTACCTGCGTGAAGAACTGATCGTGGTGCTGGCGACCGCCTCGTCCGACAGCGTGCTGCCGCAGATCATGAGGAAGCTCGAGCATATGGGTATCAAGAAGTCGACCGTTGGCCTGGTGATCCCGACCGGCTATTCGTTCAACCTCGATGCGTTCTCGATCTACCTGACCATGGCCGCCGTGTTCATCGCGCAAGCCACCAATACGCACCTGGCGATGGGCGACCTGCTGATGATCCTGGCGATTGCCCTGATCACCTCCAAGGGCGCCCATGGCGTGCCGGGCTCGGCCATCGTGATCCTGGCGGCGACGCTCACCACGATTCCGGCGATTCCGGTGGTCGGCCTGGTGCTGGTGCTGTCGATCGACTGGTTCATCGGCATCGCCCGTGCGCTGGGCAACCTGCTCGGCAACTGCGTCGCCACCGTGGTCGTCGCTACCTGGGAAAAAGACATCGACAAGACCCGCGCCCGCGCCGTGCTGAACGGTGAGATTCCGGCAGCAGCGTTTGAATAACTTACGGGACTAAGGCCGCAGGATGGATGGCGAAAATACAGAGGTACAATTCGGTGTCTTGCCCGAATTCGCCCAACACAGCGCCTCCCACAACAGAACCATCCATCCTATGACCGAAGCAGTACTCCCTCCCGACAGTTCAGAAGCGATTGCACGCGATATCACCATTGCCATCGCCGAACAGCGTCTTCCGCCCGGAGCAAAACTTCGCGAAGAAGCGCTGGCGCGCGTCTACCAGGTCAGCCGCACCAAGATCCGCGCGGCCCTGGTCATGCTGGCGAAAGACAAGCTGATCGACCTGATTCCGGACAAGGGCGCCTTCGTCAGCAAGCCGACAGTGGAAGAAACGCGCAACATATTCTTCGTGCGTCGCACGCTGGAAGCGGCCATGGTGAGGGAATTCGTCGCGCGTGCGACGGCCGCGGACTATGCCGTGCTGGAAGCCCATCTGCGTGAAGAACGCCGCGCCATTGAGGAAAACAATCCGCAGGTCAGGTCGACCCTGTTGAGCGACTTCCATATCCTGCTGGCGAACATCGTCGGCAACGAAGTCCTGACCGACATCCTGGTCAAGCTCGCCGGCCGCAGTTCGCTGATTACCATGCTGTACCAGTCAACCCGCGACGCCATCTGCTCCACCGAAGAACATTGCGACTTCATCGCCGCCGCCAAGGCCGGCAAGGTCGAGGAAGCCGTCGAGCTGATGCTGCATCACCTGCACCATGTGGAACAGGCGCTGGAATTCGACACGCCGTCCGACCCCAAGCGCGATCTTGCCAAGGAACTGTTGCTGTAGCTGCTGCAGTTTTCCCCTGACTTGCGCGAACATGCGCAAGCTCGCCGCATTCACTCCCGCCTTATACGAAAAACGATTTAGCACCGCCCGAAAAGCCGCGTCATAACGGCCTTTCCGGCGTTGTGACGCCACTGCATTTCTACGCATATCGAATCTCGAATTACTTCGTTCCCAGGTCTTGGCAACGCGACTTAGACTCGCAGCACCTCATCGATCAAGACCTGTTATGACAACTCCATTTCCCGGCGTCGCACCATCCCCGGTCGCGGCGGTCGGCAACATCGAGATCCGCGATCTGTCGGTGCGCTTTGCCCAAGGCGGCCAAAGCGTGCAGGCGGTGCAAGGCGTCACGCTGGACGTGCGCAGCGGCGAATTCGTCAGCGTCATCGGCCCGTCCGGCTGCGGCAAGTCGACCTTGCTGAACCTGGTCGCGGGCTTCGTCGCTCCGACAGAAGGCAGCGTCAGCCTGGACGGCAAGGCCATCACCGGTCCCGGCGCCGATCGCGGCGTGGTGTTCCAGCAGTATTCGCTGTTCCCGTGGAAAAACGTGCTGGCCAATGTCGAATTCGGCCTCAAGTTGCAAGGCATCGACAAATACGCGCGTCAGCAGCGCTCGCGGCAGTTGCTGCAACAGGCGGGGCTGGCCGGGTTCGAAAAATTCTATCCGGCGCAATTGTCGGGCGGCATGAAACAGCGCGTCGGCATCATCCGTGCCCTCGCCGCCAATCCGCGCATCCTGCTGATGGACGAGCCGTTCGGCGCGCTCGATACACAGACCCGCACAATCATGCAGCAGCTGTTGACCGATCTATGGCAGACGCTGGGCATCTCGGTGCTGTTCATCACGCACGATATCGACGAAGCAATCTTCCTGTCGGACCGCATCTATGTCATGACGGCGCGCCCCGGCATGGTCAAGGCGGTGGTGCCGGTGGCGTTGAAACGTCCGCGCCTGGCCGACGTCGTCCTGAGCAAGGAATTCCTTGATATCCGCGCACGCCTGCACGGACTGATTGCCGACGAGAGCCTGCAGTCGTTCCGGAGCGAATCCATTGCTCCGGCGCCGCAACGCATTGCCGCCTGAGCTTCCTGCATTCATTCATTAATCCAACAACAAAGGGTATCTGCATGCAACACCACATTGGTCGTTTTGTATTGACGGGAGCCGCCATCCTGTTGGCGATTTCCTCCGGCTTCACCCACGCTGCGGACAAGATCCGCCTGGCGCAAAACCTGGCTCCGATCTCCGGCCTAGCCATCATCGCCAAGCAAAAGAACCTGTTTGAAAAATACGGCCTCGACGTCGCGGTAAACAATTTCACCAGCGGCCGCCAGGCGCTTGAAACCGTACTCGGCGGCGGCGCCGACATCGCGACCACGGCGGAAGCGCCGATCACCGCGGCAGCGCTGGCGCGCCAGAAGATCGCCTTGCTGGCGCGCATGGAGTATTCCGACGACAAGACCCTGGTCAACAAGTCTGCGGGCATCAACTCAACGGCCGATCTCAAGGGCAAGCGCATCGGCTACACCGTCGGCACCGGCGGCGAAATCTATACGCTGACGCTGCTCAGGAAAGCAGGCCTGACCAGGAACGACGTCACGCTGGTCAACCTGCGTCCGCAAGACATGGTGGCGGCGCTGTCGACCAACAGCATCGACGCCTACAACACCTGGGAGCCGCACATCAGCAACGGCAAGAAGGCGCTCGGCGACAAGGTCAGGGAACTCGACACCAAAGGCGTCTACGCCGAGACCTTCAACCTGGTCGTGACCGAGGAATATTTGAGCAAGAACGAGAAGACCGTGACCGCCTTCCTGCGCGCGATATTGGATGCAGAACGTTTCCTGAAGGCCAACCGCGATGAAAGCATCACCATCATTGCCGCCGCAACCGGCATGAAGAAGGAAGAACTGGCCGAGATCTGGAACGATTACATCTTCGAACTGGTGCTCGACGAACGCGTCTTGTCGACGCTGAAGAACCACGCCGAATGGCGCCTGGAATCCGGCAATGCGCCGACCGGCGCCACCCTGCCCGACTTCCACAAGTTCATCTTCGCCGCGCCGCTGAAACAGGTTGCGCCGGAGCGCGTCAAGATCCCGGGCCTCTGATCAGCCATGCGTATCCCCGCTGAACAATGGGCCAGGCTGCTGTCGATACCGGTCTTCCTGGCAATCTGGCAGTTGGTGGCCGGACTTGAACTGGTAAACCCGCTGCTGTTCCCTCCGCCGACGGTGGTCGTCAAGGCCTTCTTCGACTATATGCTGCATGGCGACGGCGTCGCCGGGCCGGCTGGAGCATCGCCCGCGTGGTGATCGGCTACAGCGTCGGCGCGGCGGTCGGCGTCGTCATCGGTGTGCTGACCGGCGGCAGCGCCATCCTGTCGGGATTGCTGACGCCGATATTCCAACTGTTGCGGCCGATTCCGCCGATCGCCTTCGTGCCCATCGTGATCGTCTGGTTCGGCCTGACCGAGCTGGGAAAATGGTTCCTGGTGTTCTGGGGCGTATTCTTCACGGTCTGGCTGGCCACCCACATGGGGGTGCAGCGCGTGACCGAAACGCTGGTTCGTGCAGCGCAAAGCCTGGGTGCGACGCGCTGGCAATTGTTGTGGACCGTACAGTTGCCGGACGCCTTGCCGGTGATTTTCGTCGGCCTGCGCACCTCGCTCAGCATCGCGTTCTACACGCTCGTCGCGGCCGAACTCGCAGGCGCCTATGCCGGCATCGCCTATCGCCTCGAAGTCACGCAGCAGAATATGCAGATCGGTCACATGATGGCCGGCCTGCTGGTGCTCGGCTTCATCTCCACGGTATCAGACCGGCTGTTCCAGTCGGCCTCGCGACGCCTTTTGCATTGGTCCACCTGAGGCCGTCTCCCATGAATAAACCACTCGACTTGTCCGCGCCTGAACTGCAGACGCTCAGCTTCGATTTCCCCACACTCTCTGCCGCTTATCGCGACGGCCTCTCGCCGCTCGCCTTGGTGGAAGAAGTCCATCGCCGCATCCGGGAACATCGTGATCGGCACATCTGGACCTACCTGATTCCGCAGGAGCAACTCATCGAACAAACGCGCAAGCTTGAACAGGCGGCCGCGCACGGTGCATCGCTGCCCTTGTTCGGCCTGCCCTTCGGCGTCAAGGACAACATCGATGTCGCAGGACTGCCAACCGGCGCAGCCTGCGCCAGTTTCACCTACACCGCCACGCGTACGGCTCACGTCGTGGAACGCCTGCAAGCGGCGGGCGCGATCCTGATCGGCAAGCAAAACATGGATCAGTTCGCCACCGGACTGGTCGGTATCCGCTCGCCGCAAGGCTATTGCCGCAATCCATTCAATCCGGACTACGTGCCCGGCGGCTCAAGCTCCGGTTCCGCGGTCGCGGTCAGCACGGGACAGGTCAGTTTCTCGATCGGTTCGGACACCGGCGGCTCGGGACGCGTGCCGGCGGCGCTGAACAATATCGTTGGCCTGAAACCGACGCCGGGGCGCGTCAGCAGCTACGGTTTCCTCTACTGCAACCGCAGCTTCGACGTACCTCCGGTGTTCGCGCTGACCAGCGAAGACGCCTACGCCGTGCTGGATCAAATCGAAGGCTATGACGCACGCGACATCTACTCCGTGAACGTTCCCCGCGAAGAACCGCCGGCGCGCCTGCCCAAACATTTCCGTTTCGGCCTGCCGGCTGAAAAATACCTGAACTTCTTTGGCGACCAGCTCGCCGAGGCGCAGTTCGAAACATCCGTACGTCGATTGATCGACCTCGGCGGCGAGGCGATGGAAATCGACTTCGAACCGTTCGCCGAAGCCGGCAAGCTGGTCTTCAACAGCGCCTTCATCGCCGAACGCTGGCTGACCTACGGCGCCGCCGCAGAACCTGCCGATCCCCACGTCCATCCGGCCGTAAGGCTGGCGATCCTGGCGGCGAAACGCTACAGCGCCGCCGACGGCTTCGACGCCGTCTATGCGCTCGAATCGCACAAGCGCAAGGCCGCACAGGAGCTCGACAAAGTCGACATCCTGGCGTTGCCGACGGCAGGAACCGTCTATCGGATCAAGGACGTCGAAGCCGATCCCGTCGCGCTCAACGCCAACCTCGGTTATTACACCTACTTCGCCAATCCATTGCGGCTGGCGGCGATCAGCGTGCCCGCCGGTTTGCGCAGCGACGGCTTGCCGTTCGGCCTGTGCCTGCTCGCCAGGTCCTTCGAAGATAAACGCCTGCTGCCGTATGCGCAGGCCTTCCACGATGCCGTCGGCGGCAAGCTGGGCGCCACCGGCCATGCCTTTCACGGCGCTGCGCCAGGCATCTCGGGAGTACCCGCATGAGCAAGCCTGCGTTGAGCTGGAAAGAATGGGGACGGCTGGATGCCGTCGCTCTGGCAGAACTGGTGCGCACGCGTCAGGTCAGCGCGGCCGAGACCGTCGCACAGGCCGTCGAAGCTGCACGGCTGCTCGAGCCGCAACTGGGCGCGGTGCTGGAAACCTTTGACAACATCACATCAGCGCCCTCGGCCGACGGCGCCAATCCCGACGGGGCGCTGTGGGGTGTGCCACTGTTCATCAAGGATCTCGGCTCGACCATCGGCGGCCGTCTGGCCGAAAACGGCTCGGCCCTGAACAAGGACAAGCGCAGCGCGCGTACCGATCCGCTGATCGCCAACCTGCATCGTGCCGGCCTGATTTCGGTCGGCCGTTCGACCACGGCCGAACTGGGCATGACCTACGACACCACGACCACCTATCGCGGCCTCAAGGTCACGCGCAATCCATGGAATCCCGACTACACGCCGGGCGGCTCCTCGGGCGGCAGCGCCGCGCTGGTTGCGGCCGGCGTGACACCGCTGGCGCATAGCACCGACGGCGCCGGCTCGACCCGCATCCCGGCCAGCCTGACCGGCCTGATCGGCCTCAAGGTGTCGCGCGGCCGCCTGCCCTTGCCGTGGAGCTTCAACGAATACGGCAACGCCACCATCGGGGAAGGAACGTTCTCGCGCACCGTGCGCGATACGGCGGCTTTCCTCGACGCAGCGGCATCCGATTACCCGGCCGGCAACAGCTTCGTCTCAGGCAAATCGCCGACACATACTTTTGCCTCAGCCTTGCAACGCGCACCCGGCAAGCTGCGCATCGCGCGCGCGCGCACGCGTGAGGTTGCCGCTGCACTGCAAGAGCTCGGCCATGAAGTCGAAGAAATCGACGACAGCATCATCACCGACTGGGACCGTTTCTGGCCTTCGTTCCGCACCTTCTGGCTGGGCATGCGTCCGGCCATGTGGGGCCTGCCGTATGAAGACGGCATCCCGCCCGAGCTGCTGGAACAGTTGGCGCCGATGACGCGCAAGTTCTGGCTCAACGCCCAACGTTACGACAAGCGCGACGTCCTGCGGCATCAGGCCGGCAACAATGCGCATGCCTTGCGTCTCGGTGAATTCTTCGGCAAATACGACGCGCTGCTGGCGCCCGCCTTCGCGATTCCCGCACCCAAGGCCAACGGCCCGTTTTCGCTGGCCAATGACCGCGACTTCGACGCTTACATCAATGAACTGCTGGATGCCGGACGCTACGCCATCCCCGCCAGCGAGGCTGGTCTTCCCGCCGTCAGCCTGCCG
>NZ_AJHH01000297.1 GCF_000256565.1 Herbaspirillum lusitanum P6-12 | reverse complement strand
GGGGGGGGGGGGGGGGGGGCCGGCAAGGATGCCAACGGTATTCCGGTGGGCGTGCAGCTCTACGCCAAATGGTTCGAGGAAGCGCGCCTGTTGCAACTTGCGACACAACTGGAAGCAGCGCGCCCGCACTGGTTCAACACGACGCCGCCGGTGCATGTCGGCACGCGGGACTAAGGCGACGGCGGCGTGAAAATCATTTTCGTCATAAGCATGTACGAAGAGATTCGTTCTCAAGGCAAGCGGGTCTCTCTACCATCTGGTCATGATTTGAAACAAACAGCAACACCCAGGACATGCGATGCCCGATTTCCAGATCGTCGAACCCTCCCCCGTCCCCCTGTACGTACAGGTCAAGGACATGCTGCGCGAACGCATCTTCGACGGCACCTACGGCCCGCATGCGCAGTTGCCGCCCGAGAGTGAAATGGGCGCCATCTTCGGCGTCAGTCGCATCACGGTGCGCCAGGCGCTGAGCGACCTGCAGCGCGAAGGCGTGATCTTCAAGATCCCCGGTAAAGGTACTTTCGTCGCCAAGAAAAAGGCCGCGCAGGAGCTGACCCGGCTGGAAGGTTTTGCCGAGGCGATGACGCGCAAGGGTTACGAAATCCATAACCGCGTGGTCGGTCATCGCACCCTGCCCGCCACTGCTGAAGTGGCGCAACAACTGGGCGTCGAAGTCGGCACGACGGTGGCCGAGATCCGCCGCGTGCGCCACCTCAACCGCGAGCCGGTGTCGCTGGAAATCACCTACCTGCCGGAAGAACTCGGCCAGCGCCTGCGTAATGAAGACCTGTCCGGCCGCGACATCTTCCTGATCTTCGAAAACGATTTCGGCATCGCACTCGGCCACGCCGACCTGCAGATCGGCGCCGTCATCGCCGACCACGCACTGGCCGAAGCCCTGCAGGTCAGCGAAGGCACCGCACTGCTGCGCATCGAGCGCCTGACTTATACCGCCGACGGCAAGCCGCTGGATTTCGAATATCTGTACTTCCGCGGCGAGACCTTTCAATACCACTTGCGCATCGCGCGCCGTCCGACGGCAGCAGAATAAGCGCCGGACAAATACAGGACACAGGAGAACCTCATGGAAACCCATATCCAAACCGTCGACGTACTGGTTATCGGCGGCGGCACCGCCGGTCCGATGGCTGCCGCCAAAGCCAAGGAAGCCAACCCGGCATTGCGCGTGCTGCTGCTGGAAAAGGCCAACGTCAAGCGCAGCGGCGCCATCTCGATGGGCATGGACGGGCTCAACAACGCCATCGTGCCCGGCTTCGCCACGCCCGAGCAATACGTCAAGGAAATCACCACCGCCAACGATGGCATCGTCAACCAGAAGACCGTGATGGCCTACGCCCAGGGCAGCTTCCCGATGATCGAGGAACTGGATCGCTGGGGCGTCAAGTTCGAGAAGGACGAGACCGGCGACTACGCCATGCGCAAGGTGCACCACATGGGCACCTACGTCCTGCCGATGCCGGAAGGCCATGACATCAAGAAGGTGCTGTACCGCCGTCTCAAGCGCGCCCGCGTGGAAATCACCAACCGCCTGGTGGCGACGCGCCTGCTCACGGCCGAGGATGGCAGCATCGCCGGCGCCATGGCGTTCGATTGCCGCACCGGCGACTTCCATGTAGTCCGTGCCAAGACCGTGGTGCTGTCCACGGGCGCGGCCGGTCGCCTCGGCCTGCCGGCGTCCGGTTATTTGTTCGGCACCTATGAAAATCCGACCAACGCCGGCGACGGCTACAGCATGGCGTATCACGCCGGCGCCGAGCTGTCGGGCATCGAATGCTTCCAGATCAATCCGCTGATCAAGGATTACAACGGCCCGGCCTGCGCCTACGTCACCGGTCCGTTCGGCGGCTTCACGACAAACAGCCACGGCGAACGCTTCATCGAATGCGATTACTGGAGCGGCCAGATGATGCAGGAGTTCTACAACGAACTGCAAGGAGGCAACGGTCCGGTGTTCCTCAAGCTGAACCATCTTGCCGAAGAAACCATCCGCACCATCGAGACCATCCTGCACACCAACGAGCGTCCCAGCCGCGGCCGCTTTCATGAAGGGCGCGGCACCGACTACCGCGAGCAAATGGTGGAAATGCACATCTCCGAAATCGGTTTGTGCAGCGGCCACTCGGCTTCCGGCGTGTGGGTCAACGAACATGCCGAGACCACGGTGCCTGGCTTGTATGCCGCCGGCGATCTTGCCTGCGTGCCGCACAACTACATGCTGGGCGCCTTCGTCTACGGCAAGCTGGCCGGTGAAAGCGCGGCGCGCTATTGCGCCGGGCAGCCGCTCGCCGAAGTCAGCCAGCAGCAGGTCGACGC
>NZ_AJHH01000296.1 GCF_000256565.1 Herbaspirillum lusitanum P6-12 | reverse complement strand
AACGCGCGTCTGGGCGCCGCTGCAACGCACCGACGGCCTGCCGCCCAACCAGGTGGAATACAAGCTGCGCCGCATGGTCAACGACTACCTGCAACCGCCCAAGGTCACGCGCAAGATGGAGATCGGCCTGTCACGCTTCGAGTCCATCCGCGAAGACCTCGACCGCCTGCAGGCGCGCAATCCGCACGAGCTGATGCGCGCGCTGGAAGTCCACGCCATCCGCGACTGCGCCGAAATGGCCGCACGCGCTTCGCTGTACCGCACCGAGAGCCGCTGGGGCCTGTACCACAACCGGGTCGACTATCCGGAACGCAACGACGCCGAATGGCTGGTGCACGTGCAACTGCAGAAGCAGCAGGACCAGATGATCTGCTTCAAGCGCCCCATCGAGCCGTACATCGTCGCGCTCGACGACAAGGAAAAAGACGCCTACCAGCATCTGCGCATCAAGAAGGACGCACCTGCTACAGCCGAGCCTGCAGCAGCCTGATACCTGAAACGAGTGAGGACCCATCAATGCCAACCGCCTTCAACATCACCAACGTCCCCGTCACCATCGACGAAGACAAATGCATCGCCGAAAAAGGCTGCACCGTCTGCGTCGACGTCTGCCCGCTCGATGTGCTCGCCATCGACCTCACCAAAGGCAAGGCCTTCATGAAGTTCGACGAGTGCTGGTATTGCATGCCCTGTGAGAAGGACTGCCCGACCGGGGCAGTCCATGTAGACATACCGTATCTGTTGCGCTGACGCATTGGCCACCTTGCGACAGTCGTCCATGCAGATCTTTCATCAGGGGATATAACAATGCAATTGCGTCACAACATCTACATGAGCCTGTTCGGCATTTCATTCGCCTTGGCGGCCGCTTCCATGACTGGCGCGGTCCAGGCGGAAACCATCCGCATCGCCATCGGCACGCAGGACACGACCATCAACTGCGCCACCGGCGGCCTGCTGATCCGCGAGTTGAAACTGCTGGAGAAATACCTGCCGCACGACGGCAGATACAAGGATGCGCAATACGACATCCAGTGGAAAAACTTCACCTCGGGCGCACCGCTGACCAATGAAATGGTGGCCGGCAAGCTCGACCTTGGGTCGATGGCGGACTTCCCCGGCTCCTTCAACGGCGCGGCGTTCCAGAAGGCCGGCAAACGCAGCCTGTTCATCACCGTGCTGTCCGGCAGCACGACCGGCAGCGGCAACGGCATCGTGGTGCCGAAGGCATCGACCGTGCAATCGCTGGCCGAACTGAAGGGCAAGACGATCTCGGTGCCGTTCGCCTCCACCGCGCACGGCATGCTGCTGCGCGCCGTCAAGGACCAGGGCTGGGATCCCGAAAAGGACGTGAACATCATCACTCAGGCGCCTGAAGTGGCCGGCTCCGCACTGCAGAGCAACAAGATCGATGCGCACGCCGACTTCGTGCCGTTCGCCGAACTGTTCCCACATCGCGGCTACGCACGCAAGATCTTCGACGGTTCGCAAGCCAACACGCCGACGCTGCACGGCAGCCTGGTCGATTCCGACTATGCAAAGAAATATCCCGAGATCGTGATCGCCTACCTGCGCGCCGCCATCGAAGCGGATCGCCTGTTCACCGCCGAGCCTGAGAAGTACAGCGAGCTGATCGAAAAAGTCACCGGCATCGAAGCCGAGGTCAATTACCTGTTCCACGGCCCGCTCGGCCTGCAGACACGCGACTTTACCTGGAAGCCGGAATACCGCCAGGCCGTCAAGACCTCGATCGACACGCTGAAAGCCATGAAGCGCACCGAGACCGATCTCGACGCCAACACCTTCATCGTCGACGAGTACCTGCGCACGGCGTTCAAGCAATCCGGCCTCGACTACGAAGCGCATCTGAAAAATTATGCGAAATCGCCGCTGACCGCCAAGGACAGCCTGACCGGCAAAGCCATCACCGATCCGAAACGCGTCGGCCAGATCTGGGTCCAGGGCGAACCGCTGGTGCGTCATTACGCCACGCTGGAAACCGCTCTGTCGGAAGCGCGCAAGCTGGAAAAGTCGGGCAAGAAGATCCGCACCGTCTATGCGCACGATCGTGACAGCGGCCTGAAGCTGTTGGCTGCCGATGCGTGGTTCGTACAAGGCAAGAACGACGTCAGCGCCTTCCTGCTGAAGAGCTCCGCCGAAGCGTGGGCGAAGAAGAACAACGGCAAGGTGCTGGACTTCAGCGCCGCCAAAGCCGGTTCGGTTTAATCCCTCTGCGACGGAGTCAGATCATGGCCTTGAGTTCTTCCTATAGTCCGACAGCGGATGGCGTGCCGCAGGACAATGCGGTATCGCCAACGCTGTCCGTGCGGCCTTCGCTGGACGCCGTTCTGCAAAAGTGGCTGCACAACTGGCTGCACCACGGGTTGCGCCTGGCCTCTGTCGCGGTCTGCCTGTTGCTGTGGCAATGGGCCTCCACCGTACATCTCAACCTGGGACTGATCACGTTCCAGAACGTGCCTTCGCCGAAAGAAGTGTTGCAGGCCGCCTGGGCGCTGGCGCAATCGCCCAGGCTGCTGTCGCATCTGAGCGCCAGCCTGTACCGGGTGTTCGCCGGCTTCGTCGTCGCCGCACTGGCGGGGATCGTGCTGGGCATGCTGATCGGCCGGCTGCGCTGGCTGGCCGACGTGCTGCTGCCGCCGCTCGAACTGCTGCGACCGATCCCGGCGGTGGCGTGGATACCGCTGGCTATCCTGATGTTTCCCTCGTCGGAAATCTCGATGATCTACATCACCTTCATCGGTGCGCTGTTTCCCATCCTGCTCAACACCATCCACGGCGTCGAAGGCGTCGATGCGCGCCTGATCGCTTCGGCGCGCAGCCTCGGCAGCGGCCGACGCGCCATCTTCACCGAAGTCATCCTGCCGGCGGCGGCGCCCAGCATCGTCACCGGCCTGTCGATCGGCATGGGCACGGCGTGGTTCTGCCTGGTCACGGCGGAAATGATCGCGGGCCAGTTCGGCATCGGCTACTACACCTGGGCCTCGTATACGATCCAGAACTACGCGGACATCATCGTCGGCATGCTCTTCATCGGCGTCATGGGCATGGGTAGCAGCGCCCTGATCAAGAAACTGGGCGGCCTGCTGATGCCCTGGTATCTGTTGCAAAGGTAGACACATGACGACAACGGAAAAATTCGGCAAGGTCGACATCGACCGCCTGAATATCGAACTGGGCGAAGGCAAGCACCGCTTTGAAGCATTGCAGGATGTGTCCATCGCCATCGCTCCCGGCGAATTCGTCTGCGTGCTGGGCCCGTCCGGCTGGCAGCGTGCGCGTGGACGGCGCGGCTGTCGACGGTCCGCATCCGGATCGCGGGCTGGTGTTCCAGCATCACACTCTTTTCCCATGGAAGCGCGTGCTCGACAACGTCGCCTTCGGCCTGAAGATGAAAGGCGTGGCGCGCGGTGAGCGTCATCAGCGCGCACGCGACCTGCTGAAACTGGTCGGACTGGAAGACTTCGAACACAGCTATCCGGCGCACTTGTCCGGCGGCATGCAGCAGCGCGTGGAAATTGCCCGCGTGCTGATCAACCATCCGCGCGTGATGCTGATGGACGAACCGTTCGGCGCGCTCGACGCGCAGACGCGGCTCAAGATGCAAGAGCTGTTGCTGGAAGTCTGGGGGCGCATCGAAACCACTATTTTGTTCATCACCCACGACATCGACGAAGCGCTGTTTCTGGCCGACCGCATCCTGGTCATGAGCCCGCGGCCGGGGCGCATCATCGAGGAAATCAAACTGGACTTCGCCCGTCCGG
>NZ_AJHH01000295.1 GCF_000256565.1 Herbaspirillum lusitanum P6-12 | reverse complement strand
GCGCATCATCGAGGAAATCAAACTGGACTTCTCTCTCTCTCTCTCGCGCGAATTCACTGAACTAAAACGGCACTGCCTCGCCCTGCTCCATCCCGAAACCCGGGTGGTTCCGCTGGAACGGCTGAGCCCGCTGGGCGCGCCCGACCTGACCCATATTCAATTCGCCATTTAAGGAAACGCAGTGAGCGCAGTCATCAACATCAACACCTCTTTCAACCCCGACGACGGCATCGGGCAATTCCGCGCGCGTCTGCGCGACCCCGACAGTGCGGTGCGCCGCATCGCCATCCTGGACCTGATCGACGTCGCCGGCGATGAACATGCGCCGTTGCTGGTCGAGGCGCTCGGCGATCCTTCTCCCGAGGTGCGGCTGGAAGCGGCGCGCGCGCTGGAGGCCTTTGAAAGCGACGACAGCGTCGCCGGCCTGATCGTGCTGCTGACCGACGAAGACACCGAAGTGCGCGAAGCCGCCGCCCACGCGCTGAGCGAATTGAAAGACCCGGCCTCGGCGGAATTGCTGTTGCCGCATGCGCAGGATGAGCGTCCTTTCGTGCGCGTCGCGATCCTGCGCGCCTTGCGCGAGCTGCGCGTACCCGACAGTCTGGAGCCGGCGCTGACGGCGTTGGATCACGCCGATGCATCGGTGCGACGCGAAGCCATTTCGGTGCTCGGTTATCTGAAGCAAGTCCGCGCGCTGGCGCCCATCATGCAACTGGCTGCGAACGACAGCGATCCGGAAGTGCGGCGCGCGGCAACCGGCGCGCTCGGCTTCTGCACCGATGAAAGCGTCTTGCCGGCCTTGCTGTCGGCCTTGCGCGACGCCGCCTGGCAGGTGCGCGAAGAAGCCGCGACCACGCTCGGCAAACTGCGCCTGGCGGCGGCCACGGCAGAATTGATTACGGCGTTGGAGGATGCCTACTGGCAAGTGCGATTGCGCGCCACACGCAGTCTCGGAAGGCTGCGCAGCAAGGAGGCGATCGCCCCGTTGCTGGCGACCTTGCGTCACGAGATCAGCAACCTGCGCAAGGAAGCGGCGCTGGCGCTCGGCGAGATCCGCGACGCGTCGGCCTTGCCGGCCTTGCTGGAAGCGGAGCAGGATGGCGACCCCGAAGTGCGCAAGGCGGTCCGGCTGGCGCTGGAACAGATCCGCCTTGCGGTCTGAAGTCCACAGGGAAACTCCATGGCTCATCCGCTCAGCCTCCGCAACCACAAGCCTTCGGCCACGCTGCATGTCGCCTGGGATGACGGCGCACAACAGGCGTTGGCGCATGCCTTGTTGCGCGGGCAATGCCAGTGTGCGGATTGCAAAACCATTCGCCGCAATTCAGGCGAGGCGTTGCCGGTGCAGGATGATATCCAACTGGCCGATATCCGTCCGGTGGGCGAATATGGCGTCCAGCTGGTGTTCAGCGACGGGCACGACCGCGGGATTTATCCCTGGGTGTTCCTGCGGTCGCTATCCTCATAAACTTAGTACGGCGTCACGGAGCACCACACGCAATCGGTCCCGAGCTGCGCCAGCATGCGCAGCAGCGCCGTGTCCAGTTCCGCCATGTGGGTGGCGAATGAGAACATCAACAGGGTCGCCAGTATGAACGCCGATGCGCGCTGGCGATGGAGCACCGCGCCACTGCCGCTGCCGGCCCTGCCGTAGGTGCGCAAGAAGTGCTGTACGGATTTGTTGTCCATGGCAATACTCCCTCAAAAAAACAACGTGAACGCAAGCTTGACGGGCCACTTGCTAGGCGACCGCCATCTTCACCACGACCAGCAGCACCGCGATGAAAATGCCGACGCCGACCGCACCGGCGCCGATGACATAAAACGGATTGAACGAGGTCGCGTCCTTCTCGTAATCGGCGAGGCGGCGCAGTCCCGCGAAGGACCAGAACACCGCCGCCAGCGTGGCGAAGAACGAACGTTTCCGTAACTCTTTGGATTGCATGGATGTCATGTGAATTCCCTCTTTCAAACAGGTAGTGCGTCAACGACTGCACTCTTGCGGCTGCCCATCAATTTGAACAGCAACACGCCCGACACGGCGGCGATTGCAGCCGCCGCCAGCGTCAATAAAGCAAATGCGTGGGCGAAGCCGATCTGCGCGATATGCAGCGCCTCCAAGCTGTTGCCCAGCGCCGGCAAGGCCGCT
>NZ_AJHH01000294.1 GCF_000256565.1 Herbaspirillum lusitanum P6-12 | reverse complement strand
AGCCGAGGCAGGCAATCGCCAGCACGATGGCGGAAAACCGCGTGGTGGTGCTGATGCCCGAGGCCATGCCGGTGCGTTCGCGCGGCACGCAGTTCATGATGGCTTTTTGCGTGTTGCCGTTGAGCAGTCCGGCGCCGCTGCCGGTGACCAGCATCCCGGCCAGCACCATCCAGTACGTTCCGGCATACGCGGCAATCGCCACCAGCACATTGCCGGCGCACACCAGCGCCATGCCCAGCCCCATCACGCCATGCAGCGGCATGTAGCGCGTCAGCGCGGCGCCGACGCGCGGGAAAATAATCATCGCCAGTGCGAACGGCAGCATCGCCAGACCGGCCACGATGGCCGAATAAGAGAAAGCGTTTTGCAGGTACAAGGGCAGGAAAGTCATCATCACCTGCGCCGAGCTGGCGTAGCCGAACATGGCCAGCACCGCGCCGACGAACGGCGCGTGGCGGAACAGGCGCAGGTCGATCATCGGCCGCTTCTGCATCAGTTCCACCGGCACGAACAAGGCCAGCATCGCTACCCCGCCGCCGGCGCGCAGCAAG
>NZ_AJHH01000293.1 GCF_000256565.1 Herbaspirillum lusitanum P6-12 | reverse complement strand
TGTTCCGGTCGTAGCGATGGGGCGGCGGCCGATCCATTCGATGTCGCTGAAATCGGCATGCAGCGAGCGCGCCACCGACGGCAACGAGACGGCGACGATGTTGGTGTCGAGCACGATCAGCGCGCACACGCCGGAACAGATCAGCAGGACGTTGCGCTCCTTACGGCGACGTGCATCATCTGCCGCGTCGGGATAAGAGTCGTCGCGAACGGCAGAGAACGGGCTATTCATGTGCGGAAGATGAAATGCGGAGAAGCAATGGAAGGCGATGCAAAAGCATGGAGCAACTCCTGGATTGGCTGAATTAGCTGAATTAGCTATATGCCAGCCATTCTAAGGCCGCCGATAATTATCTTTATTACAGTTAAAATGCTATTTAATTTCGTTCAGGTTAATTATTGAATTACTGCATTTTTGGAGTATGCCCGTGGAGCTTCGTCACTTCCGCTGTTTCACCGCCGTTGCCGAGACGCTGCACTTTGCCCGCGCCGCCGAGCAGCTCGGCATTTCGCCGCCGGCCCTGACCAAGCAGATACAGGAAATCGAGCGGCTGCTGGATGTCCGCCTGTTCCAGCGCACCAAGCGCTCGGTCAGCCTGACGTCGGCCGGCGAGGTGTTCCTCGAAGAGGCGTTGCGCACGCTACAGCAGGCTGCCCGGGCGGAAGATGCTGCCCGGCGCGCGGGACGCGGCGAGATCGGCCGTATTGAAATCGGCTACATCGCTTCGGCGGCATATTCCGGCTTGCTGCAAACCGAAGTGGCGCGCTTTCGCGCCGACTATCCGCTGGTGCAGCTGAATCTGGTCGAAGCGCCGATGGATACCTTGCCGGTCCAGGTCAGTAACGGCGGCCTCGATCTTGCCTTCATCCGCCCGCCCGTGCCGTGCCCGGCCGACGTCAATTTCATGACCTTGCTGTATGACGATTTCATCGCGGCACTACCGGAAGGTTCACCGCTGGCGGCGCATGAAACCGTGCCCGCGTCCGCGCTCGCGTCGGCGTGCTTCATCTTGCCCGAGCAGGCATCAGGCACCATGGAAGTGGCTCGCCGCGGCCGTTTCGTGCCGCGCACCTTGCCCAACCCGGGAGGTCTGGTGGCGGTGGTGACGCTGGTGTCGCTGGGCCAGGGCGTGGCGATCGTCCCCGCTTCGGTAATGCAGCGCGTGAACATGCCAGGTGTAACGTATCGGCAGATTGAGGGAAAGATCATTCCGGGCGCCATCGCGCTGGCGTCGCGCAAGCACGAGAAGTCGCCGGTGGTGCGCGCCTTCCTGAAGCAGCTGAAAGCGCGTCAGGCCGACAGGTAGCGCGTAGCGGTCGAAGGCAGGCGTCCCGACAGCCCGCTGTGGACGCTGCTGTCGTGGAAACGATAAGCGCCCTTGCCGTCTTTTTTGGCAGCGTACATGGCGGCGTCAGCCTTGGACAACAACTCATCGACGGTGTGGCCGTCGTCGGGATACAGCGCGATGCCGATGCTCAGGCTGGTGCCGACTTCGTGGCCGCCGAGGTTGAGATACGGCGCACCGACGGCCTTGATCAGTTTGTCGGCGATGTCGGCGATCTGACTTTGATACTTGATATCGGAGAGCAGAACCACGAATTCGTCGCCGCCCAGGCGTGCCACCAGATCGTACTCGCGCAAATTGGTGCACAGGCGCTGCGCCACCGCTTTCAGCAGCAAATCGCCCACCGCGTGGCCGAGCGTGTCGTTGATCGGTTTGAAACCGTCCAGGTCGATGAAAAACAGCGCGTACAGATTGGGACTGCGCTTGGCGCGCGACAGCTCGGCGCCAGCCAGTTCGCTGAACAGCATGCGGTTGGGAATCCCGGTCAGGTAATCATGCGAAGCCAGTTGATAGGCGCGCGTCTTTTCCTTTTCGAGCTGCTCGATGAGGCAGATTTTTTCGCGCTCGGAACGCGCCAGGCGCTCATACAGTTTTTTGCGATGGTAGGAAATCCCGATCAGGATCAGCGTCAGCGTCACCACCGCGATGGAGATGACGATCGCATAACGCACATATTCGTAATGCGATTGGGTCAGGTCGGAGACCACGGAATCGGGATTGATGGTCACGCTCACGCTGAGCGGATAGGCGACCAGTTTTTGCAGGCTGCTGACGCTGGAGGAGGATACGGATGCGACGCTGTTGTCGCCGATCAGCAGGCGGCGATCATTGAGCGCCACCAGCGGCGTGCCGGCGCCGCCATTGATCGCAATCAGGTAGCCGTCTCCGATCTGCTGGTAGTCGTGCAGGAAGCGGCCCAGATCGAGTATCGCGACCAGATAGCCGCGCGCGCCGGTCTTCGGGGCTTGCAGGGCGATCAGCATCGGCATGCGCCAGTTGTGACTGTCGGTCTTGCCGAACAGGACCGTTCCAGCTTTCGGCGCATCCGCGCCGGTGGCTGCCTGCGGGTAGGCGCGCTCCAGCAACTGGGCGAATTCGCTTTCTTCGGGAAGGCCGGCGGAAGAGTATCGCAGGCGCATCCGGTCGTCGAACACGGCGGCGCGCACATAGGCGCTGTCGCCGTTGAACAGCAGGCCCAGGTAATCAGCTGCCGCGGCGTCGCCGTCGAGGACTTTGCTGCCGACCATGGCGTACTGCCCGGCACGGCTGAGACGGTCATTGAGATTGGCGGCCATGATGGCGGCCATGTTGCGGCTTTCGGAGGAGGCGCTTTCCATGGCCAGCTTTTTTTCGCTGGCGACGTGCGTCATGGTGATGCCCCAGATCACCACAAGCACCAAAGAGGACAGCAGCACGAAACAAGCGGACAGGCCCCAGCCGTCCTGAATCAGGATCCTGGGCCATTTTGCCTTGAATGAAAATCCGCGCCGCAATTTACCTCCGGAGATGCCTGGTGTTGGAAAGTACCGGATGCGTCCTTGTCGCCATCGCTGCAGGAAACAAATGCAAGCTGCATGCCTGCCGAGCCATTGTAGACACAAACTCTGCTGCGGTCTGTCACCTGAACGGACTAAACACGCCATAAAAACAACGAGCAGCCTGTGAGAGTGCCGTGCGGCAAGAATGTTCCTGCGGCGGTGTACTTCGGACGTTCCGTGGAGATAATCTTGCGTGTCCTTGTCGCCACTTTGTGCGACATACAAGCCAAGCAAAGCCGTCTAGGATGATCAGGCCTTTCGCTCCGATGCCTGAAACCACAACAACAAACGTCCATGACTGCATCCCTCCCGCCAGCGATCACTTCCGCCGTTTCATCAGCACGTCCGGACGTCGTATTGAGCTGCCCGCGTTGCGGCGCCATCGTGGAGCGACTCGTCAATGGCGCGCGTCCGATTCAGGAACAGCGCGTGGCTTGCCCCGGATGCCGTCTGTCATGCCGCTACGCCAGACTCCGGACGGACTCGGGGGATACCTTGCAGGTCTATATGCGCGAGTTGTTTGCAGGTGGGCGCACCTAGGTCCGCGCCACTGCGCGAACCGTGCCGACGCAGAGAGTGGATCAGACGCTGTAAGTCGCCGTGCGTATCGGCTGTTGCTGACCGATCGGCATGATGGTTTGCAGAGCGTCGAATTCCGCCAGGATCAGCTCGGCCTGGTAGCAATGCGTATTGGCGGATTTGAGGGCGTTGCGGAAGGCTTTGAAGGTGGCCGGCTTGGGTACGCCGCCCCTCCCTTTGTTTACCCGCACGGCGTCGGCAATGATGTCGGACAGCAAAGCATCGGCGCAGCTTTGCGCTTCCTTGAGTTGCACCAAACAATCGAGCAAAGCGAGCGTCTTATCCATGGCTGCACCTCAAAAAATAAGTTGTCGACGGGAAATTTTAACCAGGTGCGAACGGTTTGCACAAGCACTTCCTGCGCTAAATCTGCAATATCACGGGTAGCTTGGAAGCCGCGCCAGTTCTGGCATTGCAGCATGATTCCTGCATTGCCGGGACATTCCTTTGGCCTGCGACCAAACCAGTATAGACAGCGCTGCGCAAGAATCCATTGTCGATCTTTCATCACTTCACAAATGATTGTGGATGTCCCCTGCAAGCTATCTCTTTTGGCCCGGCGTCTTTTTTGTAACCACCGCCGAAGACTGTATAAAACACCAGTAAAATAACTTCCTTTTTGCCGCCGCACCAAGGCTCAGCATGAACGTCATGAACGTCGACTATCTGGAAAAACTCAACCCCGAACAACGCCAGGCGGTGGAATTCGGCATCGTCCCCGGACTGCCGGGACAACAGGCCGCACTTCCAGCCCCTGCCCGCCCCTTGCTGGTGATCGCCGGCGCCGGTTCGGGCAAGACCAATACGCTGGCGCACCGGGTTGCTCACCTGATCGTCAATGGCGCCGATCCGCGCCGGATTTTGCTGATGACGTTTTCTCGCCGCGCTGCCGCGGAAATGACCCGCCGCGTCCAGCGCATCTGCGGCGAAGCGCTCGGCGCCAACGGCCGCATCATGGCCGACGCCTTGTCCTGGGCCGGCACCTTCCACGGCATCGGCGCACAGATCCTGCGCGAGTACGCCGATCAGATCGGGCTTGATCCCAATTTCTCCATCCACGACCGCGAAGATTCCGCCGATCTGATGAATCTGGTGCGGCATGAACTGGGCTTGTCCAAGACTGAAAAACGCTTCCCGCTCAAGTCCACCTGCCTGGCCATCTATTCACGCGTGGTCAATTCGGAAGCGCCGCTGGACAGCATCCTGCACAAGGTATTCCCGTGGTGCGCGGAATGGGAGGCGCAACTGCGCACCCTGTTCGGCGCCTACGTCGAAGCCAAGCAGGCGCACAACGTGCTCGACTACGACGACCTGCTGCTGTACTGGGCGCAGACCATCGGCGAGCGCGTGCTGGCCGACGACATCGGCGCGCGCTTCGATCACGTGCTGGTGGATGAATACCAGGACACCAATCGCCTGCAATCATCGATCCTCCTCGCGCTGAAACCGGACGGCCGCGGCCTCACCGTGGTCGGCGACGACGCCCAGGCGATCTACTCGTTCCGTGCCGCAACGGTGCGCAACATTCTCGACTTCCCCCGCGCCTTCGACCCGCCCGCCGACATCGTCACGCTGGACCGTAATTACCGCTCGACGCAGACTATCCTGGCCGCCGCCAACAGCGTCATCGACAAGGCGCTGGAACGCTTTACCAAGAATCTCTGGACCGAGCGCGTCTCGGATCACAAGCCTCAGCTGGTATCGGTGCGCGACGAAGCCGACCAGGCGTGCTACATCGTCGAACGCGTACTTGAAAACCGCGAAGCCGGCAGCACGCTGAAGGATCAGGCTGTATTGTTCCGTGCCTCCGACCATAGCGGCCCGTTGGAGATTGAACTGGTGCGCCGGAACATTCCCTTCGTCAAATTCGGCGGCCTCAAATTCCTCGACAGCGCCCACATCAAGGACATGCTGGCGATGCTGCGCTTCGTGCAGAATCCGCGCGACCGCGTGGCCGGTTTCCGCCTGATGCAGTTGTTGCCCGGCGTCGGTCCGGGTTCGGCGCAAAAAGTGCTGGAAGCCATGGCGACACATGCCGATCCGATTGCTGCGCTGTCCGAATTGCCGGCGCCGCCGCGCAGCGGCGATGACTGGCGCGGTTTCGTCGAGGTGCTGCAATTCATGGCGCAAGGCCGGACCGGCTGGCCCGGGGAGATCGCGCATGCGCGTAGCTGGTACGCGCCGCATCTCGAACGCCAGCACGAAGACGCCGCCACGCGCCAGGCCGACCTGTTGCAACTGGAACAGATCGCCTCCGGCTATCCGTCGCGCGAGCGTTTCCTGACCGAACTCACACTGGATCCGCCGGACGCCACCAGCGACCAGTCGGGCGTGCCGCTGCTGGACGAGGATTACCTGATCCTGTCGACCATCCATTCCTCCAAGGGCCAGGAGTGGAAATCGGTGTATGTGCTCAATGTCGTCGACGGTTGCATTCCGGCCGATCTGGCGACCGGCAGCACCGCCGAAATCGAAGAAGAACGCCGCTTGCTCTACGTCGCCATGACCCGCGCCAAGGACGACCTGCATCTGATGGTGCCGCAGAAATTCTTCACCGGCGGCCAGCACGCGCAAGGCGACCGCCACGTCTATGCGTCGGCGCGCGCGCGTCTGGACAGGTTTCCTCTGCATGCGTTGCCGGTCAATTTGCCGGACGGTTATCGACGTTCCATCCAGGCGGTGTACAAAACATCGTGAACGGTCAGCCATCCGTCAGCTTTGCATGTGATGCTTGGCGCAAAAAATCAACTCAACGAACTACTTCGATCGTCGTTTTTTTTGCGCATCAGGATCATGATAAGAATAATCAATCGCCATGTAAAACCGTCCGCCGCCACATTGATCTTGGTCCTGCTTTCCACGTTGTTCTTCATCTCCCATGCAATCGCCGATGACGGTCGCTGCCGCGATATCGTCGGAGAAAATTTCGACACGGCGATGCCGTCGGCGGAAAACATTTCCTCCGACCGCCTGTCGTCTCTGATCTCGTCGCTGGACGAGGCCCGTTACGACGTCCGCGCGCTGCTCATCATGCGCGACTGCAAGATTGTGTTCGAGCGTTACAAGGATGGGCTTGGCAGGCAGTACAACCACGCGATGTATTCCGCCACCAAGTCGATCTCGTCGACCCTGGTCGGCATCTTGATGTCGCAGGGAAAGATCAGAGACCTCGACACGCCGGTCGCGGCATTGATTCCGCAGCCACCCGGCCTGCGCGGTGATGCATGGAGCAACGCCGGGCGCGTGACGCTCAGGAATTTCATGCAGATGGGTTCCGGCTTCGACTACAAGCACGATCCGGTCAACAATCCGATTTACGGCGCGCGGCAAGATCGCGTCGCGCTGGCGATCGGACAAAAGTTCATCGCCGCGCCCGGCACCCGCTTCAACTACTCGGATGCCGATGCGCTGATGACCGGCACCGTGATTGCGTCACTGACCGATCGCTCCCTGTTGGAGTTCGCCAGATCGACCTTGTTCGCCCCCCTGCAGATGTCCAATTACGCCTGGTGGTTTCCCGATCAGGGCGGCCGTCTTCCCGGCGGCTGGGGCCTGCGATTGCGTCCGATGGACATGCTGAAGATCGGGCAACTTTATTTGCAGGAAGGAGAATGGAACGGGGC
This sequence comes from Herbaspirillum lusitanum P6-12, assembly GCF_000256565.1. Taxonomy (GTDB): domain Bacteria; phylum Pseudomonadota; class Gammaproteobacteria; order Burkholderiales; family Burkholderiaceae_D; genus Herbaspirillum; species Herbaspirillum lusitanum. The sequence goes on along the minus strand of NZ_AJHH01000293.1, from coordinate 2,884 downwards.
AAGGATTTTCGATGAAAAATATCCCCAGCTGGCCTGGACTCCCGGCGTCAGCAATCGCTACGGCCTGCACTGGTGGATCGGCAAGGTCAAGGGCGTGCCGTTCTATTTTGCCAGCGGCTTCAAGGGACAGCGCATCTATGTATTTCCCAGCCTGAGGGTCGTTGCCGCGCTGACGTCCAGTCTTTCGGGCAAGGAAGAAGCCGCGGTCCCGCTCAATATCGTCACCGCGATCATCGAATCGGTTGATGCGGCAAGTCCTGCCGGGGCGGAGTCCGACGCCCGGCTCCTGGAAATGCAGAAAGCAGGCTTTCGCGGAGAAACGCGGGTGCGCCAGGACGATCAGGATGCTCCGCGTCGTTTTTGACGACTGAGGCCTGACGCGCTCAGCCGATCATCTTCGTGTAAGCGGCGGCATCGAGAAACTGCGACACGTCGAAAGTCTCGGTTGGCCGCAGCCTGAAAATCCACTGTTCATAAGGCGCGCCGTTGATCGCTTCGGGCGTGTTCGCCAATTCCGTATTCACGGCAATCACCTCGCCCGCCACCGGCGCATGCACGTCGGAAGCAGTCTTGTTGGATTCGACCACGCCGGCGTCTGCGCCGCGCCGGAGCACGCTGCCGACCGTCGGCGTCTGCACGTACACCAATGGTCCCAGTTGATCCTGGCCGAAGTCGGTGATGCCGACGGTCAGCGTGCCGTCGCCCTCCTGGCGGATCCACTCGTGCGTTTCGGCGTAAATCAGGGTGTCTGGTATCAGCATGCAGCTCTCCTCGTCGGCTGGATTATTGAATTATTGCGCCGCCGGAAACACCGGCTCGCCCAAGTTCAGCATGAGGCGGTTGGCCCACGCAAAGATCGCGACCGAGTGGATCAGGTCGAGGATTTCCTGCCCGGTCAAACCGACGTCCTCGAGCGCCTTGATGCTGGCCGCATTCACACCGCCCGGATTGTTGGTCAGGTCGATGGAAAATTGCGAAATGGCTTTTTCGCGCGCATCGGTGCCGGCGCTGTACGGATCGTCGAACACCTGCTGCACCGTGTCGTTGCGCTTGGCCAGTTGCTCGAAACGCTGGGCATGCACCGAGGCGCAATACACGCAGCCGTTGATGCGCGAGACGACCATCGAACCAAGTTCACGCTCGGCGCGCGACATGCCGCCCGGCGCATACATGATGGCGTTGAAGGCGGCCGAACGCTGGCGCAGGATTTCCGGCTGATGAGCCAGGAACAAGTAATAGTCGGAGGTCTTGGCCTTGGGATGGCTCTCTTCCAGGACCTTGATCTGGTCTTCGCTGGCTTGCTCGATGTCGATGACGTCGAGCCATGCCTGCCACTCCAGCACTTCATTGGTGAAGCCGTGCGATTTGATAACGGTGCTCATGCTTGCTCCCCTGTGCTTGCCAGTTTCATGGCCTTCAGACCGGAGACGACGCGGATCTGGTACGAAATGAAGGCGATCAGTTGCGACAGCGCGACCACGGCGGGTGTGCTGATGCCGGCCGCCGGCAGCATGTGCAAGGCGGCCTTGTCTCCTTCCACCGGACGTTCGGTCAGCGCGCGCGGTAATGCCCGGCGACTTCACTTGCGCCGGCCAGGCGACAGGCGTACAGCGCGACCAGCAGCCGCTCGTCCAGGCCGATGCCTTCCAGCGCCGGATCGAACAAGGCGTCGTAGCTGCCCTGCGAAGCAACCGCGACCTTTTCGCGCTGGTGGCGCAAGGTGTGCAGAGCGCCGCCTGCTTGCAAGCCGGACAGTTTGTCGATGACATCGTTGTCGATGTTGTATTCCACTTGCGTCGTCATGAGACTTCCTTTCGTGTTGGCTGCGCGGAGCGCGCAAGATGCGCTCCGATTGCATTCCTGAGAAACTCCTGCGCGTGCTGCCAGGAGTGTTTGTCGGCATGCGCGTTGGCGGCGGGTGCGCCGCCGCCGGTGCTGAGGCGTTTGGACACCGGATGGGCATAGCTGATCTGGGTGGTCGGCACGTACGGGAACAGGATCGCGTGACCGGCATCCCGGTAATCGTGCCATTCCACGGCGTGCGGGTGAGCGACTTCGTCCAGCTTGTCGCTCACCATTTTTGAATAGATGCTCGACGGCCACGAGCCGTCGTCGGTGGCCGACAGCAGCAACACCGGCGCGTCGATGTGTTCAACCGGGATGCGCGCCTTCGCCACCGCTTCCTTGTCCTGCAAGGCGGTCAGCATGGCGAGCACGTGCCGGTGCGGCGGCGCGCCCTCGTCGAACGGCGCCCAGCTGGCGTGACGGTTGTTTTCCCATTGATGCGTGAGCGGCTTGCCGTCGCGCAGCCAGGTCGGGCCTTCGCGACCGATGGCCGGGTCGCAAGCGTTCTGGCCGCTGTGCACCAGGGCGCTCGGTACGTAAGCCAGCACCGCCGACACTTTTTGCGGGAAGGTCGCTCCCAGCAGCAGCACAAGTTCGCCGCCGCGTGATTGGCCGCTGATGGCGACAAAATCTCCGAGCGGCCTGACCGTGGCGCGCAGCCAGTCGAGGCCTTTTTCAAAATACTCGAGCGGGGTGTTGGAGATGTAATCCGACAAGCCCGGCGCCTTGAAATACGCCAACGCAAACGCGGCGTAACCGCGCGATGCATACAGGGCCGCGCGCGGTTCGTTGATGCCGCCGCCGGATCCGTTGAGGATCATCACCGCCGGATGCGGTCCCGGACCGGCCGGCAGGAACAAGGTTCCTACCAGCCCCTGCTCGCGTACTTCTTGTCGCGTCACGCCATCGCCGCACAGGCGCTGGATCAGTTCCGCTTCCGCGTTACCGGGGGCGGAGGCAGCAGTCGCCTCCAACGCAGTCGTCAGCGGTTGCTGCACGTCCGCATGGAACAGTTCGCGCTTGCCCGGCTGTTCCGGCG
>NZ_AJHH01000292.1 GCF_000256565.1 Herbaspirillum lusitanum P6-12 | reverse complement strand
CAACCGCCGCGCCGAGTACGAGGCCCACGGCAGCACTTCCACTTGCGTCTTCACGCCGATGCGGGTCCAGAACTGCGCCACCGCCTGCATGGTTTCCGGTGCTTGCGGATAGCGATCGTTCGGCACGTGGATGGTCAGCTTGAAGCCTTGCGGGAAGCCGGCATCGGCCAGCAGCTTCTTGGCCTGGTTGACGTCGTTCGGGATGTTCTTGATGTCCGGGTTATAGCCGAAGGTGTCGGCCGGCATCCATTGATTGGCTTCTGTCGCCGCGCCTTGCAGGATGCGGTCGACCAGCGCCTTGCGGTTGATCGCCAGCGACAAGGCCTTGCGTACGCGCGCGTCCAGCAGCGGGTTCTTGTCGAGCTGTTTGCCGTTGTTGTCGGTAATGTACGGGCTCGGACCTTCATGGAAAGTCGGTTGCAGCAGCAACACGCGCAGGCCGTTGTAAGGGAACACCTTGACGTTCGGCGATTGCTTGAGCTTGGCAAGGTCGGACACCGACACCTTGTCGATCACGTCGACATCGCCCGACAACAAGGCGGCGGTACGTGCGGCGGCGTTATTGATGTAGCGGTAGTTGACCTTTTCCCACAGTTGCTTCTGGCCCCAGTAGTCGTTGTTGCGCTCCATCACGACGCGGTCGCCCGGCGTGTAGGAAACATATTTGTAAGGACCGCTGCCGACCATGGCGGCGCCGCTGTTGTAGTTTTCAGTTTGCGATTTTTCGCCGACGTGCTTGCTGACGATATGCACCGACGCCAGGTTCAGCGGCAGGTCGGGATTGGCGATGTTGGTCTTGATGATCAGCGTCAGCGGATCCTTGGCGGTGACGGACTCCACCGTGCGCAGGTAGCCGGCGAAGGTCGCCACGCTGCCCGGCACCGCGCGTGCGCGCTGGTACGAGAAGATCACGTCGTCGGCGGTGAACGGCTTGCCGTCCTGCCACTTGACGTTGGGACGCAGCTTGAACTCCCAGGTCTTGGCGTCGATGTTCTTCCAGCTCGCGGCCAGGCCCGGTTGCAGCTTGTTGTAGTTGTTCTCGACCAGCAGATCCCAGAAATGCAGGTCGACGGAACGGTCGCCGGCGTGGTTGTTGAGCTGCGGATCGAGCGACGACAGCGGATCGGCGAACGCGATGTTCAGGGTCTGCGCGCCGGCGGAGCCGAAGCCCAGCAGGGCGACGGCCAGGAGGCTGGAAAGTACGGTTTTCTTCATGTTCATCATCCTCGGTTGGGTGGGATAAAACTGCTTTTTTAACTGTTCTAACACTATTACTGATCGTTCAAATGACAGGCGCTCAAATGACCCGGCGCGACTTCCTTCAGCGCCGGAACCTCCGCCCGGCAACGCGGCATCGCATGCGGACAGCGCGGGTTGAAATGGCAGCCCGGCGGCGGATTGAGCGGACTCGGGATTTCGCCCTTGATCGCCGTGAAGGACTTGTTGCGCGCTTGCAGGCGCGGCACTTCGGCCAGCAAGGCCTGGGTGTACGGGTGGTTCGGATGGGCGAACAGTTCATCGACCGCGGCGCTTTCGACGATGCGGCCCAGGTACATGATGACCACGCGATCCGAGACGTGCTCGACCACGCCGAGGTCATGGCTGATGAACAGATAAGTCAGTCCAAGTTGTTCGCGCAGGTCGGAAAACAGATTCAATATCTGCGCCTGGATCGACACGTCCAGCGCCGCCACCGCCTCGTCGCAGACCAGCATCGCGGGCTGCACCGCCAGCGCGCGGGCGATGCCGATGCGTTGGCGCTGGCCGCCGCTGAACTGGTGCGGATAGCGATCGCGCAACTCCGGATCAAGCCCGGCGCGCAGCAACTGCGCACTGACGTAATCGTCGAGGCCGGCCTTGTCGGTCATGCCGTGGATCAGCGCCGCTTCGCCGACGATCTGGTCGACGCGCAGGCGTGGGTTGAGGCTGGCGTAAGGATTCTGGAAAATCATCTGCACCTTGCGCCGCGCCGCTTGCGCGTCTTGTGCGCTGAAGTCCTTGCGGTCGATGCCGTCGACCAGAACCGAGCCCGCCGACGGCGCCAGCAAACCGCTGACGATGCGGCCCAGGGTCGACTTGCCGCAGCCCGACTCGCCGACCAGTCCGACCACTTCGCCCGGCATCACGTGCAGGTCGACGCCATCGAGCGCCTGCGTCACGGCAGCCGGACGCATCCAGCCGCGCGCCGTCAATTGCCGCTCGAACGGACGCGGCTTGCGCTCGCCGAAGCGTTTGACGACGCGGCGCGCATCGATCAAGGGGACGGTGTTCTTGCTTGACTCATCCATGCTGCAACTCCGCCGTTTCGATCTGGCTCGCCGGATGGAAGCAGCGCACGAAATGTCCCGGCAACGGTTCGGTGATTTCCGGCCGCGTCAGGCATTGTTCGCTGACCCGTTCGCAACGCGCGGCGAACGCGCAGGTCGGCGGCAGGTGCAGCAGGTTCGGCGTCAGGCCCGGGATCTGGCGCAAACGCTGGCCGCGCCGGTTGTTGCCCGGCAGGCTGCCGATCAGGCCTTGGGTGTAAGGATGCTGCGGCCGGTCAAGCACCTCGGCGACCGCGCCTTGTTCGACGATGCGGCCGGAATACATCACCGCGATGTCGTCCGCCAATCCCGCCACCACCGACAGATCGTGCGTGATCCAGATCAATGCGGTGCCGTTCATGCGCGCCAGCTTTTGCACTTCCGACAGGATCTGCGCCTGGATGGTCACATCCAGCGCGGTAGTCGGTTCATCGGCGATGATCAGGTCGGGCTTGTGCAGCATCGCAATGGCGATGGCTACGCGCTGGCGCATGCCACCGGACAACTGATGCGGATAGGCCTGCAGCCGTTCTTCCGGACTGGCGATGCCCATCATGCCCAGGGTGTCGCGGGCCAGTTCGCGGGCCTGCTGGCGGCTCACCTTGCTGTGCGCCAGCACGGCGTCGACCATCTGCGCCTCCACCTTCAGGACCGGGTTGAGGGTCATCATCGGGTCCTGGAAGATCATGGCGATGCGATTGCCCTGCAATTCGCGCAGGGACGTCTTGTCCATGCGCACCAGGTCGCGGCCCTGGAACAGGATCTCGCCGCCGACGATGCGGCCCGGTGCATCGACCATGCCGAGGATGGAAAAACCGGTCACGCTCTTGCCCGAACCGGATTCGCCGACCAGGCCCAGAATGCGGCCACGACCGACCGACAAGGAGACGTCATCGACCGCCGGCAGCACGCCTTCGGGAGTAAAGAAATGCGTGCGCAGATTGCGTACTTCGAGCGTGGGAACGGAATGGGTCGCGCTCATTTTTGCCACCTCGGATTCATGACGTCGCGCAGGCGATCGCCGACCAGATTGATCGCCACGATCACGACCAGCAGCGCAATGCCGGGATAGAAACTGATCCAGTATTCCCCGGACAGCATGTACTGATAACCGTTGGAGATCAGCAGGCCCAGCGACGGCTCGGTGATCGGCACGCCCAGGCCGAGAAAACTCAGCGTCGCCTCCAGCGTGATGGCGCGCGCAATCTGCAAGGCGCCGATGACGATCAGCGGCGGCAGGCAG
>NZ_AJHH01000291.1 GCF_000256565.1 Herbaspirillum lusitanum P6-12 | reverse complement strand
AATCTGCAAGGCGCCGATGACGATCAGCGGCGGCGCGCGGTGCGGGCGTAGTAGGCCCACTCCAGCACCACCAGCGTTGCCATCACGTTGAAGATGCCCTTGCCCAGATACGCCAGGATCAGCATCGACACCAGGATCGATGGGAACGACAGCACCAGGTCGGCCAGACGCATCAGCAGCGCGTCGACCTTACCGCCGGCATATGCGGCCAGCAACCCTACCAGCGTGCCGATCACGCCGGCCAGCAAGGCCGAACCGACGCCGATGCCGACACTGATGCGCAAGCCGTACAGGATGCCGGAATACAGATCGCGCCCCTGTCCGTCCGTGCCCAGCCAGTAGGTGTAGGTGCCGAGACCGTTGACGGTGCCGGGCGGCAGGCGCGCATCGAGCACGTCCAGTTGCATCAGGTCATAGGGATTCTGCGGCGTCAGCCACGGTGCGGCCAGTGCAGCGAACATCAGCAGCGCGGCGACGCCGAGGCCGAACATCGCGGTCCTGGACGCCAGGAAACTGCGCAAGACACCGCGCCATGGCGATTCGCGACGCGGCGGCTGGAATGCCGACAAGGCGGCAACTTTGGCGCGTACTTCCTGCTGCGTCATTGGTGTTGCTTTGTTGATGGATTCGCTCATGCGGCCACCTCGGCTTCTACCCGGACGCGCGGATCCAGCACTTTATAGAGCACGTCGACGATCAGGTTGAGCGTCACGAACAGGCAGACGATCACCATCATGTAAGCCACGATGACGGGACGATCAAGCGCGTTGATGCTGTCGAGAATCAGCTTGCCGGAACCGGGCCAGGCGAAGATGCTTTCGGTCACCACCGCAAACGCGATGGTCGAGCCGAACTCCAGCCCCAGGATCGTCACCAGCGGAATCAGCGTATTGCGCAGCACGTACATCAGCACCACGCGCAACGGCGCGAGGCCCTTGGCGCGTGCGAACTTGACGAAGTCCATCGGCAGCACTTCACGCACGTTGGCGCGCGTGAGGCGGATCACCAGCGATATCTTGAACAGCGACAGGTTGAGCGCCGGCAGGATCAGGTGGCGCAAGCCGTCAACCGTCAGCCACGACCATTGCACGCCGAACAGCCCGGCCGTCTCGCCGCGCCCGCCCGACGGCAGCCAGCCCAGCGAAACACTGAAGGCCATGATCAGCATCAGGCCGATCCAGAACGTCGGCAGCGAAAAGCCGAGGATACTGCCGGTCATGACCATGCGCGAGAAGATATTTTCCGGAAACAGGCCCGCCAGCAGGCCCAGCGGAATACCGATCAGCACCGCCAGGATCAGCGCCGCGAAGGCCAGCTCCAGCGTCGCCGGCAGCCGTTGGAAAATCAGTTTGATGGCCGGCTCGTTGTAGACGAAGCTGTTGCCGAGATTGCCGTGCAGTGCGCTGTTGAGGAAGGCCAGGTATTGACGCCAGATCGGTTGATCGAAACCGAGTTCCTTGATGATGCGCAGGCGATCGACCTGGTCGACGTCGGGACCGATCAGCGTGTCGACCGGATTTCCGATCATGTGCAGGCCGAAGAAGACGATCACCGTCATCAGCAGCAGCACCGCGAGCGCCTGCAGGACGCTGCGCAAGATTGCGCCGCTCATCGCTTCAGCCCTTCACGCTCTTCGGCGGTCGGCTCGGACGGCGTCCATTCGTCGCCGACCAGTTCCGGCTCGGCGTAGTCCTGCAGGTTGCGGTAATGCGTCTCGACGTCTTCGCCGTACAGCAGCGACGCGATGCCCTGCGCCAGCCGCTGCGCGCCGTCGCTGATCGCCGGGATGTCGCCCGACAGCGTGCCGTGGGTGATCGTGGCGGGATAGCAGAAGCAATGGATGCGCTCCAGCCCAGGCAAGCCGCCCGGCTGTTTTTGCTGGAATTCGAACACCGGTCCCAGGTAGGGCGAGTCGGCCAGCTCCTGGTCTTCTTCGCCGGCGGGCGGGGTGTAACGGTCGCTCCAGTTGAGGATGTGCGGGGCGATGTCCCTGAATTCGCGGCGCAGGCTCCAGTCGATCTTGAAGCCAGTGGAGAAGAACAGGAAATCCAGCTCCAGCGGGCCGCGATTGGTGTGCAGCAGCAGCGCGCCATCTGGCTGGATCTGCACCGACTCGATCGCCGTGCCCAGCAGGAAGCGCGCATTGGCAAAGCGCGAGACGCGGCGGGTGCTGCCCGAGGGCGGCGGCACCTGCTGCGCATTGACGTAATGGCGGATGCGCCATTTCCATTCATCCGGCAAATTCAGGTGACCGCTGGTCAGGCCGGGATTGCCCGAGCCCTTGCCCTTGTTGATGCGCGGCAGTTCGGTGCGACGGATCAGGATGTCGACGCGTTCGGCGCCTGCCTCCAGCGCCGTTCCCGCACTGTCCATCGCCGACGAACCGGCGCCGATGATGCCGACCCGTTTGCCTGCCAGCTTGCCGTAATCCATGTCGTCCGACGAATGCGCCCACAAGGCACGCGGCAGGCTGTCCGCGCT
>NZ_AJHH01000290.1 GCF_000256565.1 Herbaspirillum lusitanum P6-12 | reverse complement strand
CGAATGCGCCCACAAGGCACGCGGCAGGACTTGCCGGACGGCGCCGCAATGTGAAGTTCGACCAGACCGTCTGCGCGCGGACGGATCAGCTCCATGCGATGGTCGTTGCGCACGTCCAGCGCCATCACCTTGCGATACCAGCGCAGGTAATCCATCCATTGCAGGCGCGGAATCTTGTCCAGCGCTTCCCAGGCGTCGAGCCCGAATTGCGCCTCGAACCAGGCGCGGAAAGTCAGCGCGGCGAAGCCCAGCGCGGGACCGGTGAGCTTCTTCGGCGAACGCAGGGTTTCCATGCGCGCGGTGGTCGCCCAAGGGCCTTCGAAACCGGCCGGGGACTGGTCGTAAATCACGGCGTTGACGCCCAGGTGCAGCAGCGACACCGCCGCCGCCATGCCGGCCTGGCCGCCGCCGATGACGGCGACGTCGAGTACCGGCTGGTTGTCCACCGTCTTCTGGGGAACCCAGGACTTGGCCGGCAATTCCAGCCAGGCCAGGTCTTGCCGCAGGCGCGCTTCCAGCGCGGCCAGCCCGCTTGCTGCCGAGGTCGTCGCTTCACTCACGATGCACGCCCTTCCCTTGTGAATACCGCTGATACCGCTGAATTTGAATTGTATGTCTGCATGTTGCCTGTGCTTGCCTTATCCATGATGCCGTTACAACAAATCGTCGTGATCGCCGGCGTCGCGTCGGACGAAGCCGTGCAGGATATTGCGCGCCGCCGTCTCGATGGCCGCGATCAGCGCCTGCGTCACGGCGTCCACCGGCTTGCCGAACGGCGTGACCACGCCGAAGTAGAACGGAATATTGACCGCCAGCGGCCGTACCGCCAGGCCTTCGATAGGCATGCCCAGCGCGGTCATCGGCTCGACCAGCGCCACGCCCAGTCCGGCGTGCGCCGCCATGACGGCGTTGAAGGAGGTGTTGGTTTCGATGGCGACGTCGAGCGGCTTATCCTGCGCCAATGCCATGTCGATGCGCTGGCGCAGGCGATAGCGGTTGGACATGGTGATGACGCGTTCGCCGCGCAAGGCGTCGACGGTGACGACATCCAGCCTGGCCAGCGGGCTGTCTGCACGCAGCACCGCCACGCAAGGCGCTTGGCCGATCCAGTGCAGATCGAGGCCGCGATGCGCCACCGGCAGGCTGGTCAGCCCGAGGCTCACCGTTCGATGCAGCACCGAGTGCACCACCTGTTCGGCCGAGGCGCTGCGCAGGTGGATATGTTCAGGCAAGCCGTTCTTTTCGATCATCTTGAGCGCCGCAGGCGCAATCGTCGAGGCCAGCGCAGGGGTCGCCACCAGATGGATGGGTTGGAGTTCTTCGCGGCCGATCTCGAGCGCGCGTTCGCGGATGGTGCGCAGTCCGACCAGCGAGCGCTCCACTTCTTCGTACAGCAGGAACGCCTTGTCGGTCGGCGTCACGCGCGGGCCGTTGCGGTCGAACAAGGCGTAGCCGAGTTCGCTTTCCAGATCCTGGAGCGCTTTGCTGACGGCGGGCTGCGAACGGCCAAGGCTGCGCCCGGCTCCCGTCACGCTGCCGATGGTCATCACCGCCGAAAAGGCTTCCAGTTGATTTAAGTCCATATTATGATGATCTATATTATTTTTGGATTATAGGCAGATGTTTATTCTAATTAAGTATAATCATTTTGCATAAGTTAATACGAAAATCAGCTTAAGGACCGGCAGACCGGCCTCACGCATGCAATCCAGCTGCGACCGCCGCCTCAGCCTCAAATTACATAAATGAATAATGAAATAATTTTATATTCGTTTTTCGTCTATTGATTTCATCGTACCGTAAGCGCATCTCTCCTTCGGATTCATCGCCATGACTGCTTCCTCTGCCTGTATCCCGATTACCTCCAGCGGCCAGGACCAGACGCCGCTGCAATTCCCCATCTATCTGGACTATTCGGCGACGACGCCGGTCGATCCGCTGGTAGCCACGCGCATGTTTGCCTACCTGACGGAGAAATTCGGCAATCCGGCCAGCAGCTCCCATTCATTCGGCTGGGAAGCCAAGGCCGCCGTGGAAAAAGCGCGCAAGCAAGTTGCCGCACTGGTCGGCGCCCAGGCAAGCGAAATCGTCTGGACCTCGGGCGCCACCGAATCCAACAACCTGGCGCTGAAAAGCGCCGCCCACGCTTTGCGCGCAGCCGGCCGCGGCAAGCACCTGATTACCGTCGCCACCGAACACAAGGCGGTGCTCGACACCATGCACACGCTGGAGCGCGCCGGTTTCGAGGTCAGCTTCTTGCAGCCCGGGACCGACGGCCTGATCACCGTCGCGCAATTCGCGGAAGCCTTGCGTCCGGACACCATCCTGGCGTCGGTCATGATGGTCAACAACGAAATCGGCGTGATCCAGCCGATTGAAGAGCTCGGCGAAATCTGCGCCGCGCGCGACATCCTTTTCCACGTCGACGCAGTGCAGGCGGTCGGCAAGATCGCCATCGATCTCGCCACGCTCAAAGTGGACCTCATGTCATTCAGCGCGCACAAGATCTACGGCCCGAAAGGCATCGGCGCCCTGTTCGTGCGCAACAATCCCGCGCTCCGGCTGGAAGCGCAGATCGACGGCGGCGGCCATGAAAACGGCATGCGCTCAGGGACGCTGCCGACGCACCAGATCGTCGGCATGGGCGAAGCCTTTGCGCTGGCGGCAAATTTGCAGGACACCGAAGCGGCACGCATCGGCGTGCTGCGCGACCGTTTGTGGGAGGGATTGAAGGACTTGCCCGGCGTGGTGCTGAATGGCTCCGCGACGGCGCGCATTCCGCACAATCTCAATGTGAGTTTTGACCTGGACGGGGAAATTTCGGTGGCGGGACAACTGCTGGATATCGCGGTGTCGGCCGGATCGGCCTGCAATTCGGCCAATGCCGCACCGTCTTACGTGCTGACGGCGCTGGGCCGGCC
>NZ_AJHH01000289.1 GCF_000256565.1 Herbaspirillum lusitanum P6-12 | reverse complement strand
GGGCCCCGGGGCGGCGCTGGCGCGCAGCGCGATCCGATTCTCGCTGGGCCGCTATACCACCGAAGCCGAAATCGACTACACCGTGGCGACGCTGCGCGCGCTGCTGAAGTAATTCAGCTTTGGGCCGGCGCCGAGTCGGAGGTCGCGGGCGGCGTCGACTCCCCGGCCTGACGTTTGCTCACCGCAGCGAAGTGTTCCGCATATTCGGCGCGGCGCGCCTGGTCGGACTCGATCAGCATCTGGTAACGGGTCTCCGACACGCGCTGCTGCAGCACGGCGGAATAGCGCTCGCGCTGCAACCATTCAATGATGATCGCGGCCAGCATCACGATGCTGCCGTAGACCACGATCAGGAACACGTCCTTGCTGCCCAGGCCGTCCATCATGTAATACGGCTTGCGGAAGAAATACAGCGCCGTCGGAATCGCCAGCACCAGCAATCCCAGCGAATACACGTAGCCGAAGAAGTAACTCATGATGATGCAGTTGATGGCGAAGAACAGCATCGACATCGATTCATCCACCACGGAGCTGAGCACATAGCGCAAGATGAACGCGACCACGAAGCCGCACAGGCAGATCAGGATGGGATAGAAGCCGCCGTTTTTCCAGCGCTTGGAATTTCTGAGTTTGATGATGCTCATGGAAGATCCTCTGCGCCGCCGGTCAGCGGCGATCTTTCAGCGGCGAGTTGTGCAACAGGTATTTCAGCGAGATGTCGTTGCTGTGCATCTCGATATTGCGCCGGATGAACTGCGCCGCTTCGTTGGTCACGATCTCGCGCTCGTTGTCGACGGTGATGATGTGATAACAGTCGCCCAGCCAGATCACCTTGCGCACTTCGGAATTGATGTTGGCCAGGATCATTTCGGCGTTACGCGGCGCTGCGGTTTCGTCGTCGATGGAATGAATCACCAGCGTGCTGGCGCGCACCTGCGACAGCGACTGCCGCACATAGGCCATCAGTTTTTGCGCCGCCCACAGATGGCGCGCCGGGATCGCCGCTGCGCCGACCGCCGCGACGCCGTCCTTTTTCAGCGCCGCCGCCACGCGCCGACGCATTTCAAAATTCTTGATGCCGTAAGGATCGCTTTCCTTGTAGGTCCAGTTGCGATAGCCGAGACCATATGGAATGTTCATCAGGCGGTGATACCAGGGGATCGACCAGCCGTCATAGCGCAGCACCGGCGACAGCAGCACCACGCTGAGGATTTCCTTGCTGAAGCTGGCCACCGCCAGCGCCAATGTCGCGCCCATGCTGAGACCGCACAATGAAACGGTTTTGTGCTCTTCCTTGAGCTTGACCACTTTGCTCTCGACCATGGCGCACCAGTCCATCCAGTTGGGCGTGACGCGCGGATCGGTCAGCGAGGCGGAATAGTTCGGGATCTGCATCTCGACCACGGTGCAGTTGGCCTTCTTGAGCGCTTTGGGAATGGTGCCCAGTTCCAGGCTGGAGCCGCACAAGCCGTGCAAAAGGATCACGGCGTGATCTCTTTGGCGGTCCGTCTGGCGTTCTAGCTGATGGTCGTTGCGAGCAGTCTGGTTCATGCGATGGTGGACAACGAGATACTAAATAGGATGATATTTAATCAACCCACATTGTAGACGGGTCTAGAAATTAATTCAGCCCGTTTTGCGAGTAACGCCAATTTAACGGGCTTTTTCAGGTTTTTCGGCGCATCTGCGCATCGTTGAACTCAGTGCGCCGGAACGATGATCGTGGCAATCAAACCACCGTTCGGATGGTTGCGCAGCAAGAGTTCGCCGCCGTGCGCCTGCACGATATTGCGGGCAATTCCCAGTCCCAGGCCCATGCCGCCGCTGTTGGCGCTGCGCCCGTGCTCAAGCCGCACATACGGCTGGAACAGGCTGCCCATGGCGTCCTCCGGCACGCCCGGGCCGTGATCGCGGATCTCGATTTCGACCATGTCGCCTTCCAGCGCCTGCGACTGGCGGATGGCGATTTCAACCTTTTCGCCATAGTGCAGCGCGTTGTCGAACAGGTTGCCGATGGCGCGCTTGAGCGCCAGCGGCTTGGCCATGACATTGACGCCGGACGGCTCGAACGCCACTTCATGGCCGGCCATGCTGGCGTCGCGGATCATGCGCGCCACCAGCGCGTCAAGCCGGACTTCGGTGCGATTTTCGTGGATGTCGCTGTCTTTTACCGACTGCAATGCGCCCTTGACCATCATGTCCAGCTCGTCCAGGTCGTCGTGGAATTCGGTACGCAAGTCGTCGTCGTCAAGCAGCTCGGTGCGCAATTTGAGCCGTGTGATCGGCGTGCGCAGGTCGTGCGAGATCGACACGAACAGGCGCTCCCGGTCTTCCAGGTAGCGTTTGATGCGTTCGCGCATGCCGCTGAAGGCGCGCGCCGTCTTGACGAATTCACGGCTGCCGGTCTCGGGCAACTCCGGCACGGTCTCGCCCTTGCCGAAGGCTTCGGCGGCATCCGACAGCGCCGCCAGCGGCCGCGTGGTCCAGCGCACCACCAGAATCGTCAGCAGCAAGATCGCCGCCAGCGACAACCCTTGCAAGACCACGCGGTCCAGCGACAAGGGATTGCTGCTGTCGAGGAAATACGGATTGGGCATCAGCGCCGCCAGGTACAGCCACTTGCCGGACTCGATCTGGGTCTGGATCACCAGCACCGGCGCCGGGTTTGGCTTGATCAGCAGGATGTGCTGCACCCAGCTGTCGGGCAGGTCGCCGATCTTGAGCCCGTCGTCGGACACCGGCAGGTTGTCGGGCCAGGCGAAGCTCAGGTGGAATTCGGGCAAGAAGGCCAGGTCGGATTTCAGCGTTTCCGCCGCCGCTTCGGTGGCGATGTCGGCCAGCGAATTGGGCGCAATCGGTGGAATCGGCACCAGCGCACTGTTGGCATTGATGAAGAAACGCGTGCCGCCCATTTCGCGCAGCTGCTGGATCATGATCGGCCGGTAATTTGCGGGCAGCGTCATGAAATAGCGGATCGCACCGGATGCGCTGTGCGCCAGGTGCTGCGCCGCCACGCGCGTCTCGGCCTCGGATTTGGTGCGCAGTTGCGCGGCCCAGATCAAGCCGCCTGCCAGTTGCGTCACCAGCACGCCGAAAATCATTACCACCGACAAGCGTCCCAGCAGCGAGTTCGGCAGCACACGGTCGAGCACGCGCGTGACCGCCGCCGAGGAACGGCTGCGCCATGCCAGGGTCGGCGGCAATCCCGACATGATCAGGCCGACGCCGCCGTGACGTCGGCCGAGAATACGTAACCCGCGCCGCGCACCGTCTTGATCAGATGCGGCTGCTTGCCGTCGTCGCTGAGGCGCAGGCGCAGTTTGCTGATCTGCACGTCGAGCGAACGATCCAGCGGCCCGGCGTCGCGACCCCGGGTTTCTTCGCTGAGCACGTTGCGATCCAGCACGTCGCCCGGATGTTCGACGAAGTACTTCAACAATTGATAATCCATCCCGGTCAGCGCGACCACCTGCCCTGCACTGTCGAGCAAGGTGCGCTCCACCGTGTCCAGCGTGAAACCGACGAAGCGATAAAAGCGCGGTGCGGCGGCATTGTCGATGCCGGTGCGGCGATGGATGGCCTTGATGCGCGCCAGCAGTTCGCGCGGGCTGTACGGCTTGGCGATGTAGTCGTCCGCCCCCAGCTCGAGTCCGACCACGCGATCGGTTTCATCCGAACTGGCGGTGAGCATGATGATCGGCACATTCGATTTACGCCGCACGATCTTGCACAATGCAAAGCCGTCGGTGTCCGGCAGCATGACGTCGAGGATCACCAGCGACAGCTCGTCGGCGTAGCGCTGGAACTCGGCGAGAAAGGCTTCGCCGTTATGCGCCAGACGCACTTCGTACTGGTTCTTCTCAAGGTAAGTCTTGAGGAGAGTCCGGGTTTTCTGGTCGTCGTCGACGATAAGGATTTTGCGCGTCATTACGGTAGTCTTTACTCCACTTTTCCGGTTCGCGAAAGCGCCCTGGCGATCGATGCAAGCCGTCGCTGCGCCTCGGCTTCGCTGATCTGGTCATCCACGAAGAAACGCCGCAGCTCGGCCACGATGGCGTCCTTGGTGGTTTCGTCGGTGGCCATGCGATGCACCAGGCTGGGCGCGAGGTAGGCCGAGCCCTTGCTGAACACGCGCCAGGAATTCTGCGAGCAGCCATCCATCTTGCTGGTGTCCGGCGAACGCCAGACCGGGATCGCGCCCTTGAATTTATTGTAGTCGGATTGCACCGCCGGCGACATCGCGATCTGCGCCAGCACTTCCTGCGCCGGCTGGTGCGAGTAGTCGTCGGCGAACATCGCCAGCGTATCGATGCTGTACAGATGATAGTCGGCAGTGCCCGGCACGGCGGCGCAGCCGAATTGATGGTCGGCGCTCAAGCCCCAGGCGTTGAAATCGCCTTTGGCCCAGTCGCCCATGATGAACATACCCGCCTCGCCGTCGACCAGCTGGCGCGCCACTTCCGTCCACGACCGCTCCTTCACCGGCAACTGCATGACCTGCTTCAACACGCGCAGGCGTTTCAGTGCCCGCAACAGGCGTGCGTCGGCGAATGCGCGCGGACTGAGGTCGACAAACAACTGGCGGTAATACGCCGGGCCGCCTTCGGACAGCACCAGCGTTTCAAACAGCGTCGCCACCTGCCACGATTCGCCGCTCTGCGCCAGCGGGACGATGCCGGCCTGCTTCAATTTGGCGGCTACCTTGTCGAACTCCTCCCAGCTGCGCGGCACGCTCAGACCGAGGCGGTTGAACACCGCGACGTTGTAATAGAGATTGTTGATGCGATGTATGCCGAGCGGCGCCGCGACGACGTGGCCGTGATTGTTCAGCAGCGACCACACGGTCGGAAACAGCAGCTTTTGCCAGTTGCCCTGCGCAGCGACGTTGTCGAGTTCAAGCAGCAGCCCCAGATCGGCCCATTCACCGAAGATGACGCCGTTGAGTTGCGTGACTTCGGGCGCATGGCCGGCCAGCACCATGCTCTTGAGCACCTTGCCCGCGCCGATGCCGTTGCGGCGCGCAGCGTCCTCTCCCGGTGTCTCGTCAATGCGGGCCTTGTCATTTTTATCATTCCGAGTTTTTTTTGCCGTCTCCAAAGCGCGTGTGACTATAGCGTAAGTCCGCGCTCCACCGCGATAAGAACATTAATTGGATTCAGGTTTTGTAAAGAAATGTAATGTTTTATTTAGTTTCCTGTTCCGGCGCCAATCCACCTTGCAGCGCCATGCACCCAGGTTTTTCCAGTCTTCACTTTCGGAGTCACAGTGAAAACAGCTCGTCCCTGGCACATCGTCGCTTTCCTGGCGCCGGCGGTCATCATCTATTCCATGTTCAGTGCGCTGCCTCTGCTCGACACGCTGCGCCTGGGGCAACCGGGCACGGCGTGAATTCTCTGTAAATATATGTAATCCGCTCGCATCGCCGATTCAAGAAATTCCAAGCAAAAACAATAACTTAGCGATTTTCCCCAGACGTATTCCCAAACGCTCGCATCACACATTCTCCGGTGCTACTGTCGCGCCGCTGGCTCTGCAATTGCGGATTTTTTCGGAAGCTCAGAGCGGCCTTCATCAATGTAAAAAAACCAGGAGACCTTTGATGCAAACCGTTAAAAAAGCCCTCGCCCTCGCCACCCTCAGCAGCGCCGTCCTGCTCGCGCTGGCAGGCGGCAACGCGCAAGCCGGCACCTTGACCATCGAAAGCTGGCGCGTCGACGACCTGGCGCTGTGGGAGAACGTCCTGATCCCGGCCTTCCAGAAGAAGAACCCCGGCGTCACCGTCAAGTTCTCGCCGACTGCGCCGACCGAATACGACTCCACCCTGACCGCACGCCTGGCCGGCGGCACTGCCGGCGACCTGGTCGCCTGCCGCCCGTTCGACGTGTCGCTCTCGCTGTACAACAAGGGCCACCTGGAAAAACTCGACGGCAAGGCCGGCATGGAGTCCTTCCCCGCCTCCGCCAAGGTCGCGTGGCAGAGCGATGACGGCAAGGATACTTTCTGCATGCCGATCGCCTCGGTGATGCACGGCTTCCTGTACAACCAGAAGATCTTCAAGGAGCTGAACCTGCAGCCGCCGAAGACCGAAGCCGAATTCCTCAAGCTGCTCGAGACCGTCAAGGCCGGCGGCAAGTACACGCCGCTGGTGCTGGGCACCGCCGATCAATGGGAAGCGCACCAGGTGCTGTTCACCGGCGTCGGCCCCAACTACTGGAAGGGCGAAGCCGGCCGCAAGGCGCTCATCGCCGGCAAGGCCAAGTTCACCGATCCGCAATTCCTGAACGTCTGGGAATATGAAGCCAAGCTCGGCAAGTATCTGTCCAAGGGTGCATCCGCGCAGACCTACGGCGACAGCCAGAACATGTTCGCACTGGGCCAGGGCGCGGTGTATGCAGCCGGTTCGTGGGATATCGCCTACTTCAACGCCAACGCCAGCAGCAAGCTGGAACTGGGCGTGTTCCCTCCTCCGGTGCCGAAGGCCGGCGACGCTTGCTACATCTCCGACCACAACGACATCGGCATGGGCGTGAACAAGAAATCCAGGAACAAGGAAGACGCCTACAAGTTCCTGGCATGGCTGGGTTCGCAGGAGTTCGCCGACATCTACACCAACAAGGTCACCGGCTTCTTCTCGCTGTCGAACCACCTGATCTCGGTCAAGGATCCGATCGCCAAGCAGATGATCGACTGGCGCAAGTCCTGCTCGTCGACCATCCGCGTCAACTCGCAGATCCTGAACCGCGGCACGCCGAGCATGGAAAACGAAATGTGGAACGTCAACGCGCAAGTCCTGAACGGCAAGATGACGCCGAAGGATGCGGCGACCAAGATCCAGACCGGATTTGCCAAGTGGTACAAGCCGCAACAATAAAAAAATAATAGAAATAACAATAGAAACAACAGGCATTGCAGCAACACCGGCGCAGAACCGTCTGCGCCGGTGCCTGACTGCCCATGCACCCAGGTTTTTCCAGTCTTCACTTTCGGAGTCACAGTGAAAACAGCTCGTCCCTGGCACATCGTCGCTTTCCTGGCGCCGGCGGTCATCATCTATTCCATGTTCAGTGCGCTGCCTCTGCTCGACACGCTGCGCCTGGGCTTCTACACCAGCAACGACGCCGGCGTGCACAGCTTCGTCGGTCTCGACAATTACCGCACCATCCTGTTCGACAGCGACTGGTCGACCGCCTTCTGGAACGCGATGTGGAACAACGTCAAGTTCTTCTGCATCCACATGCTGCTGCAAAACCCGATCGGCCTGCTGCTGGCCACTCTGTTCAGCCTCAAGGGCCTGCGCGGCGCCCGCACTTACCGCACTCTGATTTTCCTGCCGACCTTGCTGTCGGTGGTGATCATCGGCTTCATCTGGCAACTGATCATTTCGCCCTTATGGGGCGTCGGTGAAAAGCTCATGACGCTGGTCGGCCTGGGGGACTATTTCGCGCCCTTCCTCGGGCAGGAATCCACTGCGCTGTTCACGCTGTCGCTGATCTCGGTATGGCAATACATCGGCATCCCGATGATGCTGATCTACGCCGCGCTGCTGGCGGTGCCGGAAGAAGTGCTGGAAGCCGCCCACGCGGAAGGCGCCAGCGCCTTGCGCATCTTCTGGCAAATCAAGCTGCCGCTGATCTGGCCGACGCTGGGACTGGTCACGATCCTGACCTTCGTCGCCAACTTCAACGCCTTCGACCTGATCTATTCGGTCAAGGGCGCGCTGGCGGGGCCGAACTATTCAAGCGACCTGCTGGGTACTTTCTTCTACCGCACCTTCTTCGGCTATCAGGCCCAGGTCGGCAGTCCGACCATGGGCGCGGCGGTGGCGACGCTGATGTTCCTGGTGATCCTGGCCGGCGTCGGCGCCTATTTTTACCTGGTGCAGCGCAAGCTGACCCGTTACGAGCTTTAAGGAATCGCGATGACTTCAGCTTCTTCCACCATCGCACCGGCGACGCATGACCGAATCGGCAGCGCGCGCGGCCCGTCGCTGATCCAGCGCAGCTTCGGTCCGGCCGGCCACATCTGGGTGCACATCGTGCTGTGCCTGTATGCGGTGATCGCGCTGTTCCCGATTGCGCTGATCCTGATCAACTCGGTCAAGTCGCGCCAGGCGATTTTCGACAACCCGATGGCCTTGCCGACGGTTGACAGCTTCTCGCTGATCGGCTTTCACAAGGTGCTGTCGAACACCAACTTCCTGCTCTACTTCGGCAACAGCCTGGTGGTGACGATAGGCTCGCTGGTGCTGATCGTGCTGTTCGGCGCCATGGCAGGCTGGGCGCTGTCGGAATACAAATTCCGCGGCAACCGCCTCATGACGCTGTTCATGGCGATCGGCATCATGATCCCGATCCGGCTCGGCACCGTATCCATCCTGCAACTGGTGGTGGCGCTCGACCTGATCAATACCCGCACCGCGCTGATCCTGGTCTACACCGCGCAAGGCCTGCCGCTGGCGGTGATGATCCTGTCCGAATTCATCCGCCAGATCCCGACGGAATTGAAAGACGCTGCACGCTGCGACGGCGTCGGCGAGTTCAAGATCTTCTTCCAGATCATCCTGCCGCTGATCCGCCCCGCCATCGCCACGGTTGCGGTGTTCACCATGATCCCGGCGTGGAACGACCTGTGGTTCCCGCTGATCCTGGCGCCGGGCGACCAGACCAAGACCGTGACGCTGGGCGTACAGCAATTCATCGGCCAGTACGCCACCGACTGGAATTCAGTGCTGGCGGCGCTGTCGATGGCGGTCATCCCGATCCTGATCCTGTACACGCTGTTCTCGCGCCAGCTGATCCGCGGCCTGACTTCCGGCGCAGTGAAGTAACCCATTCAAGGTAAAAATCATGGCAAACGTAAGCATCAAAGACTTGAAGAAATCCTACGACGGCAAGCAGAACGTGCTGGCCGGCCTCAACCTCGACATTCGCGACGGCGAATTCTGCGTACTGGTCGGCCCCTCCGGCTGCGGCAAGTCGACCTTGCTGCGCATGCTGTGCGGCCTCGAAGACATCAGCGGCGGCGAGCTGGCCATCGGCGGCGACGTCGTCAACCACCTGCCGCCGGCCAAGCGCGGCATCGCCATGGTGTTTCAGAGTTATGCGCTGTACCCGCACATGAACGTGTACAAGAACATGGCCTTCGGCCTCAAGATCGCCGGCAGCAACAAGGCCGACATCGACGAGCGCATCCGCCACGCCGCCGGCATCCTCAAGATCGACCACCTGCTCGAACGCCTGCCGCGCGAGCTGTCCGGCGGCCAGCGCCAGCGCGTCGCCATCGGCCGCGCCATCGTGCGCAAGCCGCGCCTGTTCCTGTTCGACGAGCCGTTGTCCAATCTCGACGCCGCCCTGCGCGTGCAGACCCGGCTGGAGATCGCCAAGCTGCACAAGCAACTGGCCGCCACCATCGTCTACGTCACGCACGATCAGGTCGAGGCGATGACGCTGGGCGACAAGATCGTGGTCATGCACGACGGCCACATCCAGCAGGCCGGCACGCCGCTGGAGCTGTACCAGCATCCGCAGAACCTGTTCGTGGCCGGCTTCATCGGCTCGCCGAAGATGAACTTCCTGCCGGGCCTGGTCACGGCCGTGGCCGAAGACGCCCTGGAAGTCGCCGTGACAGGCGGACGCAAAGTGCGCGTCGACGTCGTGCCGGGCAATGCCAAGGTCGGCGACAAGCTCACGCTCGGCCTGCGTGCCGAGCATATCCACGAAAACAGCGCCGGCTCCGAACAGTTCGGCGGCAAGGTCAACCTGGTCGAACATCTGGGCGAAGCCAACTTCATCTACGTCACGCTGTCCGGCGGACAGGACATCGTGGTGCGCGGCGACGGCAACCGCAACGTCGACATCGGCGAAGAGATTGTCTTGTCCGCCAACAGCAACGCCTTCCACGTGTTCGACGCCGACGGCAATGCGTTGCGCCGCCTCAAGCCGGGCAACCTGGTGTCGTCGCGCCAGCATTGAGACCGGCATGGAAACTTCCTGCGACTACCTGATCGGCGTGGACGGCGGCGGCACCAAGACCCTGGTGCGGGTGACCGACCTCGACGGCGCCGTGCTGGCCGAAGCGACCGGTCCCGGATCCGCCCTGCGCAACGGTGCGCCGGCTGCCTGGAACGCGATCCTGAGCACGCTGCAAAGCGCCTTCGCGCAT
>NZ_AJHH01000288.1 GCF_000256565.1 Herbaspirillum lusitanum P6-12 | reverse complement strand
CCCCCCTGGCCGATGCGGCCGACGGCGCCTTGCTGCTGGCGCGCCGCGCCTTATCGTCAAGTCTGACTATTTGAAAACGGAGATAAGCCCATGTCCTCCTCTTCCTCCTCTTCCTCTTCCATCACCCAGGTCCGCGGCAACGTCCTCACGCCCCACGGCTGGATCGACGGCGCCATCAGTTTCGGCGACCTGATCTGCAACATCGACGGCTCGCCGCTGGAGTTCGAACCGGCCGACGGCACGCCGCACGCCAACAACGGCGACTACGTCCTGCCCGGCTTCATCGACCTGCATGTGCACGGCGGCGGCGGCAAGGATGTGATGGAAGGCGGCGACGCCATCGACGTCATCGCGCGCCTGCATGCGCGCTACGGCACCACCAGCCTGCTCGCCACCACCATGACCGCGCCGCTGGACGAGCTGGAAGCCGCACTCAAGGCCATCGGCAGCGCCAGCCGCAGGCGCGAACCAGGCAGCGGCCGCGCGCGCATCCTCGGCGTGCATCTCGAAGGTCCGTACATCAATCCCGGCAAGCTCGGCGCGCAACCCGACTTCGCCATCGAAGCCACACTGGAACAGGTCGACTGGCTGGCCAGCTTCGCGCCGATCAAGCTGATCACCATTGCGCCCGAAGTCGACGGCCACCTGGAGCTGGTGCGCATCCTGACCACCGGCGGCATGCTGGTGCAGATCGGCCATACGCTGGGTACTTACGAAGATGGCGTGGCCGCACTGAAGAACGGCGCCGCCGGCTTCACGCATCTTTTCAACGCCATGAGCGGTTTCCACCACCGCGAACCGGGCATGGCCGGC
>NZ_AJHH01000287.1 GCF_000256565.1 Herbaspirillum lusitanum P6-12 | reverse complement strand
ATTGACGCGCTGGCGCTGGCCGCCGGACAGTTCATGCGGATAGCGGCCGGCGAAACGCTCAGGTTGCAATCCCACGCGCGCCAGCAAGTCGCGTGCACGCGTGATCGCTTCACGCGAGGGCAAGCCGTGCACAGTGGGAGCAAAAGCAATTGAATCCTCGATCGTCATGCGCGGGTTGAGCGAGGAGTAGCTGTCCTGGAACACCATCTGCGCCTGCCGGCGGAACTGCCGCAGCGGCAAGGCGCGCGAGCCGACCGTCTCGCCGTCGAACACCAGTTCGCCGCTGTCCTGGTTGATCAGTTGCATCAGCACGCGGGCCGTGGTCGATTTGCCGCAGCCG
>NZ_AJHH01000286.1 GCF_000256565.1 Herbaspirillum lusitanum P6-12 | reverse complement strand
GAAAATGAACGCGCCCGGCAATGCCGCCACCCAGGGTTGCGTATAGATCGCCGTGCGCAGCGTATTGAGCATCAGGCCCCATTCCGGCTCGGGCGGCTTGACGCCGAGACCGAGGAAGGACAAACCCGAGGCCAGGATCATCGACACCGAAATCAGGCTGGTCGAATACACGAAGATCGGCCCGAGCACGTTGCCCAATACGTGGGCGCGCACGATGGTGAAGGCGCCCGCCCCCGACGCCCGCGCCGCATCCACGTAGTCGCTGCGGCGCACCTGCGTGGTGACGCTTTCGGCAATGCGCGCAATCTGCGGAATGAAGACGATGGTCAGCGAGGTCAGCGCGTTGACGATGCCGGCGCCGAGCGCACCCGACAAGGCAATCGCCAGCAGCACCGACGGGAACGCATACAGCACGTCGATGGTGCGCATGATGGCAGTGTTGATGAAGCCGCCGGCATACCCGGCGAGGATGCCGATGCCGCTGCCGATGACGAAGGCCGTCAGCACCGGCGTGATGCCCATGAACAGCGACAGGCGTCCGCCCAGCATCAGGCGCGACAACAGATCGCGGCCGAGCTCGTCGGTGCCGAACAGATGGCCGGGCGTGCCGATCGGTTTGAGGCGCGTGAACATCGACGTGGCGAAGGGATCGGCCGGCATGATCCACGGCGCGAACACGGCAATGCCGATCAGCGCCAGCAGGATGACGGCGGCAATCATCGCCAGCGGATTGCGCACGATGCGCGCGGCGACGTTGGCCCAATGGCCGCGTGAGCGTTTGAACGCAGGCAAAGGCAAGGCGGAGACGGGAGTTGCAGCAGTCGCTTGCAGGGTCGACATGATCATGCCCTTTCTATGCGTGGATCGAACACGGTTTGCAGGATGTCGACCAACAGGTTCAGCGACACGAAGAACAAGGCCAGCACCAGGATCGTGCCTTGCAGCAGCGGCAGGTCGCGCTGGAAGATCGCCTGGTTCAGCAGGAAGCCGGTGCCGGGCCAGGAGAACACCGTCTCGATCAGGATCGAGCCGCCCAGCAGATAGCCGAGCTGCAGGCCCATCACCGCCATCGCGGTCGGTGCGCAGTTCTTGACCACGTGGCGGAACACGCCGAACTCGCCGAGGCCGCGCGCCTTGAGGCCGATCACGAATTCCTGCGACAGGATGTCGGCCACCACCAGCACCATGCCGAGCCAGTAATGCGGCACGCTGACGCCGACCACGGAAATGAAGGAGGCGATCTTGTCGACCCAGGAGTTGCGGAAATAGCCGGCGACGAAGCCAAACAGCGAGCCGAAGAAGAAACCGATCAGCGTCGCCAGTGCGGCGATCATGAAGGTGTTGCCGACCGCCTTGAAGACTTCTTGCGCGACCGGTCGTCCGGTGGCGATGGAGCTGCCGAGGTCGCCGTGCATGGCACGCCAGACCCAGCTGAAAAATTGTTCGGGATAACTGCGATTGAAACCGTAGAGCTCCATCAGTTGCTTCTGCAAATCGACGGACGCATCCGGCGGCAGGATCGCCACCAGCGGATCGCCCGGTGCGATGTGGACCAGCATGAAGCACAGGAACGCGACACCCAGCATGATGGGCATGGCATACAGTACGCGGCGGATCAGATAGGAAATCATGGGTATCTTCAGTAAGTCATTCTTGCCGCCGGCATTACCCTCGCAATACCGGCAGCAATGTTCACAACGTCAATGCATCGATGCCGATTTAATCCATCGTCATTGTGGCGATGTCGATGAACCAGCTTTGCGGCTGCACTACGCCCTTGACCTTGGCCGAGATGGCGCGCGGACCGGTGTCGTGCGCCACCCAGACGAACGGCGCTTCGTCGACGATCTTGGCGTGCAACTGGGCCAGCAAGGCATCGCGCTGCCTGGCGTCGAAAGTGGTGCGCGCCTTGGCGATGATGGCGTCGACTTCAGGGTTGCTGTAGAAGCCCCAGTTGTTCGACACCCAATTT
>NZ_AJHH01000285.1 GCF_000256565.1 Herbaspirillum lusitanum P6-12 | reverse complement strand
GATGCGGCGCCGCCTTGCTGCTGACGAAGCGCACCATCGCGAAGAACGGATCCATCGCCGCGAAGCTGATGTTGACCGCGTCCGAACCGTGCGCGCTCGGATCCTTGGCGCCGATGCGCCAGTTGGTGTACAGCGTGTTCCACTCGATCACGTCGAACTGCACGTCGATGAAGCAGGCCTTCAGGTTTTGCTGCATGAATTCATTCATCGGCAACGGCTGCATCTGGCCGGAACCGGAGGCCGAAATCTGCACCTTCACCTTGAGCGGCTTGGCGGCCGAATAACCGGCCTCGGTCATCAGCTTGCGCGCGCCGTCCGGGTCGTACTTGATGTGGAAGCTCGGGTTGCCGCGCCATGGATGGCCCGGCTCGACGGTACCGGTGGCTTCGCCCATGAGGCCGCCCAGCAATTGCTTCATGGCCGGACGATTCACGCAGAGGTTGGCGGCGTAGCGCACGCGCTTGTCCAGCCATGGTGAACCGGGCGCGAAGGACAGTTGCCACGGCCACACGTGCGGTTGCGGATTGGAGTAAACCTTGAAACCGCGCGCCTTGATGGTGTCGAGCGCATCCGGCG
>NZ_AJHH01000284.1 GCF_000256565.1 Herbaspirillum lusitanum P6-12 | reverse complement strand
TCCAGGGTTATATATTCCAGCAACACTAGATATTCGATCCAGTCGACCTGGCCGGACAGCAAGGCGGCGGTGCGCGAGTTGGCTTCCGGCAGCGGCAGCATCACCACCTTGTCGATTTGCGGGCGGCGTTTGGCGTCCCAGTATTCCGGATTCCTGGCCAGTTCCAGACGCTCGCGCGGCACGAACTTGGTCATCTTGAACGGACCGGTACCGGAGGCATCGGCGGCAAATGCAGCCCAGGCTTGCTTGGCGCGCTCGGCCTTGTCGGTCACCGAACCCGGCACGGCGGCCAGCTTCTTGGCCCACTGCAGCGGCGAGGCCATGAACAGGTTGGTCAGGTTGATCGGCAGGAAAGAGTCCGGTTCGGAGGTGGTCAGCTCGACGGTGAGGTCATCGATCTTCTTGGCAGTGCGCAGCGTCGGCATGCGCGATGCGGTCACGCCGACCTGGCTGGGATCGAAGTTGGGCGCGTCCTTGTCGAGCACCTTGGCGACGTTCCACACCACCGCGTCGGCGTTGAAGGCGGAGCCGTCATGGAACTTGACGCCGGGGCGCAGCTTGAAGATCCATTTGGTCTTGTCCTTGGCGTCGACCGCCCAGGACACGGCCAGGTCGGGAATCACTTCGCTGGCCTTGTCGGCCTTGGACAGATCCCATTGCGTCAGGCTGTCGTACATCGGAATGCCGGTGAAACGATTGCCTTCGAAGCCCTGGTCGGGCTGGCCCAGGGTGCGCGGAATGTCGCCTGCGGTCATGGCGATGCGCAGCACTTTTTCAGCGTGCACGCCGACCGAGGTGAGCAAGCCGAAAGCCAGCGTACAGGCCAGAGTGATTGCGCTTGGTTTGGTCAGTTTCATGTCGATGCTTCCTTTTGTTGTTGAGGACGGCGAAGGGTGATGCTTACGGGCTTGAGGTCGTGAAAAAAACGCTTGATCAGGGTTGGAGAAACTCGATGCCGGCGCGCGCG
>NZ_AJHH01000283.1 GCF_000256565.1 Herbaspirillum lusitanum P6-12 | reverse complement strand
AAGTCCGCCCGCGGAAGCCGGTCGCCGGCGGAAATGGCGGCGGCGATGGCGCGATGTTCTTCGGCCGTTTCCCAGATGCGCGAGTGATCGGCAAACGGCAAGCGCTGGCTGTGGCTGATGCGCGTTTCAAAATCGCGCACCACTTGCATCAGCCCGCCGTTGCCGGACAGCTCCGCGATCAGTTGGTGGAATTCGAGATCGGCCTGCGAGGCGCTGACCAGGTCGACGTTTTTCAGCGCGTCTTCAAAACGGGCCTGCACGCCCCACAGGCGCGGCGTGGTGTGGGCATTGATGACGCGTGCGGCCAGCGCGGCGGCAGCCGGTTCGAACACGTAGCGCAGCTGGAAGGTTGATTGCAGCTCCGCCGATGAAGGCAGCGCCGCTCCGCTGCGTGCAGGCGTACTGGCGGCACTGCTGCGGCCCGAGGTGACCAGCGTGCCTTTGCCGGGCATGGCGCGGATGAAGCCGAGCGCTTCCAGCATCGACAGCGCTTCGCGCAGCGACGCGCGGCTGATGCCGAGCGACTCGGCGAGATCGCGCTGGCCCGGCAGCATTTGTCCGGTCTTGTATGTCCCGGACAGGATCTGGCGCTGCAAAGTTTGTGCCGCGATATTGGGCATGCTCATCGGTTTCCCCTTTTTGGTCTGACTGGTCAGACCGCAAGAGGCGATATAGCAATTGACATGCCACCTGTTCGCCAAAACGACGATTACGCAGCGGCGGCGGTGATTGCGGAGGAGATTGCGGGTAGGTTTTCAGGCGCGGGCGTTGGCCTGAACAATGCGCTGAAACAAACCGCTGCACGAATTTCATGCAGGCGCGTGCAGTGAAAATGTGCGTTAAGCGTGCACATCTCTGAAACCGAAAATGAGAGCACGGCCTCTGCACGACCGGGCGCAGTTTTCAGCGCCCAGTGACGATCAGTCAACTTGCATCGTCACCGGTGGAAACGGGAGAAGAGAAGAATCAGGCTGGACGCGGCGCCTGCATCGTATGGCGCGCAACGTAGCGATACAACAGCAGCGCGGCAATGCCGCACACCGCCATCAGCGTCGTCAGGGGCAAGGCGGTGCCGTCGTGCCACACGCCCATGATCACCCCCGACAGCATGCCGATGCCGAACTGCAACGTGCCCATCAGCGCGGCCGCGGTGCCGGCTTGCTTGCCTTGTTGTGCGAGTGCGATGGCCGAGGCGTTGGGACCGACAAAACCGTGACACGACAGGAAACCGAAGAAGCCGATCAGCAACAGCGGCAGGCTTTCATAACCACAGGCGACCAGCACCGCCACGATGGTGGTCAGGATGGCCGGGATCCAGATGATCTTGCCGAGCACGCGGTCGGCGCTGCGCTTGATGACCAGGCGCGCGTTGATCTGCGAACAGGCGATCAGGCCGATGGCGTTGGCGCCGAACACGAAGCCGAAATTCTGCGGCTTGATGCCATGCAGTTCGATCAGCACGAACGGGCCGCCGGAAATATAGGCGAACAGCCCAGCCTGGATCAGGCCGCCGCACAAGACATACGCCATGAACTGCCGATGGCGCAACAGGCCGAGGTATTGACGCAGCACACGCCCGAGATGCAGCGGCACCACATGCGCCTGGTCGCGCGTCTCTTCCATCACGCGGTGGGTAAAGATCAGGCAGATGACGCCGAACACCGTCAGCGTCGCGAAGATCGCGCGCCAGGTCGAAAAAGTCAGCAGCAATCCGCCGATGAAAGGCGCCAGGATCGGCGCCAGGCCGAACACCAGCATCAGCATCGAGAACGCGCGCGCCGCGCCGTAT
>NZ_AJHH01000282.1 GCF_000256565.1 Herbaspirillum lusitanum P6-12 | reverse complement strand
ACACCAGCATCAGCATCGAGAACGCGCTCTTGCCCGAGCCGGATTCGCCGATCAGGGCCACCACTTCACCCTGGCCGACGGTGAGGTTGACGCCGTTGACGGCGCGGATCAGTTTCTTCGGCGCGAAGAACTGCACCTGCAGATCGCGCAAGCTAATCATGTCATGCATGGCTCACCTCGTCGGCGGTCGAAAACAGGGATGCGGTGTCGGCTTCGTAACGCAGGCAGGCGACGCCGTGACCGCCGCCGCTACTTTCATCGCTGGTGAACACCGGTGCGCGTTGGCCGCACACCGGCCGGGCATAGGCGCAGCGCGTGTGGAAGCGGCAACCGCTGGGCGGGTTGATCGGATTGGGCGGGTCGCCCGCCAGCGGCGCCTCCATCGTGCGTTGCAAGGGATCCATGCTGGGCATCGATTTCAGCAAGGCGCGCGTGTAGGGATGCCTGGGCTGGTCGAACACCTGGTCCGATGAACCGATTTCCACCACCTGGCCGAGATACATCACCAGCACGCGGTCGGAGATGAAACGCACCACATTGAGGTCGTGGCTGATGAACAG
>NZ_AJHH01000281.1 GCF_000256565.1 Herbaspirillum lusitanum P6-12 | reverse complement strand
GAGATGAAACGCACCACATTGAGGTCGTGGCTGATGAACAGACGCCGACGGCACCCTGGCCGGCAGCACGCTGACCATGGATCAGGCGCTGCGCAACCTGATCGCCATGGGGCTGGATATTTCCGAAGCCTCGCTGCGCACCTCGACCTATCCGGCCGACTACCTCGGCGTCAAGGAACGCGGCCGCCTCAAGCCCGGCTGCTTTGCCGACATCCTGGTGTTCGATCGCCAGTTCAGATTAAAAGAAGTCTACGTAGAAGGAGAAAAGATTGACCTCGCTCATGCTTAAGGAGGCTCGCTCGGCCGGCAGTCACGTCGCCGAGCAGCTTGCCCGCGACCAGGCCCGCTATGCCGAACTGGGACGCTGGCTGCGCACCGCGCCGCCGTCGGGCATCGTCACGGTGGCGCGCGGCAGTTCCGACCACGCCGCCAACTATTGCGCCTACCTCACCATGGTGCGCCTCGGCCATATCGTGGCCTCGCTGCCGATGTCGCTGCTGACGCTCAACAAGGCGCCGCTGATTGCCCGCGACGCACTGGCAATCGCGATTTCGCAGTCGGGCCAAAGTCCCGACGTGATCGAGCCGATCCGCTACTTCCGCGACGGCGGCGCCACCACCGTGGCCCTCGTCAACGACGCCGAATCGCCATTGGCGCAGACCGCCGAATGGACGTTGCCATTGCACGCCGGCGCCGAACTCAGCGTGGCCGCCACCAAGAGTTTCATCGCCAGCCTGGTCGCTGGCGCCTTATTCGCCGGACACTGGCAAGACGATGCCGGCTTCCTGCATGCATTGGAAAGCCTGCCCGAGTCGCTGCAGCGTGCCGCCGACAGCGACTGGTCCAAGGCGGTCGAGATACTCGCACCGGCCAGGAACATCATGGTGGTCGGACGCGGCATCGGATTTCCGCTGGCGCTGGAAGCGGCGCTCAAGTTCAAGGAGACCTCCGCCATCCAGGCCGAAGCATTCAGCGGCGCCGAAATCAAGCATGGTCCGATGGCCCTCATCCATGAAGACTACCCCCTGCTGATGTTCGCCACGCGCGGCCGCCAGCGCGGCGCCAAGGTCTTGCTGGCGGCCCCGGCAGACATCGCAGAACGCGACCTCACGCTGCCGACTGCCGTCACGCCCGACCTCGATCCGATCGTGGCGATCCAGGCGTTCTATGTCATGGCCGCACAACTCTCGGTGGCGCGCGGCATGGACCCGGACAAGCCGCGCCATCTGAGCAAGGTCACCAAGACCAGCTAAGCGTTCCTCCCTGTGGCACCTTGTGGTATCGGTGTTCTTCGCCGCCTGCGCCTGCAAGGGTCCAGGCGGTTTTTCTTTTGCCGATGCACCAACGTCGACAGTGCATCGTCAGCATATTGTCAGCCTATTTGCTCTCGTCAGCAAAATAAACGAAAGTTGAAAGCTATTAGAAAGCTATCCCCAAAACGATTGGGATAGACTCGCAGCGTCGGCGAACAACAATAATTCCAGCGTCGATGCACTGCCCAGAAAATAAATGAGTCCTGACCATTCAGGCATACACAGAGAGACATGATATGACTTCTCCCACGATAGCTTCGTCCTCGAAATTCGCCACCGTCCTGCGCGTCACCAGCGGCAATTTCATGGAAATGTTCGACTTCTTCCTGTTCGGCTTCTACGCCAGCTACATCTCGAAAGCCTTTTTCCCCAGCGGCGACGAATTCGCCTCGCTGATGCTGACCTTCATGACCTTCGGCGCCGGTTTCCTGATGCGTCCGCTGGGCGCCATCATCCTCGGCGCCTACGTCGACCGCGTCGGTCGTCGCCAGGGCCTGATCGTCACGCTGGCGCTGATGGCGCTGGGCACCGTGCTGATCGCCTTCGTGCCGGGCTACGCCACCATCGGTTTGCTGGCCCCCGCGCTGGTGCTGATCGGTCGCCTGCTGCAAGGTTTCTCGGCCGGCGTCGAACTCGGCGGCGTGTCGGTCTACCTCGCTGAAATGGCGACGCCAGGCCGCAAGGGTTTCTACGTCAGCTGGCAATCCGCCAGCCAGCAAGTCGCGATCATCTTCGCGGCAGCCATCGGCTACGGCCTCAACATCTGGCTGACCAAGGACCAGGTCGGCGACTGGGGCTGGCGCGTGCCGTTCTTCATCGGCTGCATGATCGTGCCGGTGCTGTTCGTGATCCGTCGTTCGCTGCAGGAGACCGAAGAATTCCTGGCGCGCAAACGCAAGCCCAATCTGAATGAAATCTTCCGCTCCATGGTGGAGAACTGGAAGCTGGTCATCGCCGGCATGATGCTGGTGTCGATGACCACCGTATCGTTCTACCTGATCACCGTGTACACCCCGACCTTCGGCAAGAACGTGCTCAAGCTCAGCACCGAAAGCGCGCTGATCGTCACCTTCTGCGTCGGCATCTCCAACTTCATCTGGCTGCCGGTCATGGGCGCCCTGTCGGACCGCATCGGTCGTCGTCCGCTGTTGCTGGTGTTCACCATACTCACCATCCTGACCGCTTACCCGGCCATGACCTGGCTGGTCGGCGACGCCACCTTCGGCAAGATGCTGGTGGTGGAACTGTGGCTGTCCTTCCTCTACGCCAGCTACAACGGCGCAATGGTGGTGGCGCTGACCGAAGTGATGCCCGTCGACGTACGCACGGCCGGCTTCTCGCTGGCATACAGCCTGGCCACCGCGGTCTTCGGCGGCTTCACTCCCGCCATCGCCACCGGCCTGATCGAAATCACCCACGACAAGGCCGCGCCCGGCCTGTGGATGAGCTTCGCCGCCGTCTGCGGCCTGATCGCCACGCTGGTGCTGTATCGCAAGAAATCACTGGCGGTGCCGCTGGTAGCCTGATTTTTCAAGCATAAAAAAGCGGGAAGCGGCTTGCGCCCTTCCCGCTTTTTTTCGCCTGCAAAATCCCTTGCAAAAAATCATGCCAAAGTTGAGGCGGTTTCCGCGAGCACGCTTCCGGGACAACCGGCCCCGTATCCTTGATCACGCGTACCGTCAGATTGGATCCGGAGGACGGTCAACTGCGCAAACGTTCGCATGCCCCGACCTGATGAAATAACAGAAAGATGTCGGTCATTGTGTAAAATTCCATCGCGATGGCCTGGCGGCAAGGCGTGAATCTGGACGTGAAGACACTCTCACCTTATAATCCGCAACGCGTGCAAGACGCTTCCGGACCCGCGGAAAGGGTTGAACCCACTTGTCTGTCTTCCTATTCACGCCTTTTGTGCAGCCGACGTTGCGGGTCTCCGGCATTTGACGCACGGAGGTGTCCATGAAACGCATTCCCCCACGACCCGATATCGGGCACTTGAAAAAACAGGCCAAGGAGTTGCTGGCCGGCTATCGCCAAGGCGATCACGCGGCCTTGCGGCGATTTCGGGAATCCCTGCCTGCCGCCCGTGACAAGGACGACAACGGTCTGCTTGCGCAGTCGCTGCGTCTGCACGATGCGCAATCATGCCTTGCGCGCGAATACGGTTTCCCCTCGTGGGCCGATCTGCAAGTCTTCGTGCTTGCCCGCCAGGCACTGGCAGATACGCCGGGCCGGACGTTGCAACACTGGCTGCAAATGCTCTACGCGAACGACGTCGCAGGCGGCCACAACGCCAGCCGGCCCGCAGTGGCAATCCGCCTGCTTGAAGAAAATCCTGCCCTGCCGGGCGACGATCCCTACCTTGCATGCGCCGTGGGCGATGAACCGGCCTTGCGCCGCGCCACGGCACGGGACCCCGCCTGGGTCCACCGGGCGGGTGGTCCGCTGTATCTGCCCCCGCTGGTGGCGGTGACGCATTCCGCGCTGGCAAACCAACCCGGCTTCCGCGAGCGGCTGCACAAGTGTGTCAGTTTCTTGCTGAACGCCGGAGCGCCGCCTGATCAATCCATCGGCAACCGGATGCATCCCGCATCGGTGGAACACCCTGACGAGACCGAACAATTTTCTGCACTTTACGGGGCTGCGGGCAAGGCCCGTGACCCCGAATTGACCCGGCTCCTGCTTGATGCCGGTGCGAATCCGAACGACGGCGAATCGCTTTACCATTCGCTGGAAGCGCCCGAATGCACCAGACTCTTGCTGGAAGCCGGAGCCAAGATTGCCGGATCGAACGCGATCTATCGTGCGCTCGACCTCCGGGAACCTCGCGCGTTGCAACTCCTGCTCGCCCACGGCGGCGATCCGAACGAACCGCCTGGAGGCGGGCCCACCGCTGAATGGGGCGCACCGCTGCTCTGGGCAATCCGCCGCCGCTGCTCGATCGAACACATTCAATCCCTGATCGACGCCGGCGCCAGCCGGCGCCTCGGTGGACGCCTGCACGCCTGACGGCATACCGGCGTACACCCTGGCGCTTCGTTTCGGACGCCCCGACGTTGCCGGACTGTTGGGACATGCGAATGCAAGCAAGCGCCCTGTCGCCGCAGAGGAAGCTTTTGTCGCCGCCTGCGCCCGGGGCGATGTCGACTCGGCACGCTCGATCAAGGCCGGTCATCCCGGCGTGATCGCTGCATTGGACCCGGCCAGGCTGCGCACGCTGCCCGAACTTGCGGCGCAAGGTTGCAGGGAGGCGGTAAAAGCCATGGTGTCCTGCGGTTGGCCGTTGGAAGTGCGAGGTGGCGACATCGACGGCTCGGCGCTTAACCAGGCCGTCTTCCGCGGCGACGCCGACCTCACGCGTTTTTTACTCGAGAATGGCGCCGATTGGCGGACGCTGCACGGATTCAACGACAACGTCTGTGGCAGCCTGTCCTGGGCCTCCCTCAACCGACCGGTCGAAGGCGGTGACTGGGTCGGATGCGCCCGTGCCTTGCTCGCCAGCGGGTTGCCGGCGGTGCGGCCGGATGCGGATGAAGAAGACATCTTGCTGATCGGGGAGCGACGTTACCAATTCCCGGACGAGGTTGCGGACGTGCTTCTCGAGAGGGGCAGCGGGCCGTCAAACCGGACGGAGTAACTTGCCGGCGCCGGTGTGGTCAAGACGTCCCGCCACCCCGGCGCAGCACCGCTTGGCGTCCCGCTCAAGGTCAATTCCGTCACAGCCGGTTCGCCTCAGCCGGGCAACCAGGCGCCATCCCGATACACCAGCTCATCATCGAGATAGACCGCCTCCGTCACCGCAAACACGTCAATGTGATAGCGCGCGGTCGTGCGTCGGATATTCGGCTTGCTGTAGACGCCGTGCTTGGCGCCGAGCGACAGATGGATGCCGCACATGCGCTCGTAGGTGCCGATGTCGTCGACCATGCGCTCCCGTGAAAACGCGCGGTTCATGCCGAAGCCCAGCTCGCGCAGCCAGACTTCTCCTTCATCGGTGCGAATCTTCTCCAGCACCTGATCGAAGTCCGGTGTGGAGCCGATTGCCTCCACCACGCGGCCTTTGGCGACCACCAGGGTGATCGGTTGCTCCGGCCGGTTCACCCGGAATGTGGTGTCGCCGAAAACAAAAATGCGCACGCGTCCGTTCACCGCCTCCAGGTCCTGTGATTCGGTAAACACTTCGCCAATGGGGAATTGTCCGCCGACGTTGTTCATCTCGCTGTAGTCGCCGATGTTCAGCTTGGCCGGTTCGAACGGTGCGGCAAAGACCAGACGCTCGCCGCCGCTGTCGACCACCCCGCCCTGCGCGCGATCGATCCGCGCCTTCAGGGCGTAGCCGACGCCGCGGTAATACGCCGGGTCATAGGCCAGCGATGCAATGTAGTAATCGGCCTGCGCCCCGGGCATGCGCGACAGATGGGGATGTTCGATCACCTTGAGCGAACGTTTGAACAGCTCGACCCGCAGGCGGAACGCCTCGAGGCGGAAGTTGGTGGATTGGACCAGCACCACCAGATCGCCGGGCTCAAGACCGGCAAAAACGGTTAGCACCTCGTCCGGAGCGACTGCATCGAAATCGATGAAACGCGCAGTCGGCAGGCAACGCCGATAGGCTTCCGTCAAGGCAACGGCAAGATCGCAACGCGTGTCGGCTACCACCACGGCAGCACGCGGCGGCGCATGTTCGATCGCCATGGTGAGGATGTCGTGCAAATGTTTTTGCGCGAGATCGACCGCTTCCTCGGTAATCGTACCGAAGGATGGCGTGACCTGTTGCTGCTTCTCTGTGGGGTGCATCGTCTATGTGTCGCGTCGTGAGGTGGTGAGGTCAGCCAGGCGCGCGCTTTCAAGGACGCGTTGTTTCCTGTCAGGCCTGCATTTTAATCGACATTGGATGGCATCCTCCGCTTACGAAAACCAGTAGGTGAACGCATATCGGTGCTTGCCGGACTCTCGCTGGATTTTCAGTTCTCCCATGAGGCCTGACAGTTCTCCCGTCCCCGATCCCGGCACCACGTTCACGCTGAGCGTCTCGCCGCCAGCATGCATCTGGCCGAAATGGGCCAATGCAAATCCGCCGGTGCGCCCGTCCAGCGTTCCCTGCACGGACTCGATCGCGACATAGCTTGCCTCGCCCTCCGCTGGCCGACCGGCCGTCAGCATTTCGCCCTGGGAGTCGCCCTGCAATGGTCCGTGATATTGTTTGACGAGGACGTGACGCCCGATGGCAGGCCCGGACGTTGCCGAAACGACAGCAGATGGCGGACCGATGGTCACGGTAAAATCGCCGCTGACGAAAAACTGTCCTGAAGCTTGAGAAGACGATTGCATACATACTCCCATTGAAAAAAGCAGGATCGGATCATCGGATGGAATTACGCTTTTAACGCAAGCAGCGCATTTCTCATCCCGCATAGTAAACAATGAATAAAAAAAGCATCAAGAATCTCATCTGCAATCTGGCAGGCATCGCAGTTGTCCTGGCGATGCTCTATAGAATTGGCATCCATTTCTTCGCCGGCTCATTTCTTTATGCTGCGGGCTGGCTACTTCCCGGCATGTGGGGGCTCTGGATTGTTTTGGCATTCAAACACGACAAGGATATCCCCGGCATCGGTCCCTATCGCTATGGTGACGGAGCCAATCAGGTCGGCAGGGGCATGTTCGCAGTGCCAACGGTGATCTTGATAGTGATTGGCTGCATTTACGGATGAAGAACTGCTCCTGGCGACCGTCGCTTCCGGTCCCGCCCAAAGAAAAAGCCCGCTGAGCGGGCTTTTTCCATTTGCGGTCTATCAACTGAATTACTTCTTCTCCTCCCGCAACGCTTTCATCTTCACCGGCGAATCCGTCATCACCACATCCACGCCCAGTTGCTGCGCGCTGCGATAAGCCGCCGCCGAGTCAACGCCGAACACCATCACGTGCGTGTCCGGATTGCTGCGGAAGCATTTCATCGCGGCCGGCGTCCACCAGTGCGCGATGACTTCGGAGACGCCTTCGCCAAGCGTGAACTTCTCCACCACCGCGACCTTGCGCTCCAGCTCGATGCCCGACCAGGTTCCCGCTGCGGGCGGCGCATCGCAGGCGCCGCCGTTCAAGGCGATGCGCGCCAGCCGATCGCGGGTGGCGTCGCGCGACTCGAACACCCGGGCCTTCGGCTGCTGCGCCATCAGCGCAATCACGTTGGCGTCGGTGGAATAGAAACGCACGCGTTGCCAGGCGTTTTCTTCACCGATCACTTTGGCGACCGCATTGACCAGCGTCTCCGCCGGCACCTGCTTCATGTCGATGACGACAGGCGTCGCTGCCGGCACGGCGCGCAAAGCTTCCCGCAGCGTCGGCACTTGCACCGGTTGCTGGCGATACGGATAGCTCTTGTTGCCGGCGGCGTCAGTCACCGCATACATGTAGCCGGCGTTGAGCGCGGTCAGCTGTGCTGCGGTGAGCGTATTGACCACGCCCTTGCCGTCGGTCAGCGCGGCCACGTCGGCCGGACGGTACAGCACCGGCACGCCGTCGCTGGAGACCTGCACCGTCATCCACAGGATGTCGGCGCCGTGCTTCAGCGAATTCTGCAAGGTCGGGATGGTGTTTTCCGGACCGTCGCCGGTGCCGCCGCGATGCGCGGCGATCAGCGGATCGGCGCCAGCCGTCAGCGCCATTCCCAGCAACGCGGCCGTGATGCCCGACTTGATTGAAGTTGTCATGCGCACTCTCCTTCAGGCGATCAGAACTTGTGGCGGATGCCGGCGGTCAGGACGTTCTGCGTGTTGCTGCCGCCCGGCGCCACGTACAGGCCCGGATTGAACATGTCCGACGAACGGATGTTGGCGTAGAACAAATACAGGTCGGTGCGCTTGGACAGGAAGTAATCCACGCCCAATGAAACCTGCGTCGCCTTGCCGTCGCTACTGGCGCCGACGAACTTGGAACGCGTGGTCACGAAGTTGGCCAGCAACTGGGTCGTCGCGGTGACGTTGTAATTGACACCGAAGTCGATCAGGTCGACCTTGCTGTTGTTGACGCCGCCGAAGGTGAATGCCGCACCGGCCGCGCCGGTGAAGCCGGTCATTGCGGCTCCGGCCGCAACGGCCAGCGGCTGCTTGACCTGTGAGTACGAACCGTACAGGCGGACGTCGCCGAGCTTGTAGGAGCCGCCGACCAGGAAGGTTTTCAGCGAGGTGCTGGCGATGCTGCCGGTGACCGCGCCCGGTGCAATGCCGGAGTCGCTGGAACCGGTGAAGGTGTTGTTGGCCGTCAGCTTGTTCTGGAAATATGCAGCGCCGAACGACAACGGACCGTTGTTGTAGCTGCCGCCGATGCCGAACGACTGGCCGGCGCCGGTCGAGCCGGCCTGTTCGCCGAAACCATACAGCGCGCTCAGTGTCACGCCGCCGAACACCGGCGAGTTGTAACGCACCGAGTTGTTGACTCGCGAACCCTGCGTACGGTCGAGGTTCAATGCATGGATATTGTTGACCACGCTACCGAAATCGAGCGCGCCGTTGTAGGGGGCAAGATCATCAATGTAATCCTTCTGACGGCCGAGATGGATGGTTCCCAGGCTCCCCGACAAACCGACGATGGCGGTGCGGCCGAAGAACAGGCCGCCTTGCGCCAGCGCTCCGGTATCGGCGTTGAAGCCGTTCTCCAGCGTGAACAGCGCCTTC
Organism: Herbaspirillum lusitanum P6-12; assembly: GCF_000256565.1. Classification (GTDB taxonomy): domain Bacteria; phylum Pseudomonadota; class Gammaproteobacteria; order Burkholderiales; family Burkholderiaceae_D; genus Herbaspirillum; species Herbaspirillum lusitanum. Next base: position 1,506 of record NZ_AJHH01000281.1, on the reverse strand, counting down.
AGTCCGCCGCCCAGATCTTCCACGCCTTTGAAACCGATGCGCGAACCCTGCGCCACGGCGGTATCCATGCTCAGGCGCGAACCGGTGCCGGTCGGATTGCCCGGGGTGGCATTGGCGACCTTGTCGGTATAGGTCAGGCTGGGATTGATGATCCCGTAGATGGTGACGCCCGATGAGGCATCGGTCGTTTGCGCTTGCGCAGCGGCGGCGAAAGAGAGGACGGCGAAACACAGCGGCAGCGACATGGCGAGAGCAGTTTTTTTCATGAATGGTTTTCAGAAAAGTTGAATGAGGGTGAAGCCGGATTGCGGAGCGAACTATGCCCGCGATATATGACATCGCCATGACGTTGCGACTATATGAAAGCCGAATAACGTTCATATGAACGTCACGATCCGGTAACAATCGGCCGATAACATGCATCACGTTTTCAAATGAACCAGTGAATGGATAAGTGAACATGTCGGCAACGCCTGCAGTTACTCCCTCCCTCAAGCCCGTCCTCAAGCCGGCCTCGTTGCGCCACAACGAAATCATTGCGCTGTTCCGACAACACGGATTCCTGACGATGGAAGCGCTGGCCGAGCACTTCGCCGTCACCACGCAGACCATCCGGCGCGACATCAATGCGCTGTGCGACGCCGACATCCTGCGACGCCGGCACGGCGGCGCCGAACTGATCCTGTCGGCGCGCAACCAGCCCTACGACATGCGCCGCATCAACAACCTCGAACAGAAGGCCGAGATCGGCGCCGCCGTCGCCGCACTGATCCCGAATTCGTGCAGCGTGCTGATCGGCATCGGCACCACGCCCGAGCAAGTCGCGCTGGCCCTGGCCAAACATGACCATCTCACCGTCATCACCAACAACCTGCGTGCGGCGCTGGCGCTGTCGACCAACCAGAACAACCAGGTCATCGTCCCGGGCGGCACGCTGCGCTTTCCGAATCCGGAAATCCTCGGCAACGACGCCGACAAACTGTTTCGCAACTTCCGCGCCGACTTCGGCATTTATGGCGTCGGCGGCGTCGACACCGACGGCACGCTGCTTGATTTCGATCGCATGGAATCGAGCTCGCGACAGGCCTTGCGCGAGAGCTGCCGCACCCAGATCCTGGTCACCGACAACTCCAAATTCGGCCGCCAGGCGCCGGTGCGCGGCGGCCATCTGTCGGACCCCGACATCCTGGTCACGGACAGTCCCTTGAGTCCGACGCTGGCGGCCATGCTGGCCGGTAATACGCGGGTCGTCGTGACGTCGGAGCCTGACTCGAAGCCTGACTACAGCACCGACGCCGACCACCAATCGATTACCTCCGCGGCCACGGGCAATTCCGTCATGGCCGCCATCGCAGCAGGCAAATGAACATGCAGGACACCAACATGAACACAGACGTCGCCATCCGCCTTACCGGCATCAGCAAATCCTGGGGTGCGCATCAGGTCATCAAGTCGCTCGACCTGGAGTTCGGTCGCGGCCAATTGGTCGCCCTGCTCGGCCCGTCC
>NZ_AJHH01000280.1 GCF_000256565.1 Herbaspirillum lusitanum P6-12 | reverse complement strand
TCAAGCCAGCGCCGGTTAACCAGCGGGACGTTCCAGCGCAGCACGCGCAGCCTGAGCCTGACCGAGGCCGGAGAGCGATTTCTGCGGGAAGTCAGTGGCGGCCTGTCCAGCATCCAGAGCGCGGTCGCCAATCTGGCCAGCGCAGACGGCCAGCCGGCCGGCGTGTTGAAGGTCAGCATGGGAACGGGATTCGGGCGGGAATACATCGTGCCGCTGTTGGGAGGATTTCTGGAACGCTATCCGGCCATCTCGCCCGACTGGTATTTCGACAATCGCCCGGTGGATCTGATTACGGAAGGTTTTGATGCGGCCATCGGCGGCGGCATCGAACTGCCGCCCGGTATCGTCGCGCGTGAATTGGCGCCGGCGCATCGTGTCTTGTTGGCGTCGCCAGCCTACCTGGCGTCGCACCCGGCTATCCGTACGCCGGAAGACCTCGCCCACCACGACGGCATCCTGATCCGCTCGCCGCAGACCGGCCGCGTGCGTTCATGGACGCTGCGCAACGGTAAAGCACGAGGCAAAAATGACGGCATGCAGGCGGTGATCGACCTGAAGGTGAAAATGACCATGAGCGATCCCAATGCCGCCTGCGAAATCGCCGAGATGGGCTTGGGCATCACCTTGACTGCGATGCCGCACGCGCTGCCGTATCTGGAAGGCGGCACGCTGGTGCGGGTGCTGCCGGACTGGTATGTCGACGGCGGCATGCTGGCGCTCTACTTCGCGGCCGAGAAATTGCCGCCGGCATTGCGGGCCGGCATTGCGCCGATCGGCAACGACGTGAAGACCCTGATCGGCGTGCGTCCGGAGCATTTCCATATCGTCGCGCCGTCGTCGACCGAGTTGTTCGGCACCGTCACCGGCGTCGAATTCCAGGGCGCCGAATCCTACATCTACCTCGACCTGCCGGGCGGCGACGACATCATCGTGCGTAGTCCGGAAAAGAGCCGGCTCAAGCTCGGCGACCGTGTCGGTCTCGGCTGGAATCCCGTCGACGCCCACGTGTTCGCCGCCGATGATGGTCGCCGCTTGCTGCGGCTGGCCCGCTACGGCCACGACAGCGCCACGCCGAAGCTGGCCGCCGTGCTCTGAGCGCTTTCAACACATCCGGATCTGACCACGCTTTTCACCTGCACTTTCAACACGACTACCTCAAAAAAGGAACAGCAATGCTGAGCAAACTCATCAAAAAAACAGCGTTGGCGGCACTTTTCGCCAGCGCACTGACAGCATCGTCGATGGCCAGCGCCGCGACTGAACTGACCATGTACTATCCGATTGCCGTCGGCGGTCCGCTGACCGACGTGATCGACGGCATGATCAACGATTTCCAGAAGTCCAATCCGGACATCAAGGTCAAGGCGGTCTACTCCGGCAACTACGACGAGACCCGCGTGCGCGCCTTGTCGGCCATCAAGGGCGGCCAACCTGCACAGTTGTCGGTGCTGGGCGCGCTCGACACTTACGATCTCATTGACCAGAACCTGATCGAGCCCTTCGACAAGGTCGCCACCAGCGCCGAAGACAAGGCCTGGCTGCAAAGCTTCTATCCCGGCCTGATGGCCAACGGCACCATCGGCGGTCACGTCTGGGGCATTCCGTTCCAGCGCTCGACCATCGTGATGTTCTACAACAAGGACATGTTCCGCGCCGCCGGCCTGAATCCGGATGCGCCGCCAAAGACCTGGAAGGAAATGCTGGCCGCCGCCACCAAGCTGACCGGCAAGGACAAGTTCGGCCTGATGATTCCGTCGACCGGCTATCCGTACTGGATGTTCCAGGCGTTCGCGATCCAGAACGGCGTGTCGCTGATGAACAAGGAAGGCACGCAGGTCTACTTCAACACCCCGGCCGCCGTCGAAGCGCTGGAATTCTGGCGTTCACTGGCCGCCACGCACAAGGTCAGCCCGGCCGGCGCGATTGAATGGGGCACGCTGCGCCAGGCCTTCGTGCAAGGCCAGACCGCGATGATGTGGCACACCACCGGCAACCTGACTGCCGTGAAGAAGGAAGCCAAGTTCGACTTCGGCGTCGCCATGCTGCCGGCCAACAAGCAGCCGGGTTCACCGGTCGGCGGCGGCAACTTCTACCTGTTCAAGGGTTCGTCGCCGGCGCAACAAGCGGCCTCGGTCAATTTCGTACGCTGGATGACGGCGCCGGAACGTGCAGCGCAATGGTCGATCGCGACCGGTTACGTCGGCACCAGCCCTGCTTCGTACAACACGCCTGCCCTGCGCGACTACGCCAAGACTTTCCCGCAGGCGCTGGTGGCGCGCGATCAGCTGGCGGTAGCGATTCCGGAGTTCTCGACCGAGCAGACCGCCCGCGTGCGTGAAGCGCTGTCGAACGCCGTGCAAGCGGCGCTGACCGGCACCAAGACCTCGAAGCAGGCGCTGGATGAAGCACAGGCAACTGCCGAGCGTTTGCTGAAGCCTTACCGTTAATCCGCGTTCTTCTGTAAAAACTGTACCGCTGCCGCCCCTGCCTTCGCCGGGACGGCAGCAACAAGACCCGATCACCGGACACGATCCTGATGAACCAAGCAACACACCTGGCGCCGGTCAATCCTTCCGAACGCCGCCTGCATAACCTGTTCGGCTGGGGCCTGCTGACGCCGTCGCTGATCCTGCTGACCTTGTTCGCCTTCTATCCCATGCTGGCGACGCTGTGGAGCAGCTTCCATTCGCGCGGCACTGCGCGCCGTCCCAGCGTCTTCAACGGCATCGAGAATTACCGCGACCTGCTGAGCGACCCGACCTTCTGGCAAGTCGCCGGCAACAACCTGCTGTACGCGGGTGTGACCGTCCCCGTTTCGATCGCCCTGGCGCTGGGCATGGCGCTGTGGGCCAATGCCCGCATCGGCGGCCGCG
>NZ_AJHH01000279.1 GCF_000256565.1 Herbaspirillum lusitanum P6-12 | reverse complement strand
CCATCGCGGCCTGGTGCGCACCGCCTTCTTCACGCCGACCATGCTGCCGATGATTGCGGCGGCCAACCTGTGGCTGTTCTTCTATACGCCCGGTCTCGGCCTGCTCGACCACGTCACCGCGCTATTCGGCATCGGCCCCACCAACTGGCTGGGCCAGCCCGGCACCGCGCTATGGTCGGTCATGGCGGTGACGATCTGGAAGGAATCCGGCTTCTTCATGATTTTCTACCTGGCCGCATTGCAGGCGATCCCACCCGACCTGCGCGAAGCCGCGCGCATCGAAGGCGCCGGCCGCTGGGCTTATACCCGCCGCATCGTGCTGCCGCTGCTGATGCCGACCACGCTGTTCGTGCTGATCAATGCGCTGATCAATTCGGTGCGCCTGATCGATCACCTGTTCATCCTGACCAAGGGCGGTCCGGACAACGCCTCCAAGCTGATTCTGTACTGGATATGGGAAATGGCCTTCGCCTACCTCGACCAGGCCGGCGCCGCCGTGATGACCGTGCTCGTGCTCGCCGCGCTGGGCCTGATCGCCGCGCTGCAATTCATGTTCTTTGACCGTCGCATCCATTACCGATGAACACTCTCGCCATTTCCCCGTCGGCGGCATCCGCTCCCGCTGCAGCGCCTGTCTCACATGACCGTTTCTGGAACATCGTCGACACTCTCGGGGCCTGGCTGCTGGCGCTGCTGTGGATCGCGCCGCTGTTGTTCGCGCTGTGGGCCGCCTTCCATACCTCGCACGCCGCGCTGGCGTTCGACTGGCGCGCGCCGCTGGTGCTGCAGAATTTCCGCGATGCCTGGCAGTCGGCGCCGTGGCTGGCCAGTTCACGCTGTGCACGCTGGCCGGCTTCGCGTTCGCGCGCTTCCAGTTCAGCGGCAAGAACATCGTGTTCGTGCTGGTGCTACCGCAATTGTTTGTACTGCCGGAAATCCTGATCGTCGAGAACTACGCGATGGTCACGCGCCTCGGCCTGTTCGATACGCCGTTCGGCATGGCGGTGCCTTACATGGCCAGCGCCTTCGGCATCTTCCTGCTGCGCCAGGCTTTCATGCAGATTCCGCGCGAACTGGAAGAAGCCGCACGCATTGAAGGTTGCGGCTGGTTCGGCGTGCTGTGGCGCGTCTACGTGCCGGCAGCGAAACCGGTCTACCTGGCCTATGCGCTGGTGTCGGTGGCGACGCACTGGAACAATTTCCTGTGGCCGCTGATCGTGACCAACTCGCCGGCGACGCGGCCGCTGACGGTCGGGCTGTCGCTCTTCGGCGCGCCCGAAAGCGGCGTCAACATCTCCATCATCAGCGCCGCCACGCTGGTCGCGATTGCGCCGCTGATGATCGGCTTCCTGGTATTCCAGCGCCAGTTCATCCAGGCCTTCCTGCGGGCAGGCATCCGTTAAATTTCTCCCAACACCAACAACACATCTGATGAAAGTCATACAAATCACCGACATCCACCTGGTGCCGGATGGGAACCTCTTGTTCGGCGAAGATTCCGTCACGCGTTTCCGCCACTGCATCGCCCATGTCAATGAACACCACCCTGACGCCGACCTGTGCGTCATCACCGGGGACCTCACCCACGACGGCGACGAAGCCTCGTATCGCATCCTGGCCGGGTGCATCAAGGAACTGAAGCTGCCGGTGCGCCTGCTGCTCGGCAATCATGACGAGCGTCCGGTGTTCCGCAGCGTCTTCCCCGCCATTCCGGTCGATGAGCACGGCTTCATCCAGGGTGTGCACGACGCCGACGATACGCGCCTGGTATTCCTCGACACCAAGGAAGCCGGCACCCACGAAGGCCGCCTGTGCGCCGACCGGCTGGCCTGGCTGGACCGCACGCTGGCCGAAGCCGGCGAACGTGCGGTGTATCTGTTCTCGCACCATCCGCCATTCGAACTCGACCTGCCGTCGATGGACTGGATCCGCCTGCGCGAAGAAGCCGACCTGCGCGCGCTGGTGAAGAAGCACGGCAACGTGCGCTACATGTTTTCCGGCCACGTGCACCGGCCGTCGGGCGGCACCTGGTACGGCACACCGTTTGCCACCGTGCCCGGCACCAACCACCAGCACGCGCTGGACTTCACGCTGACCGGCCCGGCAACGACCTCGATGGAACCGCCCGCCTATGCCGTGCTGAGCCTGCGCGATGCCGGCGTGGTGGTGCACTATCACGCGTTCATGGATCGGTCGCAGCAGTTTCCGTATTACGGCTGAGGAACGCTAACCGCAATAAAAACGGGAGAGGCACCTTGGTGCACTCCCCCGTTTTCTTGGAACTTGATCTGCCACTATCTTCCACTGTTAAAAATAACACGCGATACCAGATAGCCGCCACCTTCACGCAAGGTCGACGTCTGCGTGTTGATGACGATACTGTTCAAAGCTGCGGCATCGTCGTCCTTTTGAATCGGAAAGATCGACTGACCGTTGGCATCCTGTGTCAAAAGCATAGACTCCTCATCGGTGAACGCAACTCTACGCTGCAAAGCCTCCATCTCGCCAGTACGGCCGTTGAAGCGAGCGGTCTCCGCCTGCTTCGCCAATGCAGCTTTGTCGTCCAAAATGGCTTGCGCTCTGGAATTCCCGGTCTTGCTCTTCTCAAAATTCTTCCAGGCCTGATGATTGTAACTATCCTTTGGTGACGGCGGCTTGGTTTGCCATTCACGCAGTTTCTCGGCTTTCTCCTCTGTGCTTGTATAACCGCCCATATGAAAACCGGCCAGCGAATCGTGCACCTGCTCTTCCAGTAAGGCGATACCTTCGGCTTTCAACAGGCCTTTTTGCTCCTCAAACACCTGCAGTGCCAAAGCTTCACTGGCATCAGGCCGGACGCGCGTATCTGCACGCAGCAACTGCTGTTGATTGGCGACGTGGCTGTTTCCCGGTATAAATAATTTGATTTCATCCCCGTTCTCTCTGAACCTCCTTGGCCGGCCACCATTCGCACGTTCACGCAGCAGTTCCATATCGCCCTTGAACAGTTGATCGTAACTGATCATGTCCTGCTGTTCTTGCAGCGTAGCGCGCTGGCAAGCCGGCAATTGCGCCATGCGATCTACCCAACGATACCGGAAACGGTAGTACAGCCACATATGCTTCTCGATCTGCTCCTCGTAGGTAGCGGCCCGACTACCTCCGGACTCCGGCTTGAGGTTTCCATCGGAGGACTGGGCGGTAGCGCTCTCAGGATCATGGAGAGGTTGCTGATGGGGACCAGCCACCCTCCAGGCAGCCATGTAAGCGTTCCAGTTATTGGCCAGGTCAGGACTAAGAGCGTAATCTGCTCGCAGATCGGACGCCATCACACTGTAGCCAACAAGCGGTACGCCAGCCAGACGCGCCGCCCTATGCATATGCAGCAGTGGTACCTGAGAAATCATCTGTCCCACGGTCATGCCTCTACCCTGTGCTTTGGGGCAGTAACCGCCACCGACGTCCGAATGCACGCCGGGATAAAGTACCTCTCGCACGTTGTTGCCTGTGACGCGCGTAACAGGAAAGTTCATGCGCTGCTCGTGGGCTGCGATGTAATGCACTGTCTGCTTGACCAGCGATGGCAGTGGCGCCAAGGTCTCTGCCGCCCAACTGAAGTGACCATCGATGAAGCGAAACGGTGTGGTTTGCGCCGCTGAATTCGGCAAGCCGACCGAAGCCACTGAATCGAACAGGCCAAGAAAATTGATCTCGATAGGCATGCCTGCCAAGGAAGATTTTCCTTCCAGCGCGGCACTGAGCCAGTAACAGAAACTGCGCGCTTCGATGGCGCCACGAGAAAAACCGAATACCGCCACACGGATCTGCGGAATACGCGGTTGCAAGATGATGTTGCGGGAGGCTTGTAGCCTGTCGTTCAATTCGTCACGAAGTTGATGAAACCATTGTTGACGGCGCACGTTCCCGGGATATTCCTTGTCGTAATTCTGCTCAACGTCGCGGGCGTAACTTTTTAGTTTGGCGGTAAGCTGAAATGGCTCGTATAGGTCACGCCCCTCATTAAATGCTTGGTAAACAGCGTTATAGACTTGCAAAATTCCATACAGAATACGCGCCTGCCCGCCCTTTCCCATCGCCTTGCCATCCTGCGTCTCTTTCCATTCCTGATTTTCGGGAAAACGGGTTCCCACACCTGGAACATAAAAACGAAAACAACTCGATTCCTTAAGATCACCTTCACCCTTGATATCCTGATGCGCGTTAAACAGTTTGACGACATTGGTATGCCCCTGAATAGGCTCATCCCGGTACTTATTATTGTCCGTACCATCGAAGAACAAGCCTATTCTGACCAACTTCTGACACGGCGGCATCTTGTTACCGCTAGGCGAATAATGCTCAGGCATGTCATCAAGCCGTGTGACTGCAGCATACTCTCGTGTCGTCAATTCAATTTCTTGCTCACTCGTGGCTGTTATCGTCGGTGGGGCTGAATCAATTGATGCGCTCATGGTCAATGCTCCTCCGGAGGAGGGACTAAAACAGTCTCCAGTATTGGATGATAGGGACTTGCTGCATTTGAATTGGCAGCGACTACTCTCACTTGATCACCCGGAAAGAAGTGAGCATAGATATTTCCAGCTTTTTCATACCGCATGATATTGGTC
>NZ_AJHH01000278.1 GCF_000256565.1 Herbaspirillum lusitanum P6-12 | reverse complement strand
CAGACCGCCGCAACTTGCACCACCAGCCATGCGTCCGCCTATCGGACCGCTATACATAGGTTCCTCAATAGAAAAAGAATGGATGTAGCCCGTGCCGTGCGTGACGCAGGAGATCGATACGTATTCTTCTGGTATATACGGTGCATACCGCTTTTCTTCCTGTTCCGCCCGTGTCGCCGGCGCAGTCGTATTGCAGGCGCTCAACGCAGCCATACTCAATAACATCAATATTTTTTTCATCATAAAATTGTTTCCTTGTTCAATTGAAAACACATCGAGAGAGCCATGTAAGCTCGCAGAAATGAATATTTGTCAGGCATCGTCAGCGGTGCTGTGAAGGTAAGTCCGCTCGAAGTCATTGCTCCTCCTGGGGAGGGACAATGGAATTTTCTGAAATGGGATGTTTTGGACTTTCTGGATAAGGAAGTGCCGACACTACCCGTACCTGATCACCCGGGAAGAAGTGCACATAGATATTTCCAGCTTCTCCGTACCGCATGATATTGGTCGTTTTTTCCACCTTTTTCCACC
>NZ_AJHH01000277.1 GCF_000256565.1 Herbaspirillum lusitanum P6-12 | reverse complement strand
CAGACCACCGCAACTTGCACCACCAGCCATCCTTCCGCCGACCGGCCCGCTATGCACAGGCTCCTCAATGGAAAAAGAATGGATGTAGCCTGTCCCATGTGTCACGCAAGAGATCGACACATATTCTTCAGGTATGTACACATACGGCTTTGCCTCCTTCGTCTCCGCCACAACAGGCGCAGTGGTACTGCATGCCGTCAAAGTAGCAATGCTCGCCAGCAGGAATGTCTTCTTCATCATTTTTTGGCCCATTCAAATCACCAGCTTTCTAGTGCTGCTTCCAAACCTTGGTTTTGCGCGATATCGAGCAAGATTTTGACGGCGTGACTGTCCGGCAAATGCAAACAGACGTAAGCCAGTTCCTTCCGGCTTTTTTCCTCTTTGATGTTTCGTCTATCCATTTCTTGCAACGCGGTTTGCACACGTTGAAACAAGAGTGATACTTTCACTTGCTTGAAAATGGGCATGTGTTTCGCGGACAACGCATTCAATATTCCGTCGGCCTCAGAACTATCAAATAGCTGTACGTATTGGGAATCGGAAAATGGAATGCGATCAATCTCGCCATACATGGGGGTCACGTACAAATCAGCATCATTGCAAGTTCCAGCGATGGTGACGACGCCACCCCGACGGTCAACGTAGTGCCATGCGGTGACACCGCTCAATATTGCTGCGCGTTGTTCCAACGTGAACACATCGAGGATCTCGGGCAGGCAAATGCTGTCGGCAAACCGTAGAGGAAACACCAAGGTGTCCGGCGTCTCTATCTGACTGAAGCGCACCAGATGTCTTTGCAACGCAAACAAATCCAGCGGGCTTTGAACGAATGTCAGCATGGGTTTGTGGTCGGTTCTGGAAAGCAGGCCTTGCAGTGCAGACAATCGCTTTTCTGGTTCAATGATCACCAGAAACGGCGCGCATTCTTCCAGCGCTTCAAGCCGGGACCCGGTGTACAGCGAGCGTACACAATGGACGTTGACTGCCTGGCTTTGTTGCCATAACAATGCCGCCCCCCATTTTTGATCAAATACGCCGTCAATCAGGGCGTAGGTATGTGGCGACTTACCAGCCCGCTGCTGATTTTTCTTTTCAGTTGCACTCAGCGCAGCATCCAGCGAATCCGCCAGATTGTCCTGATGGGGATCAACGTTAAACATGAGATTTCCTTGGGACGAATCAATGAGATGTATTTCAGCCCGTCACTGTCTGTGAAGATACAGAAGCTGTAAATGCGAGATGAAGCACCGCCCCAGAAATGCTCATAAAAATCGTCAGATTTTGAAGACGCTTTCATATTTGACACAAGGATCCGGAGTCTCTTTTAGGTTTGACCCAATTACTTGACGAGATAGATCACTCATCATTGCGCGTATCACAGGGGTTTTCCCACTTCGATCAACAGATGCTTGGGGCAATAAAAAACGGGGAGGCACAATGTGCGCTCCCCGTTTTTCTTCAAGTCCGACCAGCGACCTGATGACCTGATTTTGGCTTAACTACCCTTGCGCGTCTTGAATGCCGGCACGAACAGATCCGACCAGACCGCCGGCTTGGTCTTGATGGTGCCGGCCTTGTCCATGAACACCACGTATTGCATGATGTCTTCCGGCGTGGTCGTGAATTGCGTATCCGGATCGGCCAGCATCTTCTCGACTTCATCCTGCGTCAGCTTCATCTTCGACACGCGCAGGAAAGTCTCGGCCGCGCCCTTGCGGTTCTTCGCAATGTAGGCGTTGGCTTCTTCCTGCGCTTCCATGAAGGCTTGCGTCAGCTTCGGGTTCTTTTCGGTGAACTGCTTGAGCGCGAACACCACGTCGATGGTGATGTGGCCCAGGACGTCCGACGAATTCAGCACGCGGCGAATCTTCGGATCCTTGACTTCCTGGTACGAGAACGGCGGTGAAGTGAAATGGCCGGTGATCTCGGTCTTGCCGGACAGCAGCGAACCGAGTGCTTCCGGATGGCTCAGGCTGACGGTCAGCGGATCGAGCTTGGCGTAATTCTCGATGCCGAAGGTCTTGGCCACGGCCATTTGCAACAGCACCGCGGACAGGGAGGTCTTGATGCCGGGAATCGCGATCTTGTCCTTGGAGGTGAAGTCCTTGAGCGACTTGACGTTCGGGTTATTGGTATTGAGCCACAGCGGCGACGTGCTCAGCGCACCGAGGCCGGTCACTTCCGAACGCGGGATGCCGCGCGCCTTCGACCACAAGGTGATGAAGCCCGGCGCGCCCGTGCCGGCGATGTCCAGGTTGCCGGCCAGCATGGCGTCGTTGATGACGTTGCCGCCGTCGAGCAGCACCCAGTTGGTCTTGACGTCGCCCAGGCCCGCCGCCTTGGCGTGCTTCTCAATCAGGCCCTGGTCGCGGATCACCATCAGCGGCAGGTACAGCAAGCCATAGCCGTGCGACAAGCGCACCACCGGTGCTTCGGCGCGGGCCGGAATACTTGCGGCCAGCATGGACAGCCCCAGGGTTGCGGCCGTCATCAGTTTAGAAAAATGTCTGCGTTTCATTCTGTCTCCTTGGAAGGTGTCGATTTATATCGTTTTTTTGGAATTAATGTTGCATACCCCAGCGGCGGATGGTGCGTTTTTCAATCTTGGCGAAGATCATGTTTTCCACAAACAAGCCGATGATGATCACGAAGAACAGGCCCGAAAACACGTTGGCGGTTTCCAGCTGGTTGCGGTTTTCAAAAATGTACCAGCCCAGCCCGCCGGTACCCGACGATACGCCGAACACCAGTTCGGCCGCGATCAGCGTGCGCCAGGCAAATGCCCAGCCGATCTTGAGGCCGGTCAGGATGCTGGGAAAAGCGGCCGGAATCAGGATGTAGCGCACCAGCGCAAAACGCCGCAGGCCGTAGTTCTGCCCGACCATGCGCATGGTGGCGGACACCGAGCGGAAGCCGGCGTGGGTATTCAGGGCCACCGCCCACAGCACCGAATGCACCAGCACGAAAATGATGCTGCCGGTGCCCAGGCCAAACCAGATCAGCGCCAGCGGCAGCAAGGCGATCGCCGGTAGCGGGTTGAACATGGAAGTCAGCGTTTCGAGGAAATCGTTGCCGATGCGCGAGCTGATCGCCAGCGTGGTCAGCAGGCCGGCCAGCAGGATGCCGAGGCTGTAGCCGATCAGCAGCGTCTGCAGCGAGACGGCCGCGCGTTGCAGCAGCACGCCGCTGCTGATGCCGCTCATGAAGGCGTGCAGGGTTTCGCTGAAGCTGGGGAACAACAACGAGTTGTCGAGCCAGCGGCCGTAGATTTCCCAGACCAGCGCCAGCACCAGCAGGATCGCGGTCTTGCGGATCCAGCTGATGCGATAGATGGCTTCAAAGGCCGACAATGGGCGCTGGACTTCGGCGACGGCGTTGCGGTTCGGTTCGACGATGATTTCCGGACGCACGAAGAGTGTGCTGTTCTTGGTCATGGCGGTGTCTCTCTTTCTTTGTATTTATTAATCAGCGCGGATCAGTACGGATCAGTGCGCAAACAGCATGTCGTTGATGCGCTGCTCCAGCTGCGCCTGGCTGGCGGTGCCCATTTCTTCCGGCGGGATGCTGTTGAGTTCCGCCCGGACCTGGCCCGGATGCGGCGACAGCAGCAGGATGCGGGTGCCGATGCGGATCGCTTCTTCGATCGAGTGGGTGACGAACAGCACCGTGAAATTGGTGTCGTCCCACAGGCGCAGCAACTCGTCCTGCATCTTGCGGCGCGTGAGCGCATCGAGCGCGGCGAACGGTTCGTCCATCAGCAGCACGTCCGGTTCCATCGCCATGCCGCGCGCAATCGAGACGCGCTGCTTCATGCCGCCCGAGAGCGTGTGCGGATAGCTGTCGATGAACTTGGCGAGACCGACTTTCTCGATGTAATACGCGGCACGGTCGGACGCTTCCTTGCCTTGCAGGCGGCCGCTGGCATGCAGCGCGAACTCGACGTTCTGGCGTACGGTCTTCCACGGCAACAATTGGTCGAACTCCTGGAACACCATCATGCGGTCCGAGCCGGGCTGGGTGACTTCCCGGCCCTTGAGGCGGATCTTGCCGCTGGTCGGTTGCAAATAGCCGCCGATGGCCTTGAGCAAGGTCGACTTGCCGCAGCCGGATGGGCCCAGCAGGATGTAGCGGTCGGACGGATGGACGTTGAAGCTGACTTGCTGCGTTGCGGTAACGAGCGAGTCGGAAGTCTTGTATTGCAGGGTGACGTTGTCGATTTCCAGCAAGGGCGCGGACGGATCGACAGGCGTGACGGAAGACTGCGGCGCAGCGGCTTGATCGTTTTTCACAGAATCTCCTGTAGGCTTTTATAAGTTCTGTGAAGGATGCTAATCTCGCAAGCTGTAACGAAACTGACATACATGCGAGTATCGGCTGCGATATTTTCCCGATATCTTGCCGATATCGAAATACACTGAGGCCTGCTCCTGGCTCGCTCCATCAAGACGGATTCATCATGCGCATACTCCTGGTCGAAGACACTGCCGACGTGGCCGAGGCCATCGTCACCCACCTCAACCGCATCGGCCATACCGTGGAATGGGAAAGCAATGGGGCACACGCCAGCCGCCGCCTCTCTGAATCCTATGACCTGCTGATCCTGGACGTGATGCTGCCGCAGCAGGACGGTTTCAGCCTGCTGCAGCAACTGCGTACGCGCGGACACCATACGCCGGTGCTGATGCTGACCGCCTGCGCCGAAGTCGAGGAGCGGGTCCGCGCCCTGGACCTGGGCGCGGACGATTACCTGGTCAAGCCCTTCGATTTCCGCGAACTCGACGCCCGCATCCGCGTACTGCTGCGCCGCAGCGGCGGCGAATCGACCAACCTGCTGCACTGCGCCAACCTGTCGATCGACCGCAAGAGCCGCAGCGCCACCCTGGACGGCCAGCCCATCGAGCTGACCCGGCGCGAGGTGACGCTGCTGGAAATCATCGCCGCCCGTCCCGGCCGCATCTTCAACAAGGATGAATTGATGGACCGGCTCTTCACGGTCGATGACAACCCCAGCGCCAACAGCGTGGAGCAATACGTGGCGCGCCTGCGCAAGAAGCTGGCGGCGGCCGCCTTTGAAATCCGCACCCTGCGCGGACTGGGCTACCAGCTGGTGCTGCATGCCCCGGCCGAGCCCGGGGCCGGTGCAGGCACTGCCGCCCACACCAGCCCGCTGCACTGATGCAGGGCCGTACGCAACACGTCATCGCCGGGCGTTCGCTCTACACCCGCCTGGTCATCCGGGTGGGCGCGGTGCTGCTGGTGAGCGCGGCGGCGCTGCTGATCGCCATCTGGATTTCCACCCAGTTCGCCGCACGCGAAGCCTATGACCGCATCCTGTCCGGCAGCGCCTTGCAGATCGCCGAGAACACCTGGTACCAGAACGGCGCGGTCAACGTCGACGTGCCGCTGGCGGCGTTTTCGATGCTGACCGCCGGCGACCAGGTGTTCTATGTGGTGATCGATCCCGACGGCCGCACGGTCGCGGGCGACCCGGATTTCAAGCCCGAGATTCCCTGGAACAAACTGGAAGAAGGTCCGCTGCTGCAAGACGGCGCCTATCTCGACACGCCGGTGCGCATGGCCGTCATCGGCCGCCGCATGCCGGTTGCCGGCGCTCACCCCTGGGCCGTGATCGTGCTGGCGCAGACCAACAATGCACGCATGTCCTTCGCCAAGAGCGTCGGCACGGCTAAAATAT
>NZ_AJHH01000276.1 GCF_000256565.1 Herbaspirillum lusitanum P6-12 | reverse complement strand
CCAGCGTCCGCGCGCATGGCGGCCAATTGCGTTTCGGTTACAGCGGCGCGGGCAGTTTCATGGTGGTGCTGAGTTTTCCGGTGCAGTCGGACGGCGCGACATAGAATACAAAGCTACTCAGGCTGCAAGAAAAACAATATGAAAATATCATCATCGATCACCACCCGGACGCAGGCAGCTTGGCTGAAATATCTGCTGCTGTCCGCGCTCATTCCCTTGAGCTTCGCTCTCAATCCAGGCGCACGAGCGCAAACATCAGGAGCCACCGCCATGCAACAAAAAAGCCAGCAAGAAAACGCCGCCCTCTTTGCCCCCGGCGGCACTCTGCGCGCCTCGATCAATCTCGGCAATCCGGTGCTGGCCAGCGTGGACCCGAACACCGGCAAACCGGTCGGCGTCTCGGTGGACCTGGCCGCTGAACTGGCGCGGCGTCTCGGCGTGCCTCTGCAACTGGTGGCGGTCAAGTCGGCCGGCGCTTCGGTGGAAAACATCGAACAGGACAAGGCCGACATCGGTTTTTTCGCCGTCGATCCCAAGCGTGCGCAGGAGATCAGTTTCACCGGTCCTTACGTGCTGATCGAAGGCTATTACGCCGTGCGCGCGGATTCGCCGATCACAACCAACACTCAGGTTGATCAGCCCGGCATCACTGTCGCCGTCGGCAACGGCAGCGCCTACGACCTGTTCCTCACGCGCGAGCTGAAAAGCGCGACGATCGTGCGGATACCGACTTCGCCGGCTGTAGTGCAGGGCTTCCTCGACCAGAACCTGAGCGTCGCTGCAGGCGTCAAACAGCAGCTTGAACACGATGCGGCCAAGGCCGGCGGATTGCGCATCCTCGGCCAGCGCTTCATGGTGATCCGCCAGGCCATGGGCGTGCCGAAAGCGCGCGGTGAAGCCG
>NZ_AJHH01000275.1 GCF_000256565.1 Herbaspirillum lusitanum P6-12 | reverse complement strand
GGCGGTCCGGTACCCGCACGGCTTTCGCGCGCACGCGCGCGCTGCTGGTGATCCTGGCGATGGGAGTGCTGACGCTGGTCGCCGCCATGTTCACGCTGTACCAGGCGCTGTCGCCGCTCAAGAAAATCGAAGCGGCGATCCGCGAGCGCGACCTCAACGACCTGTCGCCATTATCGATCACGGTGCCGGTCGAGACGCACGCGCTGGTCAGTTCGATCAACGCCTTCATGCAGCGGCTGGCCATCCATCGCGCCACCATGCGCCGCGTGATCGGCGACGCCGCGCATCAGTTGCGCACCCCGGTGACGGCGTTGATTTCGCAGATGGAATTGCTGTCGGCGCAACATGACGACGAAGGCAGGCGCCATCATCTGGACCGCCTGCGCACCCGCACCCGCCAACTCGGCGCGCTGGTCAATCAATTGATCAACCATGCCATGGTGCAGCACCGCAGCGATACCGCCGCACCGGAAAGCGTCGACCTGGCCCAGCTGGTGCGCCAGGAAATGGCCGACATGCTGTCGCATCAGGAGCGTCTGCTCGACCTCGCCATGGAAGCGCCGGAGCAGCCCTGCCTGATCATGGGCGATGCCATCAGCCTGCGCGAAGCGGTCAAGAACGTGCTCGGCAATGCCCTCCAGTACGGCGCCGCCAGCTTCCTGCACGTGCAGCTGGAACGCAAGGAGACGCAAATCGAACTACGCGTCATCGACGACGGCCCCGGCATTCCGGAAGCCGACTGGGAACGCATCCGCAAGCCCTTCTCCCCACGCAGCGGCGAACGCATGGGCGCGAGCCTGGGCAGCAATTGCTGCGCGTGCCCTCGGTGGCGAAAGTGGAATTGTTCGGCGTGCAGGACGAGAAGATTTTCATCGAGTTCTCGCAAAAGAAATTTTCGCAACTGGGTGTTCCATTCGACGCCATTGTCAATCAATTGGCGGCGCAGAATGCGTTGGAATCCACCGGCGTGCTGGTGACGCCGGGCGACAATTTGCAGGTGCGCGTGAGCGGCGCCTTCCATTCGCCGAAAGAGCTGGAAGAGATGCAGTTGCGCGCCAACGGCACCACCTTCCGGCTCGGCGATTTTGCCGTGGTCAAGCGTGAGTACGTCGATCCGCCGGTGACCAAGATGCGTTTCAACGGCAAGGAAGCGATCGGCCTCGGCGTGTCGATGGAAAAGGGCGGCGACATCATTGCGCTGGGCCGCAACCTCGACAGGATGTCCGATGAACTGCGCACCAAGCTGCCGGTCGGCATCGAGCTGGAGCGCGTGTCCGACCAGCCGAAAATCGTCGCCGATTCGGTCGGCGAATTCATCCATACGCTGGTCGAAGCGGTGCTGATCGTGCTGGCGGTGAGTTTCATCGCGCTCGGCCTGCACACCAGGCCGCTACGCATCGACGTGCGGCCGGGGCTGGTGGTGGCGCTGACGATCCCGCTGGTGCTGGCGGTGACTTTCCTGTTCATGCGCATCTTCGACATCGACCTGCACAAGATTTCACTGGGAGCGCTGATCATCGCGCTCGGGCTTTTGGTCGACGACGCCATCATCGCGGTGGAAATGATGGTGCGCAAGATGGAAGAAGGCCTGTCGCGTTTCGATGCGGCTACCTTCGCCTACACCTCGACGGCGATCCCGATGCTGACCGGCACGCTGATCACGGCGGCGGGTTTCCTGCCGATCGGCCTGGCCAAATCGGCGGCGGGCGAGTATACGTTTTCGATGTTTTCGGTCAATGCGCTGGCCTTGCTGATTTCGTGGCTGGTGGCGGTGGTGTTCACGCCGTATATCGGCGTGCTGCTGCTCAAGGTCAAGCCGGCCGCCAATGCCGACGGTCATCATGAATTGTTCGACACGCCGTTCTACACGCGCTTTCGCAAGCTGGTGACCTGGTGCGTGGAGTGGCGCAAGACCACCATCCTGCTGACGCTGACGGCATTTATGCTGGGCCTGCTGGGCTTCCGTTTCATTGAGCAGCAATTCTTCCCGGATTCCAGCCGGCCCGAGCTGATGATCGAGCTATGGTTGCCGGAAGGTTCCGCTTTCAAGGCCACCGAGGCGCAGGCGAAGAAGTTTGAGGCCTTCATCCGCAAGCAGGACGGTGTGGAAAGCGTGACCAGCTACGTCGGCACCGGCAGCCCGCGCTTCTACCTGCCGCTGGACCAGATTTTCCCGCAGACCAATGTGTCGCAGATTGTGGTGCTGCCGAAGGACCTGAAGACACGCGAGTCCCTGCGCCTGAAAATCGTCGACGCCTTCAAGAACGATTTCCCCGGCGTGCGCGGCCGCT
>NZ_AJHH01000274.1 GCF_000256565.1 Herbaspirillum lusitanum P6-12 | reverse complement strand
GCAGATCCTGCCTTGAAACTACCGCACCACAAAAACATCCCGGCATGGGCGCCGCTGACGCAGCGATTCAGCGGAATCTGGGAAATTGAGCCGATCACGCTCCAGGAATACGCCGGTACCGTACAAATTGTCGACGTGCGCGAAGCGTCGGAATTCAACGACAGTTTGGGACATATACACGGCGCCAAACTGCTGCCTTTGTCCCGGCTTACCGACAGCTTGACGGAACTTGACCGGCAACGGCCCCTGGTCACGGTCTGCCGGTCCGGGGTACGATCGGCCCAAGCCTGCGCTTTGCTGAACAAAGCCGGATTCGATCAGGTAGCAAATCTTGCGGGCGGCATGCTGCGTTGGAGAAGCGAGGGAATGCCTGCAGCTTGCGGTGACGAGAACCTTTGACGGCAGTGCGCCGTGAACGCTGCCCCATAGCGCCGTGCAAATCGGCGGCGCAGCCTGCCTGATCGGCTGACGGCGAGAAACCTCGCCCTTTCAGGTTTCGCCAGTCCCACGGCTCAGATGGCGCCTTGCTTCCCCGCTTCCCGATACAACCGCCATCTCCCGATTGCACGCATGCAATCAAGGTTTCCCGACATACAAAGCAAAATAGCGTTGCTATAGTTGCCCGATCACAAGTCCGTTCCCCGCGACACCATCGCCTGGGGAAGATGGTTGCTTTGCCGACCTATTCCGTCTGCCGAAGCGCGTTGCAGGACGACACGACTGCCGAAGATGCAAATATGCATTGATATCGCACTCCAACAACACCTACAAGCGAATGAGGAAGGACGGGGCATATGGCTGCAACAGCATTGACCAGGGAAGTTCAATATCTGGGCGCGAAGGATTTTTTCCTGGCGCGCCAACCGGTGTTGAACATCCGGCAAGAGTTGATCGGCTACGAACTGCTGTTTCGCAACAGCGCGGCCAACTACGCGACCGTCAACGATGACGCTGCCGCTACCGCCGCCGTCATCGAGCACGCCGCCGA
>NZ_AJHH01000273.1 GCF_000256565.1 Herbaspirillum lusitanum P6-12 | reverse complement strand
TTGAAACTACCGCACCACAAAAACAAAAACGATCCTGACACGCGACATGAACAGTCTGAGTTGCACACCGGCAGATGACGATTGCCTTAAAAAGAACGACCTTTACCGGGCGCTGGTGGATGCGTTTACGGACGGCATCGTCATGCAGCACGCGGACGGCTCGGTGTTCGATTGCAACGGCGTTGCTGAAAGCATCCTTGAGTGCAGCAAAGAAGAAATGCATGACGTTACCGCAGTGCTCCACAGCCGCAAGGCCATGCGCAGCGACGGCACCTCGTTCGCGCATCAGGATTACCCGATGGTTGTCGCGCAGACAACGCGCCAGGCCGCCAGCAACATCATGATGGGCATGACCAGACTGGACGGACGATTCTGCTGGCTGGAAGTCAGCGCCAGTCCCATCGTGGTCAATCGCGGCGCCGACTGTATCGGCGTAGTCACCTTCCTGCGTGAAATCACCGAGCGCAAAGAAGCGGAAGAAGCGCTGGAAAAGCGCCACCATGAACTCGAAAAAGGCATTTTCAAGCGTACCGCCCAACTGGAGTTCACACTGGGCCAACTCAAGCTCGCCGTCAGCGCGTCCAACACCGGGCTATGGAACTGGAATCTGCGCACCGACCAGTTCTATTTCTCTCCCGAATGGAAGAGGCAGATCGGTTACGCCGATCACGAAATCGACGACGGCATGGAAGAATGGACCGCGCGGCTGCACCCCGACGACGTCGAGCGCGCCGTCACGCTGACGCGCGCTTATCTGGCCTCGCCGCAGGAGTCGCTGGAAATCGAATACCGCATGCGCCATCGCGACGGCACCTTCCGCTGGATGCTGTCGCGCTCCATGGCCATGCTCGACGAAAACGACAAAGCGATCCTGCTGCAGGGGTCGCACGTCGACATTACCGAACGCAAGCAGTCGGAAGAAAACCTGCTGGCGCTGACGCGCGAACTGCGCGACGTCTCGCGCGAGCTGGCGCGGGTGGAAGAAGCCGAGCGGCGGCGCTTTGCGCAGGAGCTGCACGACACCATCGGCTCGGCCCTGGCGGCATTGAGCATCAACATGACCATCATGAGCGGAGAAATCTCCGGTACGAATGACCACCCTTCTGCCGGCATGGCGGCGCGCCTGAAGGATTCCATCGTGCTGCTGGACGACACCACCGACGCCGTGCGCCGGCTGATGGCCGAGCTGCGGCCGCCGGTGCTGGACGACTACGGCCTGGAAGCTGCGCTGCGCTGGCAGTGCGAATTGTTTGCGGAACGTTCCGGCTTCCGCTTCACGGTGGATGTCTACGGCATCGACGACCGGCTGGAGCCGGAGCTGGAGATTTCGCTGTTCCGCATCGCCCAGGGCGCCATCACCAATATCGCCAAACACGCGCGCGCCACCAACGTCGAGGTGATGCTCAACATCCTGCCGACCTCGGTCACGCTGACGATCATGGACGACGGCGTCGGCTTCGTCCTCAACAAGCAACGCGACCACAAGCTGAAACCGACCTGGGGCCTGGTCTCCATGCGCGAACGCGCGCAGGCCCTGGGCGGCCACCTGAAGATCATCTCCGAGCCCGGCAAGGGCACCTGCATCGAAGTGGCGGTGGAACTGTGACGGCGCCGATCCGCATCTACATCGCCGACGACCACACCATCGTGCGCGACGGGCTGGCCGTGATGCTGCAAGTGCACAGCGACATCACCGTGGTCGGCTCCGGCAGCGACGGCCGCCAGGCCGTCAAGGAAATCGAGCAGCTGCATCCCGACGTCGTCATCATGGATATCGCCATGCCGAACCTGAACGGCATCGAGGCGGCGCTGCTGCTGCGCGACGTGGCGCCTGCCGTCAAAACCATCATGCTGTCCATGTACGCCACCAAGGAACACATTTTCCGCGCGCTGCAGGCCGGCGCGCGGGGTTACCTGCTGAAAAATTCGGCCGGCTCGGAACTGGTCAACGCCATCCGCATCGTGCAGAGCGGCCAACGCTACCTCAGCCAGAAGATCTCCGATGCCGTGGTCGACGACTACCTGCTCGAAAGCCGCGCAGCCGGACCGCTGGACGCCCTGAGCACACGCGAACGCGAAGTGCTGCAACTGGTGGCGGAAGGTCATTCCAGCGCGCAGGTGGCGGCCATGCTGTCGCTCTCGCCCAAATCGATCGAAACCTACCGCAGCCGGCTGATGCAAAAAATCGGCGTCAGCGACCTCCCCAGCCTGGTCAAATTCTCCATCCATCACGGCCTGATTTCGCTCGAATAACTGCCCGTCTGAATTGCCGCCAGGCGTCC
>NZ_AJHH01000272.1 GCF_000256565.1 Herbaspirillum lusitanum P6-12 | reverse complement strand
TCGCTCGAATAACTGCCCGTCTGAATTGCCGCCAGTCCGCGCCGTCCCGCCTCATCGCCGCGCGCGACGCCGGCCCAGGCGATCCACCCGATCCGCTGCGCGTCTTCGTCCCACCCGGGCGATCGATCCGCATGCATGACAACGCCGGCATACCTGACCGATATTCATGCCGACGGATGGAAAAATGCGATCACTATTTGGCCTGCTGCTGGTGCTGCTCTGCTTATGCGGATTGAGCGGATGCGAACGAACTCCGTTGGAGCGACTGGTCTACGAGCACGCCCGCGAGCAAGCCCTCGTGAACGCCGCCAATTTCGAACGCAACAAGCAAACCCGTGAACGCCAGCAACTGGTGTTGCGCCGCCAATTCGGTTCGGACGACGACGACGACAACGACGACTGACATCACCCCACCCGCCCCGGCATCCGCCTGCAAAACACGTTACAGTTCCGCATCGGATACCGGGGAAACCACATGAAAGTCTTTATCACCGGCGCGACCGGCTACGTCGGCGGCTCCATTGCAGTCCACCTGATCAAGGCCGGGCACAGCGTGCGCGGACTGGTGCGCGACATGCGCAAGGCCGACGCGCTGGCTCAACTGGGCGTCGAAGCGGTTCAGGGCGATCTCGACGATCGCGACGTACTGATTCGCGAGGCGCGCGCCGCCGA
>NZ_AJHH01000271.1 GCF_000256565.1 Herbaspirillum lusitanum P6-12 | reverse complement strand
CGCTCGCGGCTTCCGCCACCATGTCGACCAGCACGTAATCGGCCAGACAGGCCGCCGATGCCTGCCCGAGCGGACCGGCGTGACCATGGTCCAGCATCAGCGAGGCGGCGTCGCGGTAAGGCGTGGCCTTGGGGTCCGCCGTCCAGACCGGATTCTTTTCATAGGCCTTGAGCGGCTGGCTGACGTAGCCGATGGCCGCCTTCATCCACGGATTGAACTGGTCCGGCTCCATCATGAATTGCAGGAACGCCTTGGCCGCATTGGGATACTTGGTGTGCTTGAACGCCATCATCTGGGTCAGCTGCATCAGCTCGGTCGGTTTGCCCGAGACGCCGATCGGATAGTGCGCGTGCTGGGTGTCTTTCGCCAGTTCAAGCAGCTTCGGATCGGTCGAATTCTTGGCCGCGTAATAGATCGAGATGCCGTTGTTGGTCAGGCTGACCTGGCCGTCGAGATAGGCCTTGTTGTTGGACGGGTCCTGCCAGGACAGCGTGCCCTGCACCATGGTTGCGTACAGTTGCTTGCCGTATTCGAGCGCGGCGCGGGTCTCGGGCGAGTTGATGACGACGTTGCCGCGTTCGTCGACCAGCTTGCCGCCGTGCGCCCACAACAGCCAGTGCGCATAGTTGTTGGCGTCGCCGACCGCCTTGCCGTGGGCGAAGCCGATCGGCGTGTTTTTGGCCTTGAGCGCCTGCGCCATCTTGAGGAAGCCGGGCAAGTCCTTCGGCACCGCTTCAAAACCGGCGGCCTTGAGCTGGCTGTCGCGGTACGCCAGGCAGATGCCGATCACGCCCAGCGGGATCGCGATCCACTTGCCGTTGCTCTTGCCGTATTTCTGGAACACGTCGTACCAGCCGCCGTAACGGCTGCCGAGCGAGTTGGCCAGGTCGGTGACGTCGAGCAGCTTGGTCGGATACTGATGCGGGTCGTCGAACCAGCCCAGCACGATGTCGGGACCGCTGCCGACATTGGCTGCCACCGCCGCCTTGGGCCGCACATCCTCAAATCCTTCGCTGTCGGTGCGCACCGGGACGCCGGTCAGCTCGGTGAATTTCTTGACGTTCTCGTTCCACAAATCCTCGTCGCCCTGGACGAAGCGCTTCCAGCGCAAGACGCGCAGGGTCGCGCCTTTTTCTATCGGGTAATCGATGCCGCCGGGTGCCGTGGGCGCGGCGAACGCCGAACCTCCCACGGTCGAGGCGGCGGCAGCCGATGCGGCGCCTGCGATCAGAAATTCGCGTCTGCTTAACTTCATCATGTCTCCTGCTCCTTGTTAGAACGGATGGATCCGCGTGTGCGCGGTTATATGTATTGACGTCAATGCACGGCAGTGAGGGTGTGGTGAGTGGCGGTCTCCTTCAATGAAAGGGGCTGCAGCGACGACAGCAACGATAGCAACGACA
>NZ_AJHH01000270.1 GCF_000256565.1 Herbaspirillum lusitanum P6-12 | reverse complement strand
TTGGGGCCATGAAAATGGCCGGCTTGCAAATCTCCCTCAGTGCGAAGGAGGACAAATCAGTCAAACATGTCCGGGCTGGTCTGCACCAGCTGGTCATAAATCGGCTGGAAGTGCAGCCAGCCGATGAAGGAGTTGCCGACGTTTTCGCGGCTGTAGCGGGCGCGCTCCGGCGACACCATGGTCGGCTTGATGCCGGTGGCCTCGACCATGAGCTGGACCTGGCAGCAGCGTTCCAGCGCGATGAACCAGAATGCCGCGTCTTCGATGCTGTGGCGGCTGGCGGTGAACAGCCCGTGGTTCTGATGGATCGCCGCCTTGTTCTTGCCGAAGGCGGCCGCGACCGACTTGCCGGCCTCGGCCTTGACCGCGACTGCGCCGGCTTCGGCGGTGATGACGACGTGGTCTTCAAAGAACACCGCGGCATCCTGCGTGATCGGGTCGAGCGGCCGTCCCAGCGCCGCCCAGGCGGTGCCGTAGACGGTATGGGCGTGGCACATGGCGACGATGTCCTGGTGCATCTCGTGGACTGCGGCGTGCAGCACGAAACCGGCGCGGTTCAGCGCATGCATGCCCTGCACCACCTCGCCCTTGTGATTGGCGAGGATCAGGTTGGACAGCTTGACCTGGGAGAAATGCACCGCCATCGGATTGGTCCAGTACAGGTCCGGGAACTCCGGATCGCGCACCGTCAGGTGGCCGGCGAAGCCATAGTCGAGGCCATGCAGGGCGAAGGCGCGGCAGGCGGCGACCAGGCGTTCCTTGCGATGCTGGCGCTCTTCGGCGTGAGTGGCGAATACCGGCACGGCGGGAAATTTCAGCCCCTGCTGCTCGGGCTGGTACACCGACACGCGCTTGTCGTCGGCGTCGAGAGCGCTGAAATTGGATGTGGTTGGCGTAGGGGATGTGGCACGGTCTGCGACTTCGATCATGGCTGGTCTCCGTTTTAATATCTTTTCGATGCGCTGATCATCCCAAGAAGCCCGGCGTTTTGACAAATGACGAGTATTCACAATATGATGAATCTGATTCACCTAATGAACCATCACCTGGGCCGCAATGCGAAAACTCCCGAGTTTCTTTTCCCTGCGCGCCTTTGAAGCCGCCGCCCGCCTGCAGAGTTTTGCGTTGGCCAGCGAAGAGCTGCACCTGTCGCCGTCGGCCATCAGTCATCAGGTGCGCGGGCTGGAAAACTATTTCGGCAAACCCATGTTCACCCGCTCGTTCCGTCGCGTCGAATTGACGATGGAAGGACGGCGCCTGCTCGACCAGTTATCGGTGGCTTTCGATCTCATGGAAGCGGCCTGCGAGGAACTCGGCCCGGCGCGCC
>NZ_AJHH01000269.1 GCF_000256565.1 Herbaspirillum lusitanum P6-12 | reverse complement strand
CGGCCGGGGGCGCGCCGCAGCGGGCCGGCATCGTCAGCGAAGCGATCGGCTCGGAAACCATCGTGCCGCTGTGTTCGCCCGCGCTGCTCAGGGACAAACCCGACGCCTTGACGCTGGCCGATATTGCCGACATGACATTGATCCAGTCCACGCTCAATCCGGTGCGCTGGAGCGACTGGTTTGCGCTGAACGGCATGAAACTGCCGCCCGGACGGCCGATGCCGTCATTCGACCGTGCCTCGCTGGCGCTGGCGGCCGCCGTCAACAGTGTCGGGATTGCATTGGAGAGCACCCGCCTGGCGGAACAGGAAATCGCCAACGGCGAACTGGTGCGACTCGATGGGGGAGAACTGAAATCGGTCCTGCGCGAAACCCATTTCCTGAGTTATCGCGAGGGCGAAAAGAACAGCAAGAAGATCATGCGCTTTCGCGACTGGCTGTTCTTGCAGGCGGGATTAAATGCAGAACTAAATCAAGCGTAAACAATGACCTGCGCCTGATTCTTCACAAATCACTTCCACTCCAGGATGGCGTTCTTCCGGTCCAGCCAATGCACCTTCACGGTCGCCGCATTGACCTTGCGGCCGGCGCAGGCGCTGGCCGCAAGCGCGAACGGCGTGTCGTAGTAACGACCGTCGTTGGATGAACGCATGCGCGTCTGCGGCGCATTCTGCGCCAGCCATTCACCGGCGTTGGTGCGCATGTAAATCATGCAGGCGCTGCCGCTGGTGTCGGCCACTTCGCACTTGCAGGTGTTGGCGCTGGTGGTGACGACCGGCTTGTCCGGCTCCGGGCGTTCGTAGCCGAGCGGATACGGCAGGCGCGGTTGCGGCTGTGCCGACGCCAAGCTCGCTGTCCCCAAGGTCAAAGCGATGATGAGTGAAATTGCTTTCATTGACATGCCTTTCGGACAATAAAATCAGCCATCGACAACCTCAGAAAACACGTTAGTTATCGATGACAATCAATTGTTTATATTGATTATTTTAACTATTTAGTCTTCAGTACCCACAACGATGTCACTTCCTTCACGCGCGCGGCATGCAGTGGATCTTCTGCATCGCTGGAACGCGGATGGCGCGGCTTGATGTCTTGCTTCAATGCCACGCGCAGTCCCGCCTTGTCGAACATCGCCTGCAATTCAGCACGCGAGCGCAAGCCGAGATGTTCGGCGAAATCGGACAGGATCAGCCAGCCCTCGCCGTTCGGCGTCAGATGCGCCGCCAGTCCGTCGAGGAAGCCGCGCAGCATGCGGCTGTCCGGATCGTAGATCGCGTGCTCGATCGGCGAGCTCGGCTTGGCCGGGACCCACGGCGGATTGCAGACAATCAACGGCGCCTGGCCGGGCGGGAACAGATCGGCGGCGACCAGTTCGACCTGCTTGTCGACGCCGAGGCGCTGCAGGTTTTCCGCCGCGCATTCCAGTGCGCGGGTGCTCTGATCGGTGGCGACGATGCGCTTGACGCCCCGCTTTGCCAGCAAGGCCGCCAGCACGCCGGTGCCGGTGCCGATGTCGAACGCCAGTTGCACGGACGGCAAGTTGGCGCGTCCGATCAGGTCGATGTATTCGCCGCGCACCGGGGAGAACACGCCGTAATACGGATGGATACTGCCGTCCAGCGCCGGGACCGGCACGCCCTTCTTGCGCCACTCATGTGCGCCGATCAGGCCGAGCACTTCGCGCAGGGTCGCCACGCTGGCTTCCTTGCCTGCGCCATACACTTCTTCACAAGCCTGGCTGACGTCGGGCGCGCGGCGCAGCGGGATGGCGTAGTCGGCTTCCAGCGGCACCAGCAGCATGCCGAGGATGCGCGCGCGTTGCGCCTGCGCCTGGCGATGCTGGTGGAATGTCTGGGTGATGGTGGGCGCAGGCGTAGCTTTTTTCCCGGCTTCTTTCTTGTCCGCCTTGTCTTTCTTGTCGGCGGTCCTGGTCGACTTGCGCTCGGACTGCTTGTCGATACGACGAGCCAGCGCCTGCAGCAATTGCCGTGCGTTCTGGAAGTCGCCGCGCCAGAGCAGGCCGGTGCCTTCGCAGACCAGTTTGTAGGCAACATCGGCAGGGATGCGATCGTCGGCGACGATGACGCGCTTGGGCGGCGGATTGCCGGCTTCGGAGCGCCAGCGGGCGGAACGATTTTCCTCTGCTTCGGTCCAGCTTATAAGAGGGAAATCAGGGGAATCGTTCATGGTGATGCTTTCTTGAGTTGATACCAGAGCTGGAGATGGGACTGCAACCGATGCTGGAGTTGATGAGGTAATGGCCTGCCGCAGTGTAACAAATGTGGAGACCGGAACTCTCGCCAGCACAAACTCTCCACATCTCTTATCATGGGCCGTTGAATATTCAACAACGCGCGACTTGCCGACATTGCAAGTTTTACGTGAAGTTTCGATTAATCCCGATTGATCTCCCTCAACCACAGCCCGGAGCCGACATGTCAGATCCCATTCTGCGTCAAGACGATGCCAACCACGTGCGACTCAAGCATATCCTGGCCGAACTGGAACAGGCGCTGCAAGACATTCCTGCCGACTCGCCGCAAGCCGCATTGCTGCGCAAGGATTTCGCCTTGCTCAAGAGCCATCTCGACAGCCCCGGGATCGAAGCCGCGGTCCTGCGCGAACACATCGGCAAGACCCGCAATTCGGCGCAGGACCTGATGGATTCCGTGGAAGGCGCGATCCTCAAGGACAGCCCCTACGTCGCCGAACTCGGCCGCATTCTCGGCATGATCTGAACCTGAGGACACACGCATGTACGCAAAGATCCTCGTTCCTGTCGACGGCAGCCATACTGCCAATCAGGCCCTGGACGAAGCCATCAAACTGGCTAAAGCGCTCGGCAGCACCATCGAAGTCCTGCACGTGGTCGACAATAGCCATCTGCTCTACGACACCGGCCTCAGCGGTGTGCACGATAGTGTGGTCGACGTCGGCCAGACCATCCTCGAACAAGCCAGGTCGCGTATCGCCTCGGCCGGGCTGCGCAGCGAAATCCGCCTGGTCGAAGAACCGGTTGCGCTGGGCGACATTCCCGGCGCCATCCTCAAGGCGGCCAAGGACAGCAAGGCGGAATTGGTCGTGATCGGTTCGCACGGCCGCACCGGTTTCCGCAAACTGGTGCTGGGCAGCGTGGCCGAGAAGGTCATGCATCAATGTCCGTTGCCGGTGTGGATCATCCGCGGCAAGGAAACCTGAACGCTTCCGCACAATGAAAAACGCCCTGGCAATCAGGGCGTTTTTTGTTTCCGGCATCCGGTTCGTTGCCAGAAAAAATGCTTACTTCTCCGGCAATGGAATCCATTCCACCTCGCCCGGGATCGCGCCAAACACGTCACGGTCCTGCGCCCGCCATGCCAGCTTGGCGCTATCGATCAATTCCTTGCTGCTGGCCACGAAATTCCACCAGACGAAGCGCGGACCGTCGATCGGCTCGCCGCCCAGCACCATGAACAAGGTGTCGTCCTGCGCCGTCAGCAGCACGTCAATGCCCGGCTCCAGGATCGCCAGCACGCCGGCTTCCAGCGCTTCGCCGTCAAGCGTCGCTGCACCCGTGACGACATACACCGAGCGTTCGCTGTAATCGGCCGGCAGACTCAGCGTGCCGCCGGCCTTGATGCGACCGCACACATACAGCGTGGGGCTGGAGGTCTTCACCGGCGACTCATGGCCGTAAGCCTTGCCGGCCAGCAGATGCAGACTGGCGGCGCCCACCTCGATGCGCGGCATATCGTCTTCCGCATAATGGTGGAAACTGGCGTCGCCCTGCTCCTGGTCCTTCGGCAAGGCCACCCACATTTGCAGGCCGTGCACCGGCACCTTGTCGTTGCGGATGTCGTCCGGGACGCGTTCGGAATGCACGATGCCGCGCCCCGCCGCCATCCAGTTGACCGCGCCCGGCGTGATCCGCTGCACCACGCCGAGGCTGTCGCGATGCATCATGGCGCCGGAAAACAGATACGTCACCGTCGCCAGGCCGATATGCGGATGCGGACGCACGACCGGCCCCATGTGATCGAAGAACACGAACGGACCGACCGTGCGGGCCGCCGCCGCCGGCAACAGGCGCCGCACCGGGAAACCGATGTCGCGCACTAGGCCGTGGATCAGATGACGAATGCTGCTCATGGGGCGTTCCTTATCAAAGAGTTATGGTTCAAAACTTGCCTGCGCGGAAGTCGTCGATGGCCTGCTCGACTTCTTCACGGGTGTTCATGACGAACGGTCCCCATTGCGCGATCGGCTCATTGAGCGGCTGGCCGGCGATCAACAGGAAGCGGCTCTCCTTGCTTGCCTCGATTTCCACCCCGTCCACTCCTTCAGCACCGGCGGTATTGCTCAGGATCGCCATGCGCCCCGCTGCGGCCACGCGCTGGTCTTGTCCGACCAGCAATTCGCCTTCGTACACATACAGGAAGGCATTATGCGTCGCCGGAATCGGCAAGGCGAGCCGTTTGTCGGCTTGCACGTGCAGGTCCAGATACAGAGGCGCCGTGGTCGGACGTTCAACCGCGCCCTTGACGCCGAATGCCTGGCCAGCCAGCACGCGCACCTGCACGCCATCCTGGGGCGTCACTTCGGGAATCTGCGCCGACGGAATGTCGCTGTAGCCCGGCGTGGTCATCTTGTCGCGTCCGGCCAGGTTGACCCACAGCTGGAAACCGCTCATGAGGCCGTCTTCCTGCTCCGGCAATTCCGAGTGAACGAGACCACGGCCGGCGGTCATCCATTGCATGCCGCCCGGTTCCAGCAGGCCTTCATTGCCGGCGTTGTCGCGGTGGCGCATGCGTCCTTGCAGCATGTAGGTGACGGTTTCAAAGCCGCGATGCGGATGGTCGGGGAAACCGGCCAGGTAATCATCGGGTTTGTCCGAATGGAATGCGTCCAGCATCAGGAAAGGATCCAGGCGGCGTTGCAGATCATGCGTCAGCACACGGGTAAGGCTGACACCGGCGCCATCCTGGGTCGGGATGCCGTTGACCAGCCGTTCCAGCTGGCGGGTAAAAGTGGTGCTCATGGTGTTTCTCCTGTGGATAGAGGTGTGGCAGTGGATGCGCTGCCGCACCTTGTTACCAGATTGTTGCGATTGCAGTTTTATCAACGATGCGGCAGGCAGCTCATTCGTCGGCAGGCTTCACCGACCAGACGATCAGCAGACCGCCGATGAGAGACACATTCTTCAGGAAATGTGTCAGCTGGCCTTGCATGGCGGCAGCGTCGACAGCCCAGAAGCGATGTGCCGCCAGCGTCGCGCCGACGGTGAAGATGGCGATCAGCAATGCGGCAGGACGGGCAAAACGGCTGCCTGTCAGCAACAGCAGGCCGGCGCCGACTTCCACCAGGATCGTGACGATCACGGCCACTGTCGGAACGGGAATGCCGAGGCTGCCCATGTAACCGACCGTGCCGGAAAAGCCGATGATCTTGAAGATGCCCGAAATGACGAACAGCGATGCCAGCAGGACGCGGCCGACGGTGAAAGCGGATTTGGAAATGATCATGATGAAACTCCCTCGAATGAATAATGGATGATGTGGTGTTGGATTTGTGAATCTGATCTGTGGATCTTTATAAATCTGAGCAACGATGTTTCAGAAAGCAGAGTCAGAATAATGCGAATGATCGCCACAAGAAATTGATTATTTTTCTATAATCACTATCTAATAATTAGATAATGTTATCGATATGAACATAGAACGCTTTTCCCTCGACCAGCTGCGCGTATTCGTCCAGGTGGCCGACAGCGGCAGTTTCCTGGCGGCCGCACGCGTCCTCGCCCGGGCCCAGTCGGCAGTCAGCTACGCCATCGGCACGCTGGAAAGCCAGCTCAACGTCGCCTTGTTCGACCGCAGCGGCTATCGCCCGCAACTGACCGACGCCGGCGAGGCGCTGCTGCGCGATGCGCGCCAGGTATTGGATCAGGTCGATTCGCTGCAAGTACGCGCCAGCGCGTTTTCGCAGGGGCAGGAACTGGAAGTGGCGCTGGCGGTGGACGTGTTCTTCCCCACCGATTGCCTGGTCGACCTGCTGCGCCGCTTTCGCGACGTCTTTCCGGCGGTGACGGTGCGGCTGGAAGTGGAAGCGCTGGGCGCGGTGGCAGAGCGCGTGCTCGACGGCCGCGCCATGCTGGGCATCCTCGGCACGCTGCCGACCACGCCGCCCAATCTGCTGCGCGTGACCTTGCCCAGCGTGATGGTGGTGGGCGTGGTGTCGCCGCAGCATCCGCTGGCGGCGGTCAAGGGCAGGATTCCGGACAAGCTGCTGGCGCAGCAGACGCAACTGGTGCTGAGCGACCGCAGCGAACTGACTGCGCGCCAGGACTTCTCGGTGCACTCCCGGCTGTCGTGGCGCATGAGCGACCTCGGCACCAAGCACGCGCTGCTGCGCGCGGCCATGGGCTGGGGTTATATGCCGGAGCATGTGGTCAAGGACGATCTGAAATCGGGCAAGCTGGTGCGCATCCAGACATCGCAACACTCGCCGGAAGGCATGGCCTTGCCGATCCAGTGCGTGTAC
This sequence comes from Herbaspirillum lusitanum P6-12, assembly GCF_000256565.1. GTDB lineage: Bacteria > Pseudomonadota > Gammaproteobacteria > Burkholderiales > Burkholderiaceae_D > Herbaspirillum > Herbaspirillum lusitanum. Next base: position 9,653 of record NZ_AJHH01000269.1, on the reverse strand, counting down.
CGGCCCGACTATCGCGCCGGGCCGGCCTTGTCGTGGTGGCTGGATTCGCTGGCGGGGTTGAAGACGCTGGACGGGATCAGCATCATCTGAGATTGCTCAGTGTGCTGCTCAATGCGCTGCTCAATGCGCTGAAAACCGGCTGCGATATTGCGCCGGACTCACGCCAAGCTGGCGCTGGAACACGCGCCGCAGGTTCTGTTCTTCGCCGTGGCCGGTTTCGGTGGCGATGCTCTTGAGCGGCAGATCGGTTTCTTCGAGCGCGCGACAAGCGGCCTCCAGGCGCATGGCTTCGACCGTCTTGGCCGGCGTGCGCCCCTGCTCGGCGACATAGGTGCGGGCGAAGGTGCGCGGGCTCATGTTGACGCGACTGGCCAGATTTTCCACACGCAGATCGTGCTTGAGATTGGAAGCGATCCAGGCATGCAGTTCGGCGAAACGGGCGTTTTCCGACGACTGCGACACCAGCGGCACGCTGAACTGCGACTGCCCGCCCGGCCGCTTGATGAACATCACCAGTTGCCGCGCGGTCGCGATCGCCACTTTGTGGCCGTAGTCCTGTTCCACCAGCGCCAGGGCCAGGTCAATCCCGGCCGTCACGCCGGCCGAGGTCCAGATGTCGCCCTGGCGAATGAAGATCGGTTCGGGATCGACTTCAATCGCCGGAAATTGCTGTTGCAACCGCAGCGCCCAATCCCAGTGCGTGGTCACGCGCTTGCCATCCAGCAGCCCGGTCGCCGCCAGCAGGAAGGCGCCGGTGCAGACCGAACACACCCGTCGCGCCCTCCCGGCATGCTGTCTGATCCACGCCACCAAGGCAGGATCAGTCTCGAAGCGTTCGCCGACGCTGCCGCCCGGTGCGATGATGGTGTCGATGTCCAATTGGTCGAGCGCATCCAGCGCTTCGGTCTCGACGCTCAGTCCGGCGCCGGTCATCAAGGCGCCGCCGTGCGACGACAGCACGCGCACTTCATACAGGGGACGCGGATCGCTGACGCCTGCCGACGCCGCCACCCGGCCCGCGCTCACGAAGGTTTGCAAGGGGCCGCTGAGGTCGATCAGGTTCATGCCCGGATAGGCCAGCAGGGCGATGCGCAATGGGCTGCGGGGCTTCATGGATGGTCTTGTCCTCGTCCTTGTTTTCTTGTCGGGTCAGTTTGCCGTTGCCGTATTTGCGGCGGCATTCCTGGCTGCGGCGGCATTCGCCAGCATCCACCACACGCTGACGAGCGCGCAGATCAGCAGCAAGGGCAGGATCGCCAGGTTGAGCGCCGACCAGCCGTAGTGTTCCAGCAAGGGGCCGGCGGCCAGCGTCGCCAATGCGGTAGCAGCATAGCGCAAAAATTCCGACAATCCCTGCGCGCGGGCGCGTTCGCTGGGCCGGTACGATTGCGCCAGCAAGGTGGTGCCGCCGACGAACATGAAATTCCAGCCCACGCCCAGGCACAGCAAGGCCACGTAGAACGCCGGCAGGCTGGTCGACGCCATCGCGATCAGCGCGCACGCCAGGTTGAGCGCGACGCCCGCCAGCACCACCGGACCAAGTCCGCAGCGCTTGATCAGCGCGCCGGCGAAGAAGGACGGCGCGTACATGCCGACCAGATGCCACTGGATGATGGCGGCGCCGTCATCGATGCCATGATGGCAGGCCACTGCCGCCAAGGGCGCTGCGGTCATGATGAACATCATCACCATGGAACCGGCCACGTTGTTGGCCACCGACGCCAGGAAGACCGGGGTGCGCACGATCTGCCCCAGCGCACGCGCCGGGGCGCCATCGCTCTCTGTGCGCACCGCCGCCACCGGCTGGTCGCGATAGAACAGCAGCAAGGCCAGCACCGACAGCAAGCCCATGGCCGCCACCACCAGGTAGGCCCCGGCAAAGAGCGCCGTCGGAATCCAGTCCTTGCTCCACGACGCCAGCGCCGGCCCCAGCACGGCGGCAATCACGCCGCCGGTCAGTACGGTAGAAATGGCGCGGCTCTTGAATTCGGCGCTCACCGCGTCGGCCGCCGCCAGCCGGTAATACTGGGCGAAAGCCTGGAACACGCCGACCCCGGCGGTGCCGATACAGAAGCTCCAGAAATGTCCGTGGAACACCGACCACACAGAAATCGCCCCGCCAATCGCACCGGCCAGCGCACCCAGCGCAAAGCTCAGCCGCCTTCCGAGCCGCTGGATCAGGAACGCTGCAAACCAGGTCACCACCGCCCCGGCCACCGTGATCAATGCGAACGGCAGCGTCGCCAGCGACTTGTCCGGCGCCAGCTGGTAGCCGGTCAGCGCCGTCAGCGTCAGGTCGATCGAAATGGCGCAGGTAAACAGGCCCTGGCATATAGCCAGGATCCGGGCGTTGCGATACCCTGACCCATAAGAATCGGGTAAGGAAGCCCGGCTAAGATCCTTGTGTCGATGCAATTTTGGCAAGCTCACGGACTTCCTTCAGAACAATGGCGATGGTGGAATTGTCGAATTCGTATGCAATGGGGTCAATGACACAAAACATTCAATTCCTGCCATCATCGCCTTACCTCGTCCGGGGAGAACACCATGCTGATGAACGCCAATGAATCCGCCCTGCTGATCATCGATGTGCAGGAAAAACTGATGCCCGCGATCCACGACGGCGCCAACGTGCTGACACAGAACATCCGCCTGGCGACCATCGCCAGCCTGCTTGGACTGCCCGTCATCGCCACCGAGCAGACGCCCGAAAAACTTGGTCCCAATCATCCCGACATCAAACGCCTGTGCGACCGCACGCTTGCCAAGACGCATTTCGACGCCTGCGTCGACGGCTTGCCCGCGACCTTCCTGCCGGCCTGCAAGGAAGTCGTCGTCAGCGGCTGCGAAGCCCACGTCTGCATGCTGCAAACCGCCATGACGCTATTGCAGAACGGCTATCGCGTGTGGGTCGTGACCGACGCCACCGGCTCGCGCAAGACCGCCGACCGCGACGCTGCCTTCGCGCGACTGCGCGGCGCCGGTGCGGTGCCGGTGACACTGGAGATGGTGGCCTATGAATGGCTGGGACAAAGCAGCCATCCGCAATTCAGGGAGGTGTTGAAACTGGTCAAATAGACCATTTTTCCCGGTTGTCAGGAAGACATTCTCACGTAACTGAAAAGTACCTATCTACGTAAACCGATGAAAGTTTCACTCTCCGTCCCGCTCAATACGTCAAATTGGCGGGAATTGTGGTAAAACTAGACAAAAAATATGCAGCGCAGCCGCATGAGATTGTGGTGCAAGCACAAATCATCACGCCAAGCCCTGGCCAGCCGACGCCGCCACAACAAAGAGGAACTCCAACCGTTATGTCCAGCCTACCCGCTTCCACCCACAAGCATTCGCCTCCCCCGGTCAACCTGCATGCGCTGCGCGCCAGCTGTTCGGCCTGCAGCATGCACCAGCTGTGCCTGCCCATGGGCCTGGACCAGGGCGACATGCAGCGCCTGGACCAGATCATCGGCCGCCGCCGCCGCATCAAGCGCGACCAGAGCCTGTATCGCATGGGCGATGCGTTCGACATGCTGTACGCAATCCGGCTCGGCCATTTCAAGACTTACCAGGTCAACAGCAACGGTTCCCAGCAGATCACCGGTTTCCAGATGGCAGGCGAACTGCTCGGCATGGACGCCATCGGCACCGGTCGCCATCAGTGCGAAGCGGTTGCGCTGGAAGACAGCGAGGTCTGCGAAATCCCGTTCAGCCGGCTGGAAGAATTGTTCCAGGACATGCCGGTGCTGCTACGCCAGTTCCACCGCATCATGAGCAAGGAAATCTCGCGCGAGCAAGGCGTCATGCTCACGCTCAACAGCATGAGCGCACAACAGAAGCTGGCCGCTTTCCTGGTCAACCTGTCCACGCGTTACGCCACGCGCGGCTACTCGGCGAGCCGGTTCCAGTTGCGCATGACGCGCGAAGAAATCGGCAACTACCTGGGCCTGGCGGTGGAAAGCGTGAGCCGCCTGCTGACCAACTTCAAGAAGTCCGGCGTGATCGAGGTCAACCACCGCGACGTCGAGCTGTGCGACCTGCCAACCCTGCGCGCGGTGGCGCTGGGCAACGATCCCTGCGCCTGAGTCGGGACTGCACCGGCCTTGCCGCCTGGCCCCCCAGAGACGTTAGAATGGGCGGATGACAGAACGACATCTCTCCGCCCCCCGCTCTCCTGGCGCCTTCAAGCGCTTCCTGCACGCCCGCCTGGCGCGTGATCACCATCTGGGCCTGCCGCTGAGCACGGGTCTGTTGGCCGTGCTTGCCACGGCCCTGCTGTTTGCGCTCATCGCCTACGAAGTCCATACCCACGGCGCCCTCACGCGCCTGGATCAGCAACTGGCCGACTGGTTCAACCAGCGCGCCTTCTCGCCCCTGACCGAACTGGTGCTGGGCTATACCCATCTGCACGGCACCATCGGCGTGCTGGCGATGAGCGCGGTGCTGGCGTTTTTCCTGTTCCGGCAACGGCCGCGAGCAAGCGCCTGGCTGCTGACGCTGGCAGTCACGGTGCCGGGCGGGATGCTGTTCAACTATTGGCTGAAATTCCAGTTCCAGCGCGTCCGCCCGCATTTCGAACAACCCATTCTGGTACTGCATAGCTACAGCTTTCCCAGCGGGCACACCATCGGCGCAACCTTGTTCTACAGCGTGCTGGCGGCATGGCTGGCGAGCTTGCCGGGCAACCATGCGCGTCGGCCGGCAATCATTATCATCACGACAATACTGACGATGATGACCGCGCTGAGCCGGCTCTACCTCGGGGCGCATTTCTTCAGCGACGTGCTGGCGGCGATGCTGGAAGGCCTGGCCTGGTTCGCCTTGTGGGCGACGATTATTTTTACCGTGCAGCGGCACCAATTGGCGAGAAAGTCTTCAAACTGATTTTGACGACCACTTTCTGCCAATGACAATAAGACCAGCAACAGAATCCGCATCAACAGTCGAGTCGCCTCGCAGTCCTTCGCCTCGCAGTCCTTACTCCCCCGCCCTTCAGGTCGCCGTCATCATCAACGCCCACGCCGGCGGCGGCCATGCTGATGAACTGGCGCAACGCGTCGCCGACGGCTTTCGGCAACATCAGGTCGAAGCGCACGTCACGCTGGCAGCAGACGGCGCTGCCCTCATCGACGCCGCACGCGTGGCGCTTGAAGACGGCGCCGACATCATCGTGGCCGGCGGCGGCGACGGCAGCGTCAATGCGGTGGCATCGGTGGTCAGCGGCAGCAAGGCCGCGTTCGGCGTACTGCCGCTGGGCACGCTCAACCATTTTGCCAAGGACCTCAATATCCCGCTCGCGCTCGACGACGCCATCCGCAACATCGTCGAAGGACGTCGTCTCGCCATCGACACCGGCGAAGTCAACGGCGTGCTGTTCATCAACAATTCCAGCCTGGGTTTGTATCCCGACATCGTGCGTGATCGCGAAAAGCAGCAGAACCGCCTCGGCCGCGGCAAATGGCTGGCGTTCTGCTGGGCCGCGATGGGCGCGTTGCGACGCTATCCCTTCCTTGATGTGCGCCTCGATGTGCTCATGGGCACCAAGGACGGCGGCAATGCAGAAAGCCATCATCGCCGCACGCCCTTCGTCTTCATCGGCAACAACGAATACCTGATGGACGGCCTCAACATCGGCAAGCGCAACAGCTTGTCCGAAGGCAAGCTGAGCCTCTACGTCTGTCACCGCACCGGCCGCCTCGGCCTGGTCCGGCTGGCGCTGCACGCGCTGTTCGGGCGCCTCCGGCAAGCGCGCGACTTCGACATGCTGAGCGCGGCCGAGATCGAAATCGACACCCGCCACCGCCACGGCCAACATCGCATCAAGCGCCTGCGCGTCGCCACCGACGGCGAGGTCACCATCATGCAGACGCCACTGGTCTATCGCATACGGCCGGCGTCGCTGACGGTGATCGTGCCCACCGTCCCGGATGCAGACCCGGATCCTGAAGAAACCCGTACATTCACAGAACAGAAGGCATGACATGCGCACCATCGTCCATCTCTCCGACCTGCACTTCGGCCGCATTGACGAAGCGCTGATCGCCCCGATCATTGCGCAGATACACGAACTTGCGCCGGACCTCATCGTTGTCTCCGGCGACCTGACCCAACGCGCGCGCTCCGAGCAGTTCCGCGAAGCGCGCCAGTTCCTCGACGCCCTGCCGCAGCCGCAGATCGTGGTGCCCGGCAACCACGATATTCCGCTGTTCAACGTCGCGGCACGCTTCTTCAGTCCGCTGACCAAGTATCGCCGCCACATCACCGAACAACTGCAGCCGATTTTCATCGACGAGGAAATCGCCGTCATCGGCATCAACACGGCGCGCTCGCTGACCATCAAGGATGGCCGCGTCAACGATCGCCAGATCGAGGTTGCGCGGCGCGAACTGGCGGCAGTCGACGATCACGTCGTCAAGATCATCGTCACCCATCATCCCTTCGACCTGCCGCCCGGACCGCAGCACCATGGCCTGGTCGGCCAGGCGCTGCCAGCCATGCGCGCCTTTGCGCTATGCGGCGCGGACCTGCTGCTGGCCGGCCATGTCCACGCCAGTTCAGCCGTGAGCAGCGCGGCGCGCTACCGCATCGCCGGTTATTCGGCGCTGGTGGTGCAGGCGGGAACGGCCACCTCGACCCGGGGCCGGGGCGAGGCCAATTCCTTCAATGTGTTGCGCGTGGAGGCGCATCACATCCTCGTGGAACGGATGCATTGGCAAGTTGAGCAGGGAAAGTTCACGCTCGGCGCAACCGACGCTTTCGAGCAACGCGGCAATGAATGGTTTGCCGCGCCATGAAGACAAAAGGCTCCGTCTCGTGAGAGACGGAGCCTGCAGCAGTGAAGTCCGTATGGGCTTGCGCTTGTCTGATTTACTTCTTCATTACCTCTTCGCGCCCGGGTTGCCCTTCATGTCCGGGTTGTTCGCGGGAATGCTCTTGTCGTCGCCGTCACCGCCGGACGCCTTGCCCATCGCACCGGCCTCTGAAGCGCGTTTCTCCTTGCGCTCTGCCGACCTGGCGGCGTGCGATTTTCCCTTGGCGTTGTCAGTCACCTGGTTGGTTGCATTATTGGCCGGTCCCGTCTTGTCGTCGCCGTCGCCGCCACCTGCATTGACCGCATGTGCCTGAATGCCGGCAGTCATTGCGCCGACCATGAACAACAGGGCAAGTTGCTTCTTCATAGTGATCTCCTTGAGATGGTAAGTAGTCGCCGTTGCAATGCAACCGGCGTACATCCATGGTAGGAGCCCATGAGTTGAAAGGAAGTCGGCGTGTGCCGCGAGCGCACGTCAGAAAAACCATTTCAGTGCTGTCAGGCATTGCCGAATCAGCGACGAACTCGGCATTGTTCGGCTTAGTTCGGCTTAGTTCGGCTTAACTTGTCTGCAAGGTTTTCACCAAGGCATCCAGCAAAGGCTGCGTCGCGTCGGCGACCCGCTCCAGACTCTCTTCGCGCAACTGATTCAGGTCGACCGCCGCAGCGCCGTTCAGACCGGCCCATTCCAGCAGCGCGGCAAACGCCTGCGGCGTATCGAACATGCCGTGCAGATAGCTGCCGAGAATCTGGTCGTCCGCCGAACGCGCGCCTTCCGGACGGCCTTCGACATGAAATGCCGGGCGCTGCAGCGCTGTCCCCGCGGACACGCCCATGTGGATTTCATAGCCGCTGACAGGGACATGGCCAGCGCCGAATTCACAATGCCCCGACACCTGCAGCAATTGTTTTTTCTGCGTCAGTTCGGTTGCCATGTCGAGCAGCCCCAATCCTTCCATGCTGCCGGGCGCGCCCTCCACGCCATGCGGATCGTCGACGCTGGCGCCGAGCATCTGGAAGCCGCCGCAGATGCCGATCACCTTGCCGCCGTAGCGCAGGTGCTTGCGGATCGCATCCGGCCAGCCCTGCTGCCGGAGCCACGCCAGATCATTGCACGTGTTCTTGCTGCCCGGCAGGATGATCAGGTCCGCGGGCGGAATCGGCCGGCCCGGTCCGATGAACTGCAAATCAACCTCCGGATGCGCGCGCAAGGCGTCGAAATCGGTATGGTTGCTGATGCGCGGCAGCACCGGCACGACCACGCGGAACGTTCCTTTGGCGCTTTGACTGGACGCCACCGCATCCTCGGCGTCGAGATGCAGGCCGTGCAGATACGGCAACACCGCCAGCACCGGTTTGCCGGTACGTTGTTCAAGCCAGTCCAGGCCCGGCTGCAACAGGCTGATGTCGCCGCGAAAACGGTTGATCACGAAGCCGACCACGCGCGCCTGCTCGCTCTCGGACAGGCAGGCCAGCGTGCCTGTGAGGTGGGCGAACACGCCGCCGCGGTCGATGTCGGCCACCAGCACGACCGGGCAATCGACCGCTTCGGCGAAACCCATGTTGGCGATATCGCGCGCGCGCAGGTTGATCTCGGCCGGACTGCCCGCCCCCTCGACGATCACGCAAGCGTACTGCGCCCGCAGACGCGCATAGGATTGCAGCACGGCCTGCATGGCTTCGGTCTTGTAGCGGTGATAGTCGCGCGCGTTCATGTCGGCGCGCACCTTGCCGTGCACGATCACTTGCGCGCCGGTGTCGCTGGACGGTTTCAGCAGCACCGGATTCATGTCGGTGTGCGGCGCGATGCCGGCGGCTTGCGCCTGCAAGGCCTGGGCGCGGCCGATCTCGCCGCCGTCGCTGGTCACCGCGCTGTTGAGCGCCATGTTCTGCGGCTTGAACGGCGCCACCTTGACGCCTTGCCGATGCAGCAAACGGCACAACGCCGCCACTACCGTGCTCTTGCCGGCGTCCGAGGTCGTACCCTGCACCATCAACGTGTGGAAAGGAAATGTCATGCAGGGTGCTCCGTCCGCTCTGTGTATTCACGCCACGCCTGCAGCGCCTGTTGCAGCCTGCTTCGTCAGGCGGCAGCCCGAGGCGAATACCGCCTGCGCCGTGCATGAAGAGCCGCACCCAGATGCCCTCGCGCGCCATGCGATCATGGAAGGCGACGGCGTGCGGCTCCGGCCACCACTGATACATGGCGCTGCCGCCGGAGTCGATTCCATATTCGGCCAGCAAGCGCTGCAAACGCTGACCGGCAGCCAGCAAACGCGCTCGCGTGCTTTGCTGCCAGTCGACGTCGCGCAAGGCGGCGATGCCAATCTGCTGCGCCGGTCCGCTCACCGACCAGGGGCCCAGCAACTCGCGCAAGCCGTTCAGGATGTGCTCCTGCGCAGCGACAAATCCGAGTCGCACGCCGGCCAGTCCAAAGAATTTTCCGACCGAACGCAATACGATCAGTCCGGCCTGTGCGCCGGTGTGCGCCGCTACGCTCATGTGCGGCGTAGTGTCGCCGAACGCTTCATCAACCACCAGCCAGCCGCCCCGCGCCGCCAGTCGCTGCGCCCAGCCGAGCAGGACGTCGGGCGCGACGCGCTCGCCGGTCGGGTTGTTCGGATTGCACACCACCATCACGTCGCAAGCATCGACTGCATCGACTGCATCGATGACGTCGGACAAACCGGCATAGCCGACTTCGCGCATCGCATGCCCGGCCTGCTGCCAGCGATGCGCATGCTCGGCATACGCCGGGGCCGCGACGACCACGCGTGCTACGCCGTGCTCGCGCAAACGCAACTGAGGCAATGCCTGGATCGCCGCCTGGGTGCCGGCCACCGGC
>NZ_AJHH01000268.1 GCF_000256565.1 Herbaspirillum lusitanum P6-12 | reverse complement strand
AGCCAGTCGGCGCGCGCGATGCCGTAGCGGATCACCGCGTCGTTGAGGTTGCCGCCGTGTTCAAGCATGGGCGGCTCCGAACGACAACAGCGTGGACAGCAGCATGGCGGTCGCCAGCATCACCGTCAGCCACAGCATCGCCGTGCGCGACACCAGCGTCCAGGCGCGTGCAATGTCGCCGGCTACCGCGTCGCGGCCGATGCCGAGCGGCGGCCGTTGTTCGACTTCGCCGTCATAGATCGCCGCGCCGCCCAGCGCCAGTCCCAGCGCACCCGCGCCGGACGACATCACCGGCCCGGCGTTCGGACTGCTCCAGGCCGGCGCCTGTTCGTGCCAGCAGGTCCGCGCCTGACGCCAGTTGCCCAGCGCCGCATACGACAGCGCGGTCAGCCGCGCAGGAATCCAGTTGAGCGCATCGTCGAGGCGCGCCGCTGCGCAGCCGAACGCGAGGAAGCGCGACGTGCGGTAGCCCCACATGGCGTCGAGCGTATTGGCCAGGCGGAACAGCAAGGCGCCGGGACCGCCGGCGACGGCAAACCAGAACAAGGTGCCGAAGACGGCGTCGTTGCCGTTTTCCAGCAACGATTCGACGGCGGCCTTGGCCAGGTCGGTTTCCTGTGATTGCGTGGTGTCGCGGCTCACGATGCGGCCGGTCAATGCGCGCGCCGCCGCCAGGTCGCCGTCTTTCAGCGCCGCCGCAATCGGCATGACGTGGTCGCGCAGGCTGCGCAGGCCGATGCAGAAATACAGCAGCAGCACGTGCCAGGCAGCCGCCAGCCACAGCGATTGACGCGCCAGCAGGATGGTCGCCGCGCAAGCCAGCGCCACCGGCGGCAACACTGCCAGCAGCCAGGCGAACACGCCACGCGCATAACTGCCCGGCTGCCGGTTCAGGCGGCGCTCGAGGCACTGCACATAGCGACCGAAGCCGACCAGCGGATGCCAGCGCCGCGTCTCGCCCAGCAGCCAGTCGAGCGCCACGCCGGCCGCCATCAGCAGGGCCAGCAAGGTCATGTCGAAGGCGTTGAAAGCGCTCAGCATGCGCGTCCTTTCAGCTCCAGCGGCAAGCCGGCGGCAACGAATTGCACGCGCTCGCAGATCGCCGCGACGGCCTGGTTCAGGCGCCCCGCTTCGTCGACGAACCAGCGTGAAATCGCGCCCTGCGGCACGATGCCCATGCCGACTTCGTTGGACACCAGCACCACGTCGCCCGGCGCCTGCGACAACGCTTGCAGGAAGCGCTCGCGTTCCGCCGCAAAGCGTGCCGGCGCTTCGATGCGGCCGATTTCCGGATATTCTTTTGGTTCGCTGAACAGCAGGTTCGACAGCCAGACGGTCAGGCAATCCACCAGCACGACGTTGCCGGGGCGGCTGGCGCGTGCGATGGCGTCGCCCAGCGCGAGTTGTTCTTCCACGGTTTCCCAATGGGCGTATTGGGCGCTGCGCTGTTGCCGGTGCAAGGCGATGCGCGCCGCCATTTCATCGTCGCCGACGGCGGCCGTGGCGATGTAGATCACCGGCTTGCCGGCGGCTGCCGCCAGCCTCTCCGCCTGCGCGCTCTTGCCCGAGCGCGCGCCGCCGAATACCAGGGTGCGGGTTGTTTCCTGATTCATTTCCTGACTTATTTCCCGATTCATTTCCTGACTCATTGTTGTTTTTCCTTGTTTCCCCACGCATCGCTGAACACCAGGTCGTCCAGCGATTGCCGCGCCGCCCAGCCCTCTTGCTCCAGCATCGGGCGCGCATAGAATTCCCTGACGTGTCCCAGGCAGATCACCGCCACCGGCTTGGCGCCCGCCGGCATCGCCAGCAGCGTCGCCAGCTTGCCGGCATCGAACAGCGACACCCAGCCCATGCCGATGCCTTCTGCGCGGGCGGCCAGCCACATGTTCTGGATGGCGCAGGCGACCGAGGCCAGGTCCATCTCGGGCAAGGTGCGACGGCCGAATACATGACGCTCGCGATCGTCCATCAAGGCCGCCACCAGCAACTCGCCGCACTCGCGGATGCCTTCCACCTTGAGCCGCATGAATTCGTCTTCACGTTCATGCAACGCTTGCGCGGTGAGCACGCGTTCCTGCTCGACCAGCGCATGGATGGCGTCGCGACGGCTGCGTTCAGTGATGCGGATGAATCGCCATGGCTGCATGAAGCCCACGCTCGGTCCGAGATGCGCCGCTTCGAGCAACCGCTGCAGCAACGCAGGATCCAACGGCTCGGGCAAGAAATGGCGGATGTCGCGCCGCTCCGCGATCACGCGGTAAACGGTATCGATATCGGCCTGGCTGTAACGATGGCTCATGCCGGCGCCTCAATCTCTGGTGACGGCAGGAACAAGGCCGCCGCCGCTTCCGGCGACGAGGCAAAGTAGGCATGCAGATACGTCGCCGTCACACCGCGCACGCGATAGACGCGTTCGCCCGCCGAGGTGTCGTACAGGCGTTCGCCGGTGTAAGCGGCAGTCAACGCCGTCACCGTGGTCGAATAGTGGAAGGTATGGCAACGCAGCGTGCCCTGCGGCAGCGCGATGCTCTGGTAACCCAGTCCCTGCAAACGCCGCTGCATCACCGCACGACCGCTCAGCACGCCGAGCATGCGCGCCCGCGCGCCATCCTTGTCGCTCAGGCTTTCCAGCAGATAGAGCAGACCGCCGCATTCCGCATACAGCGGTTTGCCGGCGGCACAGTGCGCGAGCAGCGCCTGCTTCATGGCAAGGTTTCCCTGCAATTCCTGCAGGTGCAATTCGGGATAGCCGCCGGGCAGGTATATGCTGTCG
>NZ_AJHH01000267.1 GCF_000256565.1 Herbaspirillum lusitanum P6-12 | reverse complement strand
GGTGCAATTCGGGATAGCCGCCGGGCAGGTATATGACAGCCAGACGGTCAGGCAATCCACCAGCACGACGTTGCCGGGGCGGCTGGCGCGTGCGATGGCGTCGCCCAGCGCGAGTTGTTCTTCCACGGTTTCCCAATGGGCGTATTGGGCGCTGCGCTGTTGCCGGTGCAAGGCGATGCGCGCCGCCATTTCATCGTCGCCGACGGCGGGCC
>NZ_AJHH01000266.1 GCF_000256565.1 Herbaspirillum lusitanum P6-12 | reverse complement strand
CAGGATGTCGAGCAGTTTGGCGCGCCGCTGGGTGGTGAAATGAGCGGACATATCTTCTTTAAGGATCGCTGGTACGGTTTCGATGACGGCCTCTATGCAGGCGCTCGCCTGTTGGAGCTACTCAGCCGCGAAGACGATCCGTCGGCACTGCTCAATGCCTTGCCGCAGTCGGTCAGCACGCCGGAATTACAACTGCCGTTGAACGATGGAGAGAATTTCGCCTTGATCGCCAAGCTGCAACGCGATGCACATTTCCCGGGAGCGGAGCAAATCATCAAAATCGACGGTTTGCGTGTTGAGTATCCCGGTGGCTTTGGTTTGGCACGCGCTTCCAATACCACGCCGGTGGTAGTGATGCGGTTTGAAGCGGAGTCGGCGCGGACGCTGGCGCATATCCAGGAAGAGTTCGGACGAGTAATCCTGGCCGCCAAGCCGGATGCAGTGCTGCCTTTTTCAAATGATATGGCGGTGCTACCGGTGGAGATGTCGCTGGAGTAATGTACAGCCTTGCCTGAAAGCAGAACGAGCTGAAGGACGCTCATCCTCCCGTCGCAAACTGCGCAGCATGAACACTGACCGGCAAGCGCATCACATGCGGATAACAGAGCTGACTCCCAGCGCCCAGTCCTATCTGGAAAGTGGCGCCGGCGAAAGGTGAACCGGCTCTGGTATCCGCACGCATGACGCGCCGATAACTGAGAGGATTCCAGCACCCCAACCTATCTGGAAAGTGGTGCCGTAGTTGAATCTACTCTGCTATCAGCGCACACAGATACTGGCAATGGCTTGCAGCGGGCTTCCGGTGTGCGGATAAGAGAGAAGATTCTCGACGCCCGATCCTATCTGAAACGTGGCATCGCATTATGAATCCGCTCTGTTATCGGCACCGGCACATGATCTCGCCACTACGAATGGCAAGACCGCCGCTATTGACCACATCATGCGGATAATAGAGAAGATTCCCGTCGCCCAGTCCTATCTGGAAAGTGGCGACGACGAAAGGTGAATCTGCTCTGATATCGGCACGCATGCCAAAAACTGAACATACGGACAATGACGACCGCATGCGAACGCGCTTAAAACTTATCGGGGAAGATTTACAGATGAATTGCTGCTACAGACATGACCGAAGAGGTCAAAAATGAAGAAGTAATGCGGAGTAACCTTCACAAGCTGACCGAACACTTTTTATTGATTTTCGGCCTGCTCCCCGGTACGAAACCGGACAACAGCTAGCAATATAGCACAGAATTTAATCCTGTCAACCCCGCCGGCACAAAGAAACAACATGCCGGCGGGCAAGGCAACCACCTCGCAATCACCTAATTTGCCAGGGCCGCCGCCAACACGCGAGCCACGTGAACGGCTTCGCGCCCCGCGCCGTCATGAATCTGGTGACGGCAGCTGGTGCCGTCGGCGACCACGATCGCCTCCGCTGCAGCCTTGCGTATCGCCGGCAGCAAGGACAACTCCGCCATCGCCATCGATGCCTCGTAGTGCTCCTCTTCATAGCCGAAACTTCCCGCCATGCCGCAGCAGGATGATTCGACCACGGCGACTTCCGCCTGCGGAATCCATTGCAGCACGGCCGGCACCGGACGGAAGGCGTCGAAGGCCTTTTGATGGCAGTGGCCGTGCAGCACGATCTTGTTGGACGAGAGCGGTTTCAGGTCGAGCTTGAGCTTGCCGGCCTTGTGTTCCTGCACCAGGAATTCTTCAAACAGGAAAGCCGATTTCGCCAGTTGCTGCGCCTCTTCGCCATAGCCATAGTTCAAGAACTCGTCACGCAAAGACAACAGGCAGGATGGCTCCAGCCCGACCACCGCGATGCCGCGGCGCACGTACGGCATCAGCGCATCCAACGTGCGGCGCGCCTCCGCCTTGGCCTGATCGACCAGTCCCGCCGCCAGATAAGTGCGGCCGCAGCACAGAGGCCGTTGCCCGGGCAGCGTGTTGAAATGCACTCTGTAACCGGCAGCCTCCAGCACTTGCTGCGCGGCGCGGGCATTTTCAGGTTCCATGCTGTTGTTGAAGGTGTCGACGAACAGCAGGACTTCCTTGTCGGCGTTTGTCGCCGGTGCACGCTGCGCATTGCTCAAAAACGATTTGCGGAAGCGCGGCAGCGACCGCTGCGGCGCCAGCCCCAGCAAACCCTTCACCCAGCCGGAGATCACCGGAATCTTTTCGGCCAGCGCCAGCGCTCCGCCGACGCTGCCGGCATGGGAGGCATACGCCGGCATGTAGGCGATCAGCCTGTCGCGCAGGCTGATGCCGTTCTTGCCGGCCCAGGCGGCGCGTGCTTCGATCTTGACCTTGGCCATGTCGACGCCGGTAGGACAATCGCGCTTGCAGCCCTTGCAGGAGACGCACAGGTCCAGCACTTCCTTGACCTCGGGACTGGCCAGCCCTTCGCTGCCGAGCTGGCCGGACAGCGCCAGCCGCACGGTGTTGGCGCGGCCGCGCGTGACATGTTTTTCATCGTGCGTGACGCGATAGCTGGGGCACATGGTACCGGCGTCGAACTTGCGGCAATGGCCGTTGTTGTTGCACATCTCGACCAGCTTGGCGAGGCCATCGCTGCGATCGCCGCCGCTGCCGGGCGCGCTTTCCTTGCCGGTCAATGGATCGCGCTTGACGTTCCACTGCGACCAGTCCAGCGCCGGACTGTACGGCAGTTCCCGATAACCGGGAGCGAAGCGGAAGTTGCTGGCGTCGTCCATCTTTGGCGGACGCACGATCTTGTCCGGATTGAAACGATTGTCCGGATCGAACAAGTCCTTGATCTCGCTGAAGGCAGCGTTGAGTTTCGGCCCGTACTGCCACGCGACCCATTCGCCCCGGCACAGGCCGTCGCCGTGTTCGCCGGAATACGCGCCCTTGTATTTGCGCACCAGCACGGCGGCGGCTTCGGCGATCTCGCGCATGTCTTTGGCGCCGCCGCGCCGCATGTCGAGAATCGGCCGCACGTGCAGGGTGCCGACGCTGGCGTGCGCGTACCAGGTGCCTTCGGTGCCGTATTTGTGGAACACTTCGGTCAGCTGGCGCGTGTACTCGGCCAGATGTTCCAGCGGCACGGCGCAGTCCTCGATGAAGGACACCGGCTTGCCGTCGCCCTTCATGCTCATCATGATGTTGAGACCGGCCTTGCGCACTTCCCACAGCGCTTTTTGCTCGTTGGCGACGGGCATGTCGACCACCGAGCCGGGCAAGCCGAGGTCGCCCATCAACTCGCTCAACAGCTTCAGTTTATCGAGTTGTTGATCGAGATTCTCGCCGGCGAACTCCACCAGCAGGATCGCTTCCGGATGACCGACCAGCGCTTTCTCGATCACCGGCCTGAAGGCCGGATTGCTGATCGCCAGATCGATCATGGTGCGATCGACCAGCTCGACCGCGGTCGGTCCCAGCTTGACGATGTGCTGGGTCATGTCCATCGATTGATAGAAGGTCGGGAAGTTGACCACGCCCAGCACCTTGTGCGCCGGCAACGGCATCAGCGCCAGCGTGATCTGGCGGCTATAGGCCAGGGTGCCTTCCGAGCCGATCAGGATATGCGCCAGGTTGGCGACGCCGTCGTCGGTGTAGGCGCGCGGATTCTGGCAATCGAAGATGTCGATGTTGTAGCCGGCCACGCGGCGCAGAACCTTGGGCACGCGCTCGACGATTTCGCCGCGCTCGCGCTGTGCGATGGCTTGCAACCCGCGCACGATCTCGCCGATGCGGCCTCGGCCCGGCATCTCCGGCATCTCCGTCATGTCGGGCAGGCGACCGAACCGGCCTTCGGTACCGTCGGCCAGCACGGCATCAATGGCGATCACGTTATGCACCATGTTGCCGTATTCGATTGAGCGCGAGCCGCAGGAATTGTTGCCGGACATGCCGCCGATGGTGCATTGCGCCGCCGTCGACACATCCACCGGGAACCACAGTCCGTACGGCTTGAGCCAGGCGTTGAGATGGTCGAGCACCATGCCGGGTTCGACCGTGATGGTGCGCGCGACCGGATCGAAATCAATGACCTGGTTGAGATATTTGCTGTTGTCGATGACCAGCGCCTCGCCAACGGTCTGGCCGCACTGGCTGGTGCCCGCGCCCCGCGCCAGCACCGGCATGGCTAT
>NZ_AJHH01000265.1 GCF_000256565.1 Herbaspirillum lusitanum P6-12 | reverse complement strand
TGGCTGGTGCCCGCGCCCCGCGCCAGCACCGCGATGTCGAGCGCCAGTTTCAGGTCGGCCTGGTCGCGCGGCACGACCACGCCCAGCGGCATGATCTGATAGATGGAGGCGTCGGTGGCGTAACGGCCGCGATCGGCATTGCCGAACATGACTTCGCCGCGCATCTCGCGCTGCAATTGCATGGCGAACGGCGTAGCTGCTGCAGTGCTCCGCGCACTCGGCGGAACCAGATGGATGGGCTTGACCAGCATGAGTAGTCCTGTCGAAAACGAAAAATGATGCGCAGGAATGCCGGGGGGGGGGGTCCGGCGCAGTGTTTTCAAACTTGCTGTCCGGCTGCATGCGGAACGCCAGCAACACACCGAAGCCCATCAGCACCATGCTGCCGAGGAAAGGCAGTTCCCAGTTGCCGGTCTTGTCGATCAGGTAGCCCGACAGCACCGGCGAAATGATCGCGGCCAATGCCGAACCGGTGTTCATCATGCCGCTGGCGGTGCCTGAATATTCCGGCGCGATATCCATCGGAATCGCCCACATCGGACCGATCGTCATTTCCGCGAAGAAGAAACCTGCGCTCAGGCTGATGATCGAGACGTAGAGATTGTGCGTGAACATCAGCGGCAACAGCGACAGCAAGGTCAGCAGCATGCACACCGATACCATGTAGCTGCGGGCGCGCTTGAGGTTGCCGGTGTTTCTCAGGATCTTGTCGCTGACGATGCCGCCCAGGGTATCGCCCACCACGCCGGCGAAGAACACGCTGGAAGCGAACAGCGCCGACTTCTTGATGTCGAGGTCATAGCTGTGCAGGAAGTATTGCGGGATCCAGCTCAGGAACAGCCACAAGGTCCAGCCGTAGCAGAAGTAGACGATGGTCACCGGCATCATGCGCTTGAACAGCGGCCCCCATGGAATCTTCGGGCTCGTCTTTTTGCCGGGCGGCAGGACCTCCAGTTCTTCCGCGGTGATGCGCGGATGCTTGGCCGGATCTTCCGTGAACACGAAGGCCCACACGATCACCCACACCAGGCTGAATGCGCCGAAGATGTAGAACGATTCACGCCAGCCATGTTCCGCCATGATCCACACCACCGCCGCCGGCGCCACCGCATTGCCGATCCGTGCGAAGGCATGGGTGATGCCCTGGGCGAAGCCGCGCTTGTCTTTGGCCACCCAGCGCGACATCGCCGTGGTCGCCGCCGGGAAGGTCGCGCCCTCGCCGAGACCGAGCAGCAAACGCGCCAGCAGCAGCGACACCAGGCCGCCGGCGAAACCGGTCAGCACCGTCGCCAGCGCCCACAGCAAGCCGCAATAGATCAACGTGCGGCGCGCGCC
>NZ_AJHH01000264.1 GCF_000256565.1 Herbaspirillum lusitanum P6-12 | reverse complement strand
TGGGGGGGGGGCGCCGTGAAACCTGCGGTTTCGATTCCTCTGCGGGATGTTGCAGCACCGGTCTTTCGTTATTGATCCACGTTGCCGGTGCAGTCCTTGCAGAAGGTCTGCACCGGCGTTCTTTCCTCCGTTATTGCTTTTTCTTTTGCCATGCCTGACGGCTCAACTGATCAGGCGACTTTCAGCGCCGGCTTGTTCTTCTTCGCGGTCAGGTTGTCCATCGCCGCCTGTACGCCGCTGCCGGCCAGCTTGACGCCCGCCAGCTTCAGCCCCATTTCGCAGCCGGCCAGCGTCGCCATCAGCGTCAGGTCGTTGGCTTCACCAAGATGGCCGATGCGGAACATGCCGCCCTTCATCTTGCCGAGGCCGGTGCCGAGGGACATGTTGAAGTTCTCGTAGATCACTTTGCGGATCGCGTCGGCGTCGAAACCTGCCGGCGTCATCACGCCCGTCAGCACCGGCGAATACACGGCCGGATCGGCGCACTGGATTTCCAGCCCCCAGGCCGTGACAGCCTGGCGGCAGGCTTCAGCCAGACGTTCATGACGCGCGAAGACGTTGTCCAGGCCTTCGCCCAGAATCATCTCCAACGCTTCATGCAAGCCGTACAGCAGATTGGTGTTGGGTGTGTACGGCCAATAGCCGGTGGCGTTCATCTCGATGATTTCGCTCCAGCCCCAGAAGGCTTTCGGCAACCTGGAGGATTTACTTGCTTCAACGGCCTTCTTCGAGACGGCATTGAAGCTGATGCCCGGCGGCAGCATCAGGCCCTTTTGCGAACCGGACACGGTCACGTCCACGCCCCACTCGTCATGACGATAATCCGCCGACGCCAGGCCGGAGATCGTATCCACCAGCAGCAGCGCCGGATGGCCGGCGGCGTCGATGGCCTTGCGCACCGACGCGATGTCGGAAGTCACGCCGGTCGAGGTTTCGTTATGCACCACGCACACCGCCTTGATCTGATGTCCGCTGTCCTTGCGCAGGCGTTCTTCGATCAGATCCGCCTGCACGCCGCGGCGCCAGCCTTCGATACCGGGCAAGCCGAGGAACTCCGGCTTCAGGCCGAGCGCTTCGGCCATCTTCTTCCACAGCGTGGCGAAGTGGCCGGTCTCGTACATCAGCACGGTGTCGCCCGCGCTCAGGGTGTTGGTCAGTGCCGCTTCCCAGGCGCCGGTACCGGACGCCGGATAGATGACGACCGGCTGCTCGGTCTTGAAAATCTTCTTGATGCCGGCCAGCACCTGCAGGCCCAGCGCACCGAATTCCGGGCCGCGATGGTCGATGGTCGGCAAGCTCATGGCGCGCAGGATGCGATCAGGCACAGGGCTCGGACCAGGGATTTGCAGGAAATGACGGCCGGCTGGATGAAAGTCGAGTTTTAACATTTACTTCTCCTTTGAAATTCGTCTCTAGAAATTGATCTTTTATCGAATTTTGTATTTTGAATGCAAAATACTTTATCAGCGAGATTCAGAGAGGTAAAGGATTTTTTGATCGTTGCAGTCCTTACTCCTGGTACGGAGTCAGATGGTGATTTTGATAAAACCCTGTATATAGAGAGACTTGGAATCACATAAGCACATTTGAAGGCAATATTTTTCATTCATACAACACAGGAAAGCTGGTATTTTTGCAATGAAGCGTTGGATGCTAAAATAGCGTCAAGCAGCAAATTAAGGATTTTGAATGCAAAATTCAGCCATTGAATTGACCAATAAGCTCGACCAGAGCGAGAAACAAATCATCCCTGCAGCCCTTCCGAAACTGGAGCGCCAGCGCCTGCACGACACTGTCGTGGAGCATTTGCGCAACCTGATCGTGGAAGCGGTGCTGATGCCCGGCACCAAACTGAACGAACGCGAACTGTGTGAAACGCTGGGCATTTCACGCACGCCGCTGCGCGAAGCATTGAAGGTATTGGCTGCGGAAGGCCTGATCGACATCTCGCCCAATCGCGGCGCCTCGGTGTCGAAGATGACCGAGACCGAGATCCGGGAGACCTTTGAACTGATGAGCGGACTGGAAGCGATGTCCGGCGAGCTGGCGTGCGAACGCATCACGCCGGTGGAAGTCGCCGAGATCAAGGCGCTGCACTACGCCATGCTGGCCTGCAAGGCGCAGAACGACTTGCCCGGCTATTACAGCCGCAACCAGACGATCCACAACAAGATCAACGAAGCCGCGCGCAACTCGGTGCTGCACCAGACTTACCTCGGCCTGAACCGCCGCCTGCAAGCGCTACGCTTCAAGTCGAACTTCCGCCCGGAGAAATGGGACAGCGCCGCCCACGATCACGACGAAATGGTCAAGGCGCTGGAAGCGCGCGACGGCAAACGCCTGGCCTCGATCCTGCGCCAGCATCTGCTGGACAAGCGCGACGCGGTGCTGAACGTGCCGGCGCCGCCGGCCGCGAACGAAGCGCCTGCGGGGAATACGAATAATCAATAAAAACAGTTGGAAAGTTGTCGCTGAAGGCCATCGCTTGCGGTGGCTTTTTTTTGGCGGAGAAAAAACGAACGCGGAAAAAAGAGGAGAAATCCGGAAGAGAAATCCGGAAGACAAAAAGCAAAAATGGAAGCCGGGACTGCGCTTCCATTGATGATTTTGCTTTTGATGCTGTTTTTACGAAGCCTCAGTTACGATAACTGCCTGCTTCGATACCAATATTCGACAACATCAAGAATATTGGTAGGCACGATTGGACTCGAACCAACGACCCCTACCATGTCAAGGTAGTGCTCTAACCAGCTGAGCTAAGGAGAAATCCGGAAGAGAAATCCGGAAGACAAAAAGCAAAAATGGAAGCCGGGACTGCGCTTCCATTGATGATTTTGCTTTTGATGCTGTTTTTACGAAGCCTCAGTTACGATAACTGCCTGCTTCGATACCAATATTCGACAACATCAAGAATATTGGTAGGCACGATTGGACTCGAACCAACGACCCCTACCATGTCAAGGTAGTGCTCTAACCAGCTGAGCGAAAAGTTTTTTAGAAAACCTTCTTCGGCAGCTTTCCGAAAATCACGCAACCGCCCGCAATCCCTACTGCCGCCTGGCTTCCAGCACGCCCTTCACTTCGCGAATCACGGTCAGCGCCTTCTGCAATTGCGCGGTTGAACCGATCTCGGCGGTAAAGCCCATGCGCGCCTGCCCCTTCATGCTTTGCGTGCTGACGCCGATGACGTTGATTTTTTCGCGCAGGAAGATTTCCGAAATATCGCGCAGCAAACCCTGGCGGTCGCCGGCCAGCACAAAGATGTCGACCGGATAGACCGTATCCTTGCCGGAGGCGCCCCATTCGGTCTGGATGACGCGTTCGGGCGCCTTGCTGCTCATCTCGGTGAAATTCTTGCAGGTCAGCCGATGAATCGACACGCCCTTGCCGCGCGTGACGAAGCCGACGATGGTATCCGGCGGCGCCGGTTTGCAGCAACGCGCCAACTGCGTCATCAGGCCTTCGGTGCCGACCACCAGCACGCCGGACTTGGCGCCCTGCACCACGCTGGAAGCGCGGCTCTTGCGCGTGATGGAGGCTTCGTCGGGTTCGGTCTGCCGATTCTCCCTACCCTCTTCGCCTTCATGCAGCATCTGCTCGATCTGGCGCGGGCTGAACTCGTCCTTGCCCAGCGACAGGCACAGATCGTCGACCTTGCCGAAGCCGAGCTTGTGCGCCAGTTCTTCCAGATTGACGGCAGTCTTGCCTTCGCGCTGCAGTGTTTTTTCCAGCACGGTGCGGCCGTGCGCCAGCGTCTCTTCCTGTTCGATGGCATTGAACCAGGCGCGCACCTTGGAGCGCGTGCGCGAACTGGCGGCATAACCGGTGCTCAGCCAGTCACGCGACGGACCGACGCCGGGGCCGCTCTTGACGGTGATGATGTCGACGGTCTGACCGTTCTTCAGCGGCGTATTCAGCGGCACCATGACGCAGCGATGGCCGACGTCGCTGTGCAGGTGGTAGGCGAAATCGATCGGCGTGGCGCCGCTCGGCAATTCGATCACGCGCGCTTGCGGCGTCAATACGTAGATGCGCTCGTCGAGCGTGGTGGACTTGAGCTTTTCGACCCAGTCGCGGCGCACTTCTTCCTGCTCCACGACGGCGTCCGATACTTCGCTCTTCCATGCCAGCAGCTGGCGCAGCCAGGCGATCTTTTCGTCGTACTTTTGCGCAGCGAAATTGGATCCGCCGCTTTCCTTGTAGCGCCAGTGCGCCGCCACGCCGTATTCGGCGAAGTGGTGCATCTCGCGCGTGCGGATCTGCACTTCCAGCGGACGGCCGTCTTCAGCCACCACCACCGTGTGCAGGGACTGATAGCCGTTTTGCTTGGGCCGCGAAATGTAATCGTCGAACTCCTTGGGAATCGGCACCCAGATATTGTGGATGATGCCGAGCACGGTGTAGCAATCCTTGATGTCGTCGACGATGACGCGGAAGGCGCGCACGTCGTACAGCTCGGAAAAATCGATGGACTTGCCGCGCATCTTGTTCCAGATGCTGTAGATGTGCTTGGGGCGACCCGAGACTTCCGCCTTGATCTCGGCGGCGGTCAGCTCGGTACGCAGGCGCTCGATGGCGGTGGCGACGAACTCGGCGCGCTCGATGCGCTTCTCTTCCAGCATCTTGGCGATGCGCTTGTAGGTGACCGGCTCGATGAAGCGGAAGGACAAATCCTCCAGCTCCCATTTGAGCTGCCAGATGCCGAGGCGATTGGCCAGCGGCGCATAGAGATCGAACGTCTCGCGCGCATATTGCGCGGTGGTCTCGTTCTCCATCTTGTTCTCGGCGAAGTAGCGCAAGGTCGTCACGCGCGAGGCCAGGCGCACCAGCACCACGCGCATGTCGGAGGCCATTGCCAGCAGCATCTTGCGCAGCGTTTCGATCTGCGCCGCAGCCTGTTGCGCCGCGTTCTTGCCGCGCAAGACTTCCTGCGGCTGCTGGAAGGTCAGGCCGTGGAAACGCATCAGCTGGCGCACGCCGGCGACGAGGTCGCCGATATCCTTGCCGTAACGCTCTTCAATCGTCGCCGCAACATCGAGGTCGAGCAGATGCAACTCGAACAGCAGCCCGGCGATGCGCGTCTCGGCATCGACGTTGAGCGCCGTCAGCACGCCGGCCACGCCCTGCACGAAGGCCATCGCATCCTGCCCTGAGGTGATCGGCTTGCCGCGATAGATCGGCTCGACGAAAGCCAGCGCCTCCAGCACGCGTGCGCTGTCTTCCGGACTCAGGCCGGCGACGATGGAGGCGTTTCCCTCCTGCTGAACTGCGACGACAGAAACCATGAAACCTTTGCCTGATTCGAGAACGCGGGGTTGCGTTGAGGTTGCGTTGAAAGATTACTTCTGTGCGGCGACGATGATGATCTCGACCAGCAATTCCGGACGCGCCAGCTTGGCTTCGACGGTCGCGCGCGGCGGCGTGTTGCCGCTTGCCACCCAGGCGTCCCACACGGCGTTCATGCCTTCGAAATCCTTGACGTCGGCGATATAGATCTGGCACGACAGGATATGTTCCTTGCTGCTGCCGGCTTCGGCCAGCAGGCGATCGATGTGGCCCAGCACTTCGCGCGTCTGGCCTTCGATGTTCTGGGTGGTGTCTTCGGCGATCTGGCCCGCCAGGTAGACGGTGCCGTTATGGATGGCGGCTTCGGAAAGACGCTTGCCGACGTGCAGACGTTGAACTGTCATGATGTTTCCTTTCAATCAATAAGAGCCCGGTCGGGGATGCAATCAACCGAGCAAAAAGTCCTTGGCGACCTGGATTTGCTGGGCGTGCATGAACGTCGGCGCATGGCCGACGCCCTCCAGCTCCACCAGCTTGGCCTTGGGACCGCGTTGTGTCATGGCCTGCGCCACCTCGGGCAGCAACAGGTCGGATTGCGCGCCGCGCACCAGCAGCGTCGGACAGCGAATCGCATCGTAGGCGGCCCACAGCATGGCTTCGCCGATGCTGGCCGCTTCCGGCGTCATGCTCTTGAACGGTTCGGCCAGGCGCAAGTCGTAATGACGCTTCCATTTACCCTCTTCGTCCTGGCGCAGGACGTCGCTTGCCAGCTTGTGCCACTCTTCATCGGTATGCGGACCGAAGCTCGCTGAAATCGTGCGGATATATAACGCGGCTTCCTCGAACGTGGCGAAGCGCACATCCTGGCCGATGTATTCACCGATGCGCGCCAGCGCCGAGCCGTTGATGGACGGGCCGATATCGTTGAGCACCAGGCGCCGCACCGGATTGTCCGGCAAGGAAGCCAGCCCCATGCCGATCAGGCCGCCCATCGAGGTGCCGAACCAGTCGACGCTGTCGGCGTCGAGCCGCGCCAGCAGCGTGACCATGTCGCTGACGTACTGCGGAATCGCGTAATGCTGCGGATTGCCCAGGCGTCCGGAACGACCGCGCCCGACCACGTCGGGACACACCACCCGATAGGTGTCGCACAAGTCGCGCGCCATCACGTCAAAATCGTCGCTCACGCGCGTGACGCCGTGGACGCAGACCAGCACATTCGGATTATGCGGATCGCCCCACTCTTTGTAAGCCATGGAATGCAAACCGGCAGGCGAAATACATTGAACTGTCTTCAATACAGCTTGCGTCATGGTCTCAACCGATTTGAATTGGAATAGTCCACATTTTACTACCTGCGTGGATGTTACAGACTGGAAATGGCGGACAGCGGCAATCCGCGCCGGCGCAAGCCGATGCGCGCGGATGTGCCCTGCATCGATAGAAATGGCGAAATGCATGATGCAGCGGAAACATTCGCGCAAATCCGGCCAAAGTCGCTGCTATAATGCGTTCCTTTTCCGGCCGCCTGCGCCGGAAACACTCAAAGCCTGAGTGGTGAAATTGGTAGACACAGCGGACTTAAAATCCGCCGCTTACCTGGAAAGGGGCGTGCCGGTTCAAGTCCGGCCTCAGGCACCAAGTTAGTCTAGACAAGGCTTTAGAGCCGATTTGGTATAAGTGATTATACCGACCCATCCCGAAATTTCTCCCGAAAAATTGACCAGATTTGACCGAACTTGACCAGCAAGATCGAGTAGCCGAAAAGTGGGAATAACCGTCACGGGATAATTCGGTATAACGAATAGCTGTTTCATTTTCCGATAGTTGGTAAAATCGCTCCCAGGGGTCAACGCAACGGAGATTCTCGTGGGAGTGCGCTTCATAAATACACCGTGTAGCCCCAGCGCAAACCACGAGTCCGCAGATTAAATCGAGGGATAAGTCTGCGGTAAGAGTATGGCAACGCTCGGCGAGGCGATACCTCGCCAAGGATTAATTAGCTGATTGGAAGCGTAACTAAATCAGATCTCATTGTCCTAAGTGCTCAAGACCCGTTGAGGGGAAGCGATAAACAGGGTGCCTAAAGACCACTCGTTCCCGCCTACTCGATAGATCGGCCCTCACAAGCGGGGG
>NZ_AJHH01000263.1 GCF_000256565.1 Herbaspirillum lusitanum P6-12 | reverse complement strand
GGGTCAATTTTCGATGCAAAACAACAAGTTAACAGAATATTGAGGGTTAGGCGAGCTGCATCCCGTTTGACTTCTCGACTTTGAAGGACAAGCTTTGCGACAGGGTCAAGAGCGATATCTGCACGTTTCCTGTCACGAAACGCTCGTGCCTCATCAATAGTGTCAAAATTTTCGTCGATTCGCATGCCCGAAACCGTCATGCGTACACGATATGAATAGCCACCGCAGCGCTGGGTAATGTTTTTTTCGACGATTCTCTCGTCCTGACTTTGTTTTTTCCGCATGGAGTCCTCTTGACCAAAATTGACCAGAAAATACCTTACGGCTTCGCTAACTCCTTGTCTATAAAGGCATTATCCCGAATTCAGGAAGCGGACTTAAAATCCGCCGCTTACCTGGAAAGGGGCGTACCGGTTCGATTCCGGTCTCAGGCACCAAGAAACAGTTCACCGCAAGTGTGATTTGGCGCTCTTAGCCGATGCTGGTCCATTCCGCATCATTGCGATGACTGCGCAACACTGCTTCCACAAAAGCCATGCCGTCGACGCCGTCTGCCACGGTGGGTAGCCCACGTGCTTCCTGCGGCAACGGCAGGCCGGCGTCGAGCGCGGCGATCTGCAGGGCGGCATCGGTATAGAGTTGGGCAAAAGCCTCCAGGTAGCCTTCGGGATGACCGGCCGGTACCCGCGTGGCATGGGCTGCAGCTGCACTGTCTACACGGCCGGGCGTAAGCTTTTGCGGATTGCCGCCCTGTGGGGTGTACCAGAGTTCGGCGGGCTTTTCCTGATTGAAATCCAGCTGCGCCTTGCTGCCGAACAGGCGCAGACGCACCGTGTTTTCACAGCCGGTTGCGACCTGGCTGGCCCACAGCGTGCCGCGCGCGCCGCCGGGGTAGCGCAACATCACCTGCACATGATCGTCCAGCGGACGGCCCGGCACGAATGTGCTGAGTTCCGCGAGCAGGCGGTCGGGTTTCTGACCGCTGATGAAGTGGGCGAGATGATAGGCATGGGTGCCGACGTCGGACAAGGTGCCGCCCGGGCCGGCGCGTAGCGGATCGTTATGCCAGTTGTCCTGCGGACCATTGCCGGCGCCATCCGCGCTGCCGATGCGAGCCGCCAGCCAGTCTTGTGAATACTCAACCTGCACCAGGCGCAGTTCGCCGATGGCGCCGGCTTCCACCATCGCCTTGGCATGCCTCGCCATGGGATAGCCGGTGTAGGTATGCGTCAGGGCGAACAACTTGTTGCGACTGCGCGCCAGCTCGGCCAGGACGCGGCCCTCGGCCAATGAAATGCCGAGCGGCTTGTCGCAGATGACATGGATACCAGCTTCCAGAAACGCGGTGGCGACCGGTGCATGCAAATGGTTGGGCGTGACGATGGCGACCACGTCGATGCCATCGGCGCGCGCTGCCTCGGCCTGCGCCATAACACGGTAGTCGTCGTAGCTGCGTTCGGGCGCGATACGCGCTGGCGCGCTGCGGATCGGACGACAAGGCGCCGGCCACCAGTTCGTAGCCATCATCGAGACGGGCGGCGATGCGATGCACCGCGCCGATAAAGGCGCCGTTGCCGCCGCCGACCATGCCTAATCTCAAACGTCTGTGCATTTCCTGCTCCGTGATGGCTTGCATGGGTTACCCGGCGGCGCTCAGCGCGCCAGGCCCAGCAATTGATTGATCTGTTCCTGCCGCACCGTGCTGCCGGCAAAATCGTCGAAGGCGTGTTGCGCCACCCGGATGATGTGCTTGCGGATAAATTCCGCGCCCTCGGCCGCACCGTCTTGCGGATGCTTGAGACAGCATTCCCATTCCAGCACCGCCCAACCGGGATAATCGTATTGCGTCAGTTTGGAAAAAATCGCCTTGAAATCGATCTGGCCATCGCCGAGCGAACGGAAACGGCCGGCGCGATCCTGCCAGTCGGAAAAACCGCCATACACGCCTTGCCGCCCAGTGGGACGAAATTCTGCATCCTTGACGTGGAAGGCCTTGATGCGCGCGTGATAGATGTCGATGAATGCCAGGTAGTCGAGTTGCTGCAAGACGAAGTGACTGGGGTCGTACAGAATATTGGCGCGCGCATGACCGTCTACCTCCTGCAGAAAACGGTCGAAGGTGACGCCGTCGTGCAAGTCTTCGCCGGGATGCAGCTCGTAGCACACGTCAACGCCGGCGGCGTCGAAGGCGTCCAGGATGGGACGCCAGCGTCGACCGAGTTCGGCAAAAGCGGTTTCCACCAGGCCGGCCGGACGCTGCGGCCACGGATACAGATAAGGCCAGGCCAGCGCGCCGGAAAACGTGACATGCGCGCGCAGGTCAAGCCGCCGCGAAGCCTCGGCGGCGAACATCAGTTGCTCGGTCGCCCACACCCTGCGCGCCGCCGGATTGCCGCGCAAGTGTACCGGCGCGAAGCCGTCGAACAAAGCATCATAGGCCGGATGGACCGCGATCAGCTGGCCTTGCAAATGGGTCGACAGCTCACTGATCTGCAAGCCGTGTCCGGCTAGCATGCCGGCAATATCGTCGCAATATTGCTGGGGGGGGGGGGGGG
>NZ_AJHH01000262.1 GCF_000256565.1 Herbaspirillum lusitanum P6-12 | reverse complement strand
CCCAATTTGGCTGCCGGCGGCCAGCGCCAGGTCGAACAAACGCGGATCGGTCGGCAGCTGCACTGCCTTGTATCCCAATCCCGACGCCCAGACGGCAAGGTGCTCCAGCGAGTCAAACGGTTGCTCTTCGCCCATGAACTGCGCCAGAAAAATGGCCGGGCCGCGGATGGTCTGCATGGCGTTTCCTTTAAGGACTAAAAACGCGAAGGACTAACCGGCTCGCCGGTCGGCCGCTTCGCGCCATGGTTCATGACGACAATTCAGAACGGCGAATCAGGGAAGTAAAACTGCTTGGCGTTCTCTTTGGTGATGAGTACCGACGGGATGATGGTCTTGGGCGGCAAGGCGGCGCCCTTCAGACGCGCTTCGGCGGTCAGCTTGATGGCGTCGTACATGAACTTCGGCGAATACGATACGTCGGCCGTGATCAGCTTGTCGCTGCCGTCCATGATTTTCTTGACTGCGCCTTTGGCGCCGGCGCCGCCGAAGACTTGTTTGATGTCGGTGCGTTTGGCTTGTTCGATGGCCTTCTGCACGCCAATCGCCATGTCGTCGTCCGCCGCCCAGACGGCGTCGATGTGCTTGAAGCGGGTCAGATAATCCTGCATCACCTTGAACGCATCGTCGCGGTTCCAGTTGCCGTATTTGGCATCGAGCACCTTGACGCCCGGATTACTCTTGATGACGGCGCTGAAGGCGTCGAAGCGCTCATTGTCGAGCGTGGTCGGCATGCCGCGCAGGACGACGATATCGCCTTTTCCGTTGAGGTATTTGACGAGGTATTCCGCCGGCAGTTTGCCGAAGGCGGTGTTGTCGCCTGCGATGTAGGCGTTTTGCGCTTCGGTGGTGGTGAGCCCGCGATCGACCACGGTGACGTACACGCCTTTATTCTTGACCTGGGCGACCGGTTGCGTCAGCGATGCGGATTCGATAGGGAAGATCACCAGCGCATTGATCTTGTTGACGGTTAGCATGTCTTGCAGCTGATTCGCCTGCTCCGGCGCGGTGGCGGCGGTTTTGACGATGACTTTCATGTCGGGATGCGCCTTTTCCAGTTCTGCCTTGGCTTGGTTGGCCCACCAGACAATACCTGCCGTGAAGCTGTGCGTGGCGGTTGGGATGGCGACGCCGAGGACCACTTTTTCGGCGGCTTGCACCGCCGTTGTCGCAGTTGCGCCGAGCGCCAGAACACCGGCGCCGATTGCAAGGATGATGCTTTTCATGTTGCTCTCCTCCAGGTGATGGGGCACCGTACGGTTGCCCTTTGAAACGGCAAAAAAGCCGTCGATCTCTTATCTCTCGTGCTTATCTCTTCTTATCTCTCATCCTGCTGCCGGCGGATTCTTGAATTACTTACGGCCGCGCTGCAGGAAAGCCACCGCGATGATCACCATGCCCTGTACTGCTGCATTCAGGTACACGCTGATGATGCTGGTCAGGTTCAGAATATTGCTGATGACAGAAAGCAGGATGGCGCCGATCACGGTGCCGATGATGCGTCCCTCGCCGCCCTTGAGCGCCGTACCGCCGACCACCACTGCTGCGATCGCTTCGAGCTCCCACAGCAAACCGGTGGACGGGGTCGCCGAGCCGAGGCGCGGCACGTACAGCACGGTGGCAATCCCGACGCAGATGCCCACCAGCATGTAGGTAATGATCTTGACCCGCACGACCTGAATCGCTGCATAACGCGCAACCTGTTCGTTGGAGCCGATCGCCTGGACGTGGCGACCGAACGCGGTGCGGTTGAGGATCAGCGCACCGGCCGCCGCCACCAGCAGGAAGACCCAGATCGGCACCGGCACGCCCAGCAGGCTGGTGTAATACACCGGCCCGTAGAGATCAGACAAGGTGCCGTCCAGCGTCAGCGCGCCGCCGTCGGCGAGATAGGTCAGGAAGGCGCGGAAGATGCCCAGCGTACCGAGCGTGACGATAAAGGGTTCGATGTTGCCCTTGGTGATCAGCAAACCGTGGATCAGTCCAAAGACCGCACCCAGCACCAGCGCCATCGCGATACCCAGCACCACGATCGTGATCGGCGCCAGCGTCACTCCCTCCACTCCCGTCATCAGCCGGTTCATCAGGAAAATCATGCAGCCGGCGATCAGCGCCGCCATCGAACCCACCGACAGATCGATGCCGCCGGAGATGATCACAAAGCTCATGCCGACCGCGATGATGCCGATGAAGGCGGTGCGCGTAAGCACGTTCATCATGTTGTCGACGGTGGCGAAATCGCCGTTGAGCAATGTGCCGGCAATGCAGAGCGCCGCCAGGCCGAACACCGGACCGAAGCCCTTGATGCGTTCGCGCCATGCGCGTGCGCCAGATGCCATGCCGGTCCGAGTGAGGGATGGCTTGGCGGGTTCCGCTGCAGTTTCAGTTTCAGTGCGGTCAGTACCTTCAGTGCGTGCCGGTTGCATGAGCGATCAGCTCCTCTTCGGTCAGATGCTCGATGCCGAGCGTGGTTTGCAGGCGACCGTTGCGCATCACCGCAACGCGGTGGCACAGGCCGATCAGTTCCATGAGTTCGGACGAGATCACGATCACGGCGCGGCCTTCCGCCGCCAGGCGATGAATCAGGAAATAGATGTCGCGTTTGGCGCCGACGTCGACGCCGCGTGTCGGCTCGTCCAGCACCACGACTTGCGGATCGGAATGCAGATACTTGGCCAGCGCCAGCTTTTGCTGATTGCCGCCGGACAGCATGCGCGCCTTGCTGTCGAGATCGCGCGTGCGGATATTGAAGGCGCTTGCCGCATCGACCAGGGCCTGCTTCTCCGCATTGACGTCAAGCCATGGCCGCGCATAGCGGTCGATGGTCGACATGGTGAGATTTTCGCGTAACCCGAGATTGACATGCAGGCCCTTGCCCTTGCGATCTTCGCTCAGGTAGGCCATGCCGTGGCGCATGGCGTCGCGCGGATTGCGCAGCGCTACCGGTTTGCCGTGCACGAAGATGGCGCCCGCGCTACGCGCCCGCAGGCCGAACAGCGCTTCGAAAGATTCGGTGCGGCCTGCGCCGACCAGTCCGGCAAAACCGAGAATCTCTCCGGCGCGCACTTCAAAACTGAGTCCATCCGCCCAGCCCGGCACGCACAGATTATCGACCTTGAGCAGCACCGGCGCCTCCGCTGCAGGCGCTTGCCTGGCGGGGAACATGTCGGACAGATCGCGTCCCACCATGAGGTTGGCCATCTGCTGGCGTGTGAGACCTTCGGTCGGTTCGCGCGTGATGAAACGGCCATCGCGCATGACGATGACTTCATCGGTATTGCGTTCGACTTCATCGAGCTTGTGCGAGATGTACAGGATGGTCGTGCCTGCTGCCTTCAGTTGCGCCATGACGGCGAACAGGCGCTCGGTTTCGCTGGACGTCAGCGGCGCGGTCGGCTCGTCCATGATCAGCAGGCGAGCCTGGCGCGACAGCGCACGGGCGATTTCGACCAGCTGCTTTTCGGCCACGATGAGTTGGCTGACTTTGGTGTCTGGATCAAGATCAAGGCCGACCTGCTGCAAATAGTGAGCGGCGTCGCGTCGCATGGCATCGTCATCGAGCAGCCAGCCGCGCGGCCAGTCACACCGCTTCTCGTGGCCGAGGAACATGTTCTGGGCGATCGTCAGGTGCTCCGCCAGGTTGAATTCCTGATGGATCAGCACGATGCCGCAGGCCTCCGCCGCGCGTGAGTCGCTGAACTGATGCGGCTGACCGTCGATCAGCAGAAGTCCGTCGCTGATGGCTTCATAGCCTGCAAGGATTTTCATCAGCGTCGATTTACCGGCGCCGTTCTCGCCCAGCAGGCCGACCACCCGTCCCGGCACGAGATCGAAGCTGATGTCGTGCAACACCCGCACCGGGCCGAAGTCCTTGCAAACATGTTGAAAACTGACGGCAACGCTCATGGCTCAGGTGCTCCCTCGCAAAACCAGCTGATGGTCGAGCAGGACGCCCGGCACCGCGATCTGCGGATCGGCCAGGCGTTGCAACAGCAAGCGCGCGGCGGTTTCGCCGAGAGCGCGCATGGGCTGTGCCACGGTGCTCAGGCCTGGATCAATTTGCGCCGCCACGGCGATATCGTCGAAGCCGATCACCGCGACGTCCTCGGGCACGCGCTTGCCGAGCTGGCGCAAGCCGCTCAGCACGCCGATGGCGAGCGTGTCGGAAACGGCGAAGATCGCCGTCGGTGCATCCGGCTGCGCCATCATTTCCAGCGCAGCCGCGGCGCCGGCTTCGTAGTCCAGGCTTTGTACCGTGCGCCGCCATTGCGGGCGCGCGTCCAGGTCTGCGCCGGCGAGCGCGTCCATATACCCGAGCTGGCGCTGGCGCGCATAGGAATAACGCTCATCCGAATTGATCAGGCCGATGCGCCGATGGCCGCGCGACAGCAAGTGGCCAACCGCGTCGGCTGCGGCGCGACGGTTGTCGATGCCGACATACGGCACCGGCATCGCCGGATCGAATTCGCAGCAGGCCACCCATGGCAAGGTCGCGGCTTCGTTGGCCAGCGCATGCTGGATCGTGTCGGGGTCGAGGCAGATGGCGCCCGACTTT
>NZ_AJHH01000261.1 GCF_000256565.1 Herbaspirillum lusitanum P6-12 | reverse complement strand
TATATCAGTGCGCCATCAGCGCGGTGCATGCGCAACAGATCGAAATAAGAACGCTCGCGCCCTTCATCCGCGCCCGTGTCGCACAGCAGCACAAAATAACCGTGTTCACGCGCCACGGTATCGATCCCACGCAGGATCTGCGCATAAAACGGGTTGCCGACGTCCGGCACCATCGTCAACAGCATGCGGCTTTCGGCCGTGCGTAAATTACGCGCCAGATGGTTCATGCGGTAACCCAGCGCGGCCACGGAGAGCAGTACTTTGTCGCGTGTTTTCGGTCGCACACCTTGCTGATCGTTCATGACGCGCGACACAGTCGCCACCGAAACGCCTGCATGGTCGGCGACGGCGCTGATCGAAACCGGACCGGTTACGGTCGATAGATGGGGACTGAGCATGGAAATGTTCTTTAACTACAAATGTAATCGATTACTTTTATAGTTCCAATTAATTTGCGATGCAAGAACTATCCATGTTGCAGTGCCGGAATTTGATGCCGAAAACGAGCGGCAGCAGGTCCTGGCAAATTGCGCCGCAGGCCTACACGGAAGCCGCCAGATGATCGCGCAACCACTGATGCGCCGGATCACGATGCGAACGTTCATGCCACAGCATCGCCATGTCGTAACCGGCGACATCGAAGGGAGGCTCGACCACCTGCAGCGCCGCCGATCCGCGCATCAGGCGCGACGGCACCATCGCCACCATGTCGGTATTGGCCAGCACCGACATCATGAACAGGAAATGCGGCACCGACAACACCACGCGGCGCGTCAGTCCTGCCGCCGCCAGTGCATCGTCGGTGACGCCGCGAAAACCGCCGCCGTCCGGCGACACGATCACGTGTTCCAGCGCGCAAAACTGCGCCGGCGTCGGCTTGCGGCGGAGTTTGGGATGGCCGCTGCGTCCCACCAGGACATAGCGCTCGCGGAACAACACGCGCTGGCGCGCCAGCTCGACCACCGCCAGGCGCGTACCGGGCGCGGCAGCGCGCAATCCGGGCAAGGCCGGCAGCAACACTGCCGTCTCGCTGGCATCGGTGGCGGCGATACGCCAGGTATTGTCCGCACTGGCGGGATCGAATCCTCCTCCCGGCGCCACCGCGCGTTCGAGCGCCTGCAGGGCTACACGCAAGGGTTCGCGCAATTCTTCGGCGCGTGCGGTCGGCTGCATGCCGCGCGACCCCGGCAGCAACAAAGGATCGCTGAAGATCTCGCGCAGCTTGGCCAGATGCACGCTGACCGATGGTTGGGAAAAATTCAGCCGCTGCGCCGCGCGCGTCACGTTGTGCTCGGATAGCAGCACATCCAGCGTCACCAGCAGATTCAGATCGAGTTGGCGAAGTTTGTTCATGATCAGCTTTCTTAATACCTGCAATATGAGAAATTCATTTCCAATATACCTCACGCAAACCTAAGCTGGGTGCTCCTCTTTTTGAAAGCCAGCCATGAATGTCTTGATTGTCTATGCCCATCCCGAACCCCGATCGCTCAACGGTTCCCTCAAGAACTTCGCCGTCGCCCGCCTGGAAGCGTCCGGCCATGCCGTCCAGGTATCAGACCTGTATGCCATGAACTGGAAAACTCCGCTCGATGTCGACGACAGCCTGGCGCCGCGTAACGGCGAACGCTTCGATGCTTCGCTGGCGTCGAAGCACGCCTTTGAAAACGGCTTGCAAAGTGCGGACATCGCGCGCGAGCAGGACAAGCTGCGCTGGGCGGACACTGTCATCCTGCAGTTTCCGCTGTGGTGGTATGCGATGCCGGCCATCATGAAAGGCTGGGTGGAACGCGTCTACGCTTATGGCTTCGCCTATGGCGTCGGCGAACATTCCGACACGCACTGGGGCGATCGTTTCGGCGAAGGTACGCTATCGGGAAAACGCGCGATGGTGATCGTCACTACCGGCGGTTGGGAGTCGCACTATACGGCGCGCGGCATCAACGGTCCGATCGACGACCTGCTGTTTCCGATCCATCACGGCATCCTGTATTACCCGGGCTTCGACGTGCTGCCTCCTTTCGTCGTGTATCGCACCGGCAAGACCGATGCAGCGCGCTATGCGGGCATTTGCGAGGCCCTGGGCGAGCGTCTCGACACGCTCGAAAGCGCCACGCCAATTGCATTCCGTCCGCAGAACGCCGGCGACTACGCCATCCCGGCGCTGACGCTGCGCGATGAGATTGCGCCTGGTGTGACCGGCTTTGGTGCACACGTGCGGAATGCCTGAGCCGGGCGGGATGATTTCAAACGCACAACATTTCATATTTGCGTTTGCGTTCGTTGGCGTTCGTTGGCGTTTAAGCAGCGGCCCGTTTCCTTTTTGTCTGACTTTGGAAAAAGACATTTGCCGATACCCGTGCCGGACTGCCCGGTCTACGCTGAGATCCCTTATTGCGCCTGCGCCGCAGGCATTACCGAAAGGTCAGCGGATCGATGTATACCGAGCACACCGAGCACACCGGGCCAGCGCCATCCCGACCTCGCCTGCTGGAGCCCGGCAAGAATTGCTGGCGCATTGCACCGGCACGCCGCTTCAAGCTGCTGATCGACGCCGACGCCTATTTCAGCGCGGTGCGCGCAGCCGGAAGTGGCGCGGGACTGGGGATTGGCGGATGACGTGGTGGTGGCGGGCGGCGCCGGCGACGGCTATCCGGAGGCGCTGGGCGATTTCCTCAACGCGCTGGTTGAAGAACGTCCACAGCTGCACGTCTATATCCTCAACTGGGATTTTGCGATGCTGTATGCGCTGGAACGCGAATGGCCGCCGGCTTACAAGCACGGCTGGCGCAAGCGGCGCCGGTTCTATTTCCACATGGATGCCAGCCACCCGGTCGGTGCTTCGCATCATCAGAAGGTGGTGGTGATCGACGACAAACTGGCATTTGCGGGCGGCATCGACCTGACACGCAACCGCTGGGACACTTCGGAGCATGCGCCTGACCAACCCTTGCGCCGCGACATTGACGATAAACCATATGGTCCCTTCCACGACGTGCAGGCAATGGTCGATGCCGAAGCCGCCGCCGCGCTCGGCGAACTGGCGCGTGAGCGCTGGACCCGCGCCGGCTGTAAACCTGCGCTACCGCCGAACAAGGCGAAGGATGGCGACGATCTGTGGCCGACCGGTGTGGAGCCTGACCTGGGCGACGTTGAAATCGGTATCGCCCGCACCGAACCTGAACGCGACGGTGGCGGCGGCATCCATGAAATCCGCCAGCTTTACCTGGATGCCATCGCCGCCGCCAGGCATTCGCTGTTCTTCGAAAACCAGTACTTCACCTCCAACGTGCTGCACGATGCGCTGGCGGCACGCCTGGCTGAAGACGATGCCCCGGAAGTTGTGGTGGTATCGCCGCAAAACCAGAGCGGCTGGCTGGAGCAGGCCACCATGGGCCATCTGCGCGCACGCATTCATCAGCGCCTGAAAGCTGCAGATCAACACGGCCGCTATCGCATGTATTGCCCGCAACTGGCAGGCGAGCAGGACGGCTGCCTCAATGTCCACAGCAAGGTATTCGCGGTCGACGATCATTTGTTCTGCGTCGGCTCGGCCAACATGAGTAACCGTTCAATGACGTACGACACTGAATGCAATCTCGTGATAGAAGCCCATGGCGACGCAGCGCAACAGGCGCGTATCCGCACCGCGATTGCCGGCATGCGCAACCGCTTGCTGGCCGAGCATCTCGACGTGGGCGTGGAAACGGTCCGGCAAGAAATTGACAAGACCTCCAGCCTTCACGCGACCATCGCTGCGCTGCAGAGCAACGGTCGCACCCTGATCGCGCTTGATCCTGTCGTGCTGCCGCAGATCGAAGCGCTCATGCCGGACAAGGTGATGTTCGATCCGGAAACGCCGATCAATCCCGATGAACTGATTGCGCAGTTCGTGCCGGGTCATGCCCGCAAGCCGGTGCCGCGCCGGCTGATCGGCCTCGGCGTATTCGGCATCCTGCTGCTGGCCCTGGCTCTGGCGTGGCGCTTCACGCCGCTGCGCGAGTGGCTCAACCTGAACGCGCTGATCGTCATGGCGCGCAGTCTGGAAACGCTGCCGTTCACGCCGTTGGCGGTGATGGCGGTGTATGTGGTGGCGGGCATGCTGATGTTCCCGGTGACCTTGTTGATTGCAGTCACAGGCATCGTGTTCGGGCCGTTCTACGGTGCGCTGTATGCGCTGGCGGGATCCTTGTTGAGCGCGCTGGCGGGCTTCGGCGTGGGTGTCTGGCTGGGCCGCGAGACACTGCAGCAATTGCTCGGCCGCCGTGTCAACAGCCTGAGCCGGCGCTTCGCGCAACGCGGCATTCCGGCCATGGTGGTGATCCGCCTGCTGCCGGTGGCGCCGTTCACCATCGCCAATGTGGTGGCAGGCGTGTCGCACCTGCGCTTGCGCGATTATCTGATCGGCACCTTCCTAGGCATGGCGCCCGGCATCATTGTCACGGTCGCATTCGCGCACAATCTGGCGGAGGCGATCCGCCATCCCAGCCTGACGACGGTGGCCTTGCTGGCGGGCATGGCAGCGCTGCTGATCGGCATGGCGTTGGGCTTGCAGAAGTTATTTTCTCAACAACCGCGGAGCATCCGATGAATCAGGTCGCCGCGGTGCTGGCGCCGCCTGCACAGACGACACCAGCCAGTCCCTGGCCGCTCACTGTCGCCACCTACAATATCCACAGCGCGATCGGCACCGACGGCCGCTTCGATCCTGAACGCATCGCGCGGGTTCTGCTCGACATCGGCGCCGACGTCATCGCATTGCAGGAAGTGCCGCTGGGCGGATCGGAAAGCGCCGACGTGCTGAAGGTATTGCAGGAAGCCACAGGCTTCCATGCCGTCGAAGGTCCGACCGAAGATACGCCGCAGCGCCGCTACGGCAATGCGGTGCTGAGCCGCTATCCGGTACAGGCGACGCGCGCCATCGACTTGTCGTTCGGCAGCCGCGAAGCGCGCGGTGCGCTCGACGCCGACCTCGCCTGCCACGGTCAGCCGTTGCGCGTGGTGGCCACGCATCTGGGCCTGCGCCCTGCCGAACGGCGCGACCAGATCAAGCGCCTGCTGCAAGCCTTCGACACCGATCGCATGCCGGTGATCCTGATGGGCGACGTCAACGAATGGCTGGCCGCTGTTTTCGCTCGACCGCATCTGGATCAGTCCGCGCCGCCGCTTGCTGAAAGTGCAGGTGCACGCCAGCCCGTTGGCGCGTGTCGCGTCCGACCATTTACCGCTGGTGGCGCATATCGATGCCTAGCAGTCCGGCCGTCATTGAAATTGAAGGAGGTTTGCCATGGCACAGCATGAAGTCTTGATCGTCGGCGCCGGTCCCACCGGCATGGTGCTGGCGTTGTGGCTCAACAAGTTCGGCGTGCGTGTGCGCATCCTCGACAAGGCTGCTGCGCGCCGGAACCGCTTCGCGCGCGCTGGTGGTGCAGGCGCGTACCTTGGAGTTGTACCGCCAGCTCGACCTGGCCGACGCCGTACTGGCGGAAGGACATCGGGCGCAGGCGTTCAATCTGTGGGCAGAAGGTGAACACAAGGCGCACGTGCAACTTGGTGCAATCGGCGAGGGCCTGACGCCCTATCCTTTCCTGCAGATCTTTCCGCAAGACCGTCATGAAAAATTGCTGGCCGAGCGGCTGCAGGCGGCCGGCATCGTGATCGAACGCGGCATCGACTTCATCGATTACAGCGACGCCGGTTCGCATGTCAGCGCGCGCTACCTCGATGCCGACGGTCGCGCACAAACTTGTGATGCGCTCTACATCGTCGGCTGCGACGGCGCGCATTCCATGGTGCGCAAAAGCCTGGGAGCGGATTTTTCCGGCGGCACGTATCGCCAGTTGTTTTACGTTGCCGATATCGAAGGCAGCGGCCCGGCGCTGAACGGCGAAGTACATGTCGACCTGAGCGAAGCAGACTTCGTCGCAGTATTCGGCATGAATGACGGCGGCAGTGCGCGCCTGGTCGGCACCATCCGCGAAGGCAGAGTGAACCGCAATGGACAAGCAGATGCGCTGAATTTTGAAGACGTCTCCGAACGCGCCCTGCGCGAGATGAAGATCAAGGTCGACAAGGTCAACTGGTTCTCCAGCTATCACGTGCATCACCGCGTGGCCGATCGTTTCCGCGCCGGCCGCGCTTT
>NZ_AJHH01000260.1 GCF_000256565.1 Herbaspirillum lusitanum P6-12 | reverse complement strand
CGTTGCTGCCGCGCGCGGTGCGCCTGCCGATGGCGCGCGAGTTCCTGTTCCGCACGGTGTCGCAGACGACCATCAGCTATCGCCATGGCCCGCTCGGCGCAGGCCGGGCCGGCAGTGTGCACGGCGGCGATCGACTGCCGTGGGCGCCGACGCATGGCGGCGACAATTTCGCCAGCCTGGCGACGCCGGCATGGCAAGTCCATGTGTATGGCCAGGCGCGTGGTGAACTATCCGAATGGGCCGCCACACGCGGTATCCCCTTGCATGTGTTTGACTGGGCGGCGCAGCACGACCACGCCGGACTGGCACGCGACGCTGCCTATCTGCTGCGGCCCGATGCCTATGTCGCGTGTGCGGATCCAGCAGGCGGCGAGCAAGTTTTCACGAGCTACTTGCTGCAGCACGGCCTGCACATTGGCGGTAACGGCGGCGATTCCAGAATGACCGCGACCCCGCCTACGCCTGCGGCAGACCGGTAACGCGCGCAGGTGCGCTGCTTGCGGCTTCGCAAGAGACATCCCCCCGAGGTTGCCGCCGCACACGTTGCGCACGATGCTTTCGATATCCACGACCTGGACCATACGACCGGGTCGCCGGTGCAAGTCATGTTGCAGACACAGGTAGCGTTCTTCTGACATGCAATTGCGGCGATAGCCGACTGTCGCGGCAAGGGTTCTTCTTTACGATGGTCAGGTACGCTTGGTGTCTGCCTGGCGTCCACAATCAAGGAGACCGTTATGAATTCCAAGCTCATCGCAGTTCTCGTCGCCGCGACTTTCAGCGGCGGCGCATTTGCCCAAGCGGGCACCGGTGCTGCCGGCACCAGTACTACCAATGATTCAGCTCAGACCGTCGCCAACGACAAGGACATGTCCAAGTCAAAAACCAAATCGACCAAGAAGAGCCGTCAACCGAAGGACAGCAGCGCCGCCCCCAAGCCGCCAGGCGGCGGTAACAGCGGCAGCGGTAATAGTGGCGGCGGTTCCGGTGGCGCGGGTACAGGCGGAGCCGGCAGCGGCGGTGCGAGCGGTGCCGGCAGCGGCGGCTGACCCACTCGCCCCCTCATCC
Organism: Herbaspirillum lusitanum P6-12; assembly: GCF_000256565.1. GTDB lineage: Bacteria > Pseudomonadota > Gammaproteobacteria > Burkholderiales > Burkholderiaceae_D > Herbaspirillum > Herbaspirillum lusitanum. Next base: position 2,119 of record NZ_AJHH01000260.1, on the reverse strand, counting down.
GGCTTGCCCTGCGACGCTCTGTCGTAGCCGCAAGCCGGATTTTCTCAAGCGCTCATTTCAAGCGCTCAATTCCTGCCTTGCCACCACCCAGATCGCACCTGCGCATACGCTGATCGCCACCACCGCCAATACGTGCAAGAGCCAGTCGAAGGTCATTCCGTTTCCTCTCGCGTTCAATTTTTCCCGGCGCTATCGCAAGGCATGCGCCAAGTATAGAAAACGGTGCATGCAAAATTCGTTCGCGCGCGGTAAAACGTCGCAAAGTTGTGCAAAGACGGAAGCAAGCATCGTATTGCTCGCTGGAGGAAGATGAAGAAAACGGCAATGGTCGGGGTGACAATAAATATGCAGTTTCATTTACAGAATTGCATATTTTCTGCGCAGCTCTTTGAAAAATCGACAAGAATGAAAAAACATTTCACCTGTTTTGCATAAAACGCCCCGCGAAAAGTGAGGGGTTCATGCTACGATTTTGTCATTCAAGGAGAACGAAGAATGCCTGACGGTCACGAATGTGTCGAACTGCCGACCATCATCAACAATGTTGAGTATGTTTTGCAAAGCCGCACGATCGCGGCTGCGGATGGAACACAGCGACCCGAATATCGGGTGCTGTTGAAAGGTGCAGAGATCAAATCGTGGACTGAAGGCGACATCCTCGCTTACTTCGCCATCGGCTGACGGCGAAGCAGCCCGCCCCCGCTGTCCAATGCGGACCGCCCGGTCCGCCTGTCTTAGCGGTCGTTACGTCGCCATGTTGGCACGACGATGAATGATCTTTTCGATTTTATCTTTCAGCGTAGCGGCATTGAACGGCTTGACGATATAACCGTCAGCACCGGCTTGCGCTGCTTCGACGATATTTTCCTTCTTCGCTTCAGCGGTAATCATCAACACAGGCAAATGCGCCAGGGACGGTGTCGCGCGGATTTTTTTCAGCAAGGCCAAGCCATCCATCACGGGCATGTTCCAGTCGGTCAGCACGAAAGTGATAGGGGCCGCGCCGCCTTCCAGCACTTTCATCGCGGCGGCGCCGTCTTCGGCCTCGGCCATCTTGGTGAATTCAAGCTCTTTGAGCAAACCGGTTACGATGCGCCTCATGGTAGAAAAGTCGTCTACCACCAGGAAATATTGATCATCTGCCATTTTGGATAATTGATTCTTGCGAGTTAGTGAGAGCGAGGGGACTATCTTGATTTAGCTAGATTTTTATCTAGATTTTTTATCTGTTGCCAGTTTAAAACATTTCCGGAAACTTCAATACTCTGCGGTATCGGTATTGCAATAATCACCAAAAAAATTAAGTTATATATTTATAAATAAACAATATTTTTACGGGACTGTATTGTAAAGACATTCCCGGCGAAGCCATGTTCAATCTCGGCAAAAACGTGATTTATCCGTGCGCCGATCAGAAGATTGATAAAGCAAACTTGCAGGAAATACGCCGCCTCTTTCCAGAGCAGGAAACAGGCCAGGATTGATGCCGCCGGTGGTGATGCCGCCTTGCAATCCTATTTTTTGAGCAGTTCAATGGCGTCTTCGGCGACGCTGCGCAAATTGGTGATCGTCGCATTGAGATCGGCAAGCTCCCTTGCCGTGGGCGGTTCGTCCATCCCGCCCTTGACCAGCGACGCCTTGACGATCGTCGCCGCCATATGCCATGCGGCGCGATTATGCGCGTTGATCAATTCTCTACGGATCCGCTCCAGTTCCGTTTTCTTTGTTTTATCCATCGATGTTTTTAGCTCGTCGGTTAGTCGAATCTGACGGTTGATGCAGCGATCAAACCATTTCCAAACAGAAATAATTTATCAAGTCCATCACCATACTATGCATCAATTCTTTCAAGCCCGTGACTCGCATTCACTTCGGTATCTTGATTGCAACTTGGCATTGCGCAATAGACATTACACCGGATTTCTATGTAGAAACAATAAATCTTCTGACTTTTTATGCAATTTTTACGTAAACATGATCCCGGTCAAATGATCCATGCGGGCTCGCAAAACACGCTTTTTACTTCCAACCGGCGGCCAGCTCGCGGGTGAGGTCGGCCGAAGGAATTTCCTTGCAGCCCCGTGCATTCTGCCCCGACCACAGCGGTGAAAAATCACCG
>NZ_AJHH01000259.1 GCF_000256565.1 Herbaspirillum lusitanum P6-12 | reverse complement strand
GAAAAAACCCCTGCCCTGGGCCTCAGCCTTGCTGCGCAACGGTGCAATCGCGGCGGTGGCGAGCGGAAACACTTGTGCTGCGCTGCTCAACGGTCCCAGCTCGCGCATTACGCGGTTGACGATGCCGCGCGCCGGGCCGCCGGTGAACAAGGTGGTCAACGCGGTATGTTCGGCGGCGGGGCCTTTGAGCGCAGCGCGATGCGGCGCACTGGTGGAGGCTTCCGGGGTCAGCATGTAGGACGTGCCGATTTGCACGCCGGCCGCGCCCAGCGACTTGGCGGCAGCGACACCGGCCGCGTCGGCAATGCCGCCTGCGGCAATCACCGGCACGTTTACGGCGCGGACGATTTGCGGCAGCAAGGCAAAAGTGCCGATTTGCGTCGACAAGTCGTGCGTGAGGAAGAAGCCGCGATGGCCGCCGGCTTCGATGCCTTGCGCGATGATGGCGTCGACACCCTGCTCTTCCAGCCAGCGCGCTTCAGGGACGGTGGTCGCAGAGCACAGCACTTTGGCGCCCCAGCTGCGCACCCGATCCAGCAAAGCCTGATCCGGCAATCCGAAATGGAAGCTGACGACGGCCGGCTTGAACTCGCTGAGCAACTCGGCTGCCTCGGCGGAAAATGGTGCGCGGCCGGCGCCTTGCGGGATGGTGTCGGGATCGA
>NZ_AJHH01000258.1 GCF_000256565.1 Herbaspirillum lusitanum P6-12 | reverse complement strand
TTCGCGCGCGGCGTCCGGCGTCGGCGGCGTGTGAGCGAAGAAATTGACGTTATAGGGTTTCGAGGTGCCGGCGCGAATCAGTTCAAGCTCCTTGCGCAGGGTTTCGGGTGTCAGCATCGCACAGGGCAGCGAGCCCAGCCCGCCGGCGTTCGAGACCGCGATGGCCATGGCGTGGCCCTGAATCCCGGCCAGCGGCGCCTGAATCAACGGCAACTCGATGCCGAGCAATGTTTGCAGTATTTCCATGAGTGTTCCTGTCCCCGCTTCTTTTCTGCGCTTCATGATGCCGTTAAATCGCTGCGGGGCTGATCATGCAGCGAATGAAATTTTTACGTCATGAATGGCGAGAAATATTCAACAAAAAATAAACGAAAACTCGCAGTGAAACAGAAATATGCGGGTTCCACTCCAGTATAACGGGCCACGTCATTTTGCGTCGGCGATGGGGTCCGCGGTTGTCACAACTGTTATCGCCGCTGTTACTACTCCTTACCTTCTGCTTCGACTTGCTGGCTTGCCGATAATTTACAATCGAGGGTATCAAATCATCAGGAGATTCCAGGCATGCGCCGCTCGCTTCCTTTGCCGTTCGCTTTTACTGTGCTGCCGCTCGTGGCGCTGGTTTTGCTGGCCGGCTGCTCCACGTCCAAGCAGTCGTTCTATCATCAGGAAGATTTCAGCGAAACCGACACCTATTCGCGCAGCTTCGGCAGCAGCGACGCCGCGGTCTGCGAAGCCGCGCGTCGCGCCTTGCTGGGCCAGGGTTACATCATCAGCAAAGCACAGGCCAATATCGTTGACGGCACCAAGAGCTTCCAGCCGGAAGCCGACCAGCACGTCGAAATTGCCTTCCATATTGTCTGCGCCGGCAACGGCAAGGCCGACCAGAATGCCTCGCTCTTCGTCAGCGCCACCCAGGACCGCTATGCGCTCAAGAAAACCAACAACTCGGCCAGCCTGGGCGTCGGCGTGCTGGGTTCGGTCTCGATGCCGTTCGGCTCGAGCGACGATTCACTGGTGCGGGTGGCCAGCGAGACCATCCGCTCGGCGCATTTCTACGACCGCTTCTTTGGCGCGGTGGAGCGTTACCTGGCGCCGGGAGAGGATGACGCCGCCAAAGCCGGCAAGACCGAACTTGACGGCCCTTTGCCTCAGCCACAAAAAAGGGAGTCCAAATAGGACTCCCTGCATTGTTTTTCAGCATCTGCCTGATTTTAAGGCGCACCAAGGTAGTTCAATAAAATCAACGACTTGCCGACTTTACACAAACTTGCTCACATGGTTACCCACAGTTTCTGTGGGTAACTGCGGACAATCCGGCGATGGCGAACCGGCTTAGCGGCGATGGTCGTGGCGATCATAGTGGCCGTAACCGTGATAACGCGGACCATGGCGGTAATAACCCGGACCGCGATGATAATAGCCACGCTCGACATAAACCGGCGCAGGAGCATAGTAGACCGGGGCGGGACGCACATACACCGGTGGCGGCGGCGCGTAAACCGGTGCCGGCGCGTAGTAGACCGGCGGTGGCGGCGGTGCATACAACGGCACGCCGATATTGATGCCCACGCCTACGTGAGCGGCCATCGCCGGCGTCGCGAACAGGCTCGCGGCAAGCACGCCGATAGAAACGATTGTCACGGAGAGAAGAGATTTTTTCACGATGGCTCCTTGGGTGTACTTGAAAGTACTCAATACTTTGCTGAAAATAAGACGTTGAACAGAACGCTGAATCCTTAGCTGTATTTAAATCCAATTCGAGGTCCACGACCAGTCAGTTCACGGTAAGCCTTGTAACAAGATGCTACAAGTTGCTGACACCGTTTGACAGTTCGAGATGTGCTCAACCGCTTCCTGATAAAAAAGAGCTCGCATTTGGACGCGAGCCCTTTCAACTCCTGCCGCTTGCTTCAGGCCGCATTGAGCACGGCCACATTGCCCTGCCCCGCTTCGATACGCGCGACCTTGACCACGGTATCGGCGCAGGCGCGCGCCACTTCCTGGCCCTTGACCACGAAATGCTCCTGGAAGAACTGCTGATGCTCGCCGTGCGAATGGAAATGATGCGGCGTCAGCACGGCCGAGAAGACCGGTACTTCGGTCTCGAGCTGCACGTTCATCAGTGAAGTGATCACCGCTTGCGCGACGAAATCGTGACGATAGATGCCGCCGTCAACCACCAGACCGGCGGCGACGATGCCGGCGTATTTACCGGTCTTGGCCAACAGCTTGGCGTGCAGCGGGATTTCAAACGCCCCCGGCAATTCAAAGAAGTCAATGCTGGATTCTGCGAAGCCGAGTTTGACGATTTCCGCGGTGAAGGAGATACGGCATTGGTCGACAATCTCTTTATGCCAGCTGGCCTGGATGAAGGCGATGCGATTCCTGGCGGACGAGGTATTGCTGGATGGGTGTTGCATTTGTTCAGGACTCCTGTTTGTCGAATAAAAAACAGGGCGCATGAAAACCGGCGAGCGCATGCAGACAGCATGCGCGCGGCAAGTTTTCGTTCTCTTTCATCCGGACTATGACCGTCGGCCCCGGGATCGCACCGGCTCTGCTGACCTCAACGGACAGGCGTCCGCCAAGCGCTCGCGGGCTCGCTGCAATGACGTCGGAAACAACGCCGCTGCAGCATTACCGCCGGTGGGGATTTCCACCCCGCCCCGAGAACATCGTGTGCAGAAAATTTTGAATTTGTCGAAATTTTCGCCACACGGAAATTTATCACAACTGCAAAAATGCTGCAGAGCACACAAGGATTTTTCCTCATTCCTCTTACCAGGAGCAGCGCGTCGTCAACCCGTTAATCGAACCATGGAAACGTCATGCCTCCGGTCTCAACAATACCTTGATCGATGCCATCGAATCGGCCACCTTGACGGCCTTATCCCACTCCGACAAGGCAAAACTATGCGTCACAATTCCTTTGGATGTGACCAGCCCGCGTGCCAGCAAATCAATGGCAATCGGGTAGCAATCGGCACTCAGGTGAGCGCCCCGCACGTCCAGCTCTTTTTCTTCGCCGATGATGGACCAATCCACCGTGGTCTCCCGGCCGAATACACTGAATTCGACGAAACGTCCGAGCTTGCGAATCATATCCAAACCCTGTGTGACACCGATCGGCGCTCCCGTGGTTTCGATGTAGACGTCGCAGCCGTAGTTGTCCGTCAGACTTCGCACAACTTTCTCCGTATTTTCCCGCGTCGGATTAATCACGATATCGGCGCCGAATATCTTGGCCAGTTCGAGACGCTCATCGATCATGTCGATAACAACGAGTTTCTTCGGCGTTTTCAACCGCGCCACTTGCACCATCAATAAACCGAGCGTGCCCGCGCCGGCAATGACCACCACGTCATCAAGCTGGATATCGCCCCGATTGACGGCATGAATAGCGCAGGACAATGGCTCGGTGACAGCAGCATCTTCAAATGCGATATGCGTGGGTATCTTATGGATCACGGCACGTGCCGACAATCGCATATAGTCAGCCATGCCGCCTTCCGCGACCTGGCGCTGGAAGCCATAGACGTCATGCACTTCGCACATCCATCGATAGCCGGTTTTGCAATAGCGGCATTTCTGGCAAGGCACGATTTGCTCGGCGATCACCCGGTCGCCCAGCGTGACGCCATGATACGTTTCAGCGCCGGGGCCAAGCTCCACGACATGCCCCCAGAACTCATGTCCGGGGATTACCGGCGGCTTGACATAGGACGGCTTGTTTTTTTCCTTGTCGCCCCAGAACCGCGCCGCTCCGGCGTAGCATTTGCAGTCGCCGGCGCAAATACCACAAGAAGCGATTTTGATGATCACTTCGTTAATGCCGGCAGCCGGCCGCTTGACGCGTTGCAGTCGGTAATCTTTTGGCGCGTGGCATACCACCGCCAACATGTCTGGTTCATGGGAGTTCATGATTTTTCCTTTGACAATTGTGCTTCAGGTTTGCCAGTGAAGATCGGCGCCGTCGGGCCCGCTTTGACAGTCCCGGCCTGATGAGCAAAGTCTTTCAGTGCTTGGGTTCTTCAAGCAGTCTCGTTTGCAATGATCCGGCGATGCTTTGCAGGATCAGAAAGCACGAGCAGGATCCGGCATCGAGCGCGCCGATCGAACGCTCACCCAATCGGCTGGCACGACCGATGCGCGCCTGCAAGGCTTTGGTGGATTGCATGCCGGCCTCCGCCGCTGTCGTCATCGCCGTTAAGCACAATGAAAACGAGCGACCTTGCGACAACGCCTGATGATAGGCATCGCGCGCAGGAATTAAGGTGTCAACCAGAGTCTTGTCGCCGACCTTGGCGTCACCGATGGTTTGCACGGCGTCGATTGCGGCCGATAAGGCATTGAAGAAGAGTTCCTTGTCCAAGATGTTTCGCGTTGCCAGCACCTCGCCGAAGACCATGAAGAAACTACCGTACAAGGGCCCCATGGAGCCGCCGATGCCCTCCATCAAGACCAGATACAACTCGTTGAAAGCGCCCGCCAGCGATCTGCCGCGCTGCAAGGCCAGCCTTTCCCCGCACTGCGTAAAACCTTTGCTCATGTTGATGCCATGGTCGCCATCGCCAATAGCACCATCGATTTCGCTCAGATATTCGCGGTTGCGGTTGATCGCGACGATCAGATCTTCGACCACCCAATCCGCCTGCGTCATATCGAAATCGTCCTTCATTTCCGTTCTCCGATTGTCAACCCCATGGACTCACAGGGATAGGACATGCATTGATCGAGCTCATCATCCAGGCGCATCAGTGTCAAAGTAACGCCCATCATTTCCAACGAGGTAAACAGATTTCCGACCAGCGAATGGCGCACTTCAATGCCGGCCTCATGCAAATAATCGACGACATCTGCGTAGAGAATGTATTGCTCCATCAATGGCGTTGCTCCCAGACCGGAAATCAGCACCGCGACCTTGTCGCCGCGAACGAAAGGCAAGTCCTGCAGGAGCTTGTCCAGCATGAGCCTGGCCATATCCTTTGCCGGCACCACGCTTTGCACCAGCACACCGGGTTCGCCGTGATGCCCGATGCCGACCTCCATTTCGCCTTGCTTGATGACAAAATTGGCTTTGCCCACGGCCGGAATCGTGCAAGCAGACAAACCGATGCCGATGGAGCGCGTGTTATCAATGGCCTTTTGCGCAGCCGCGACGACCTGCTCGAGACTGGCTGTCTGCGCCGCTCTGGCAGCGCCTACCTTCCACATCAAGATCTCGCCCGCGACGCCGCGCCGTTTGCTCATCTCATCAGCGTGCGCCGATGCGGCATCGTCATTCGCAACAACCGTCCGGACTTCGATGCCGGCTCGTTCCGCCATCTTCATCGCCATTTTCACGTTCATATTGTCGCCAGCGTAGTTCCCGTACAGGCAAGCGATACCGGCACCGCCATCAGCTGCCTGAAACGCATCGAAGAACGACTTTGCCGTAGGCGAGGAAAATACTTCCCCCACAGCCACTGCATCCACGAGATTGCGACCGACATAGCCGATGAAGGCTGGCTCATGGCCGGAGCCGCCGCCGGTAACGATTGCTACGCGTCCCTTGAGCGCCGCCGCCGCGTGGCGCACCACACGCGGGTTTTGCGGCCAGAGCGATAATTCCGGACGCGCGGCGACGATGCCGCGCAACATATCTTCGACCACCATGTCGGGATGATTGATGACTCGATTCATTGGGATTCCTTATACTTGCCGTCATCCAGCGAGGCTGGCGACGATCGTGATTGTTATGGCGACGGCGCTGGGCAATTGCTCCGACCAAGGGGTTGGGCTATTGCACCGAATAACCGCCGTCAATGAGGATATTTTCGCCAGTGATCATGGCTGCCTGTTCGCTGGCCAGATAGGCAATCAGGCAGGCGACTTCCTGCGGCTGCGCGAAACGGCCCGCAGGTATTCTTCTGCGCATTTCTTGCCCCGCGGCACCTGCCCAGGCTTGTTTCCCGAGTTCCGTTTCGACCACTGTCGGCGAGACGGCGTTGACAGTGACACCGTCCCTCGCCCATTCCAGCGCCAGCACCTTGCTCATACCGACCAAGCCGGCCTTGCTGGCGCAATAAGCCGCGTGACGTTCGAGGCCGATCACGCTGGCCTGGGAAGCAAGATTGACGATACGGCCATACGCCTGCCGCCGCATCGCGGGAGCCACCGCTTGGGCCAGCAGGAATGGCGCCTTGAGATTGATTGCCATGGTGGCATCCCAGGCTGCCTCCGACAAACTGTCAGCCGCCTCCAGCAAGGCGACGCCGGCGTTATTGACCAGTACGTCGATACGGCCGTAGCGCGCCATGACTTGTTTCATGACCTGGGCGATGCCTTCGGGGTCCGTCACGTCAAGCACACAGCCAAGATGGCGGTCGATACCGCCCGTCAGGCGTGTGGCGACCTGCATCACCTCCGTCTGGCGATCCAGCAATACCACTTGCGCGCCGCAAGACGCGAACAACTCGCTCACCGCCAATCCAATACCGCTGGCAGCGCCGGTCACAATGGCGACGCGACCGGAAAAATCGTATCCCTGTTTGGGTGATGCATTCATTGCCGACATCTCCCGGTAGTCACTTCTTTACTTTTTTCAGGAACGCGTCGGCGTTCGCCGGCACGATTGCAGTCCAAGGCACGCTGTACGACTTAGCCGTGCCGTCGCCCCAAGGCATGGTGTCGATGTATTCGCGCCAGATCGGCGAGCGCGGTTGGTAGGACGTTCCCTTGAGCGTCCGCAACGCGACATCCAGCGCGCCCTGCGCCTGCGCTTGCGCATCCTGAAAATTAGTCGTCATCTCTCCGCGTTTGACGGCCTGAATCGCGGCGGCAATGCCGTCAACCCCAACGACGGGAATGGTCTTGATATCGATACCCTTGGATTTAATCGCCTGGACCGCGCCCAGCGCTTCATCGTCATTTTGGGCAATGACGCCGTTGATCTTGCCCGGATAGGCCGTCAACCAATTTTCCATCAAGCTCATGGACTCGGCGCGTGACCAGTTTCCGGTCTTTCGGGCGAGTACTTTGACATCTTTGTATTTAGAGAGAATCTCGTCATTGCCCTTGGCCCGCTCAATCTGTGCGGACTGGCCGATAGGCCCTTCGATCATCACGATATTTCCCTTGCCGCCGATCGCCTTCATCAGGGCCTCGGCTTCCATGCGACCGGCGACCACGTCGTCATTGCCGACGTACGACGTCAATACGTCCCCCAGCACTCTGGCATTGGATCCGATCACCGGAATGCCGGCCTTGATCGCCTTTTGCACAGGCGCGGCACCGGCTTTGAGGTCGATCGGCACAAAAATGATGGCGTCGTACTTCTGCGTGATCATGGTATCGAACTGATTGCTTTGCGTGAGCGCATCGTAATTACCGTCGAAGATGGTGATCTGCACCGAACCGTCCTTGACTGCGGGATGCGCCTTGAGGTGATTGCTCCACATTTGCATGAACTCGCCTTTCAGGCCGTACACGGCAGCGCCAATGCGCAAGGGCCTGTCCTGCGCATGAACGGACAAGGAAAGAGTCAGGCCCAATCCACACAGGACGGCAAGTTTTTTCAACGAAATCATGATGGTCTCCAAGGATGTTGGGCGGATTACTGCTTTTTGCGAGAGACGTCCAGCAATACGGCGCCCACAATAATCACGCCCTTGATAACTTGCTGGTAGTAGGAAGAAACGCCAAGTAAATTAAGGCCGTTGTTGATCACACCAATGAGCAAAGCGCCCACGACCGTGCCGCCTAACGACCCAGTACCGCCCGACAGGCTGGTGCCGCCAATCACCACTGCGGCAATGGCGTCCAATTCATAGGACACCCCTGCCTGGGGCAAGGCGGCCGTGGTGCGGGCCGCCAGTAAAATTCCGGCAAGGGCTGCCAGAAAACCGCTGACCACATACACTGCGAAAAGTACTTTGCGCGTGCTAATTCCGCTGGTCTTGGCGCTCTTGGAGTTGCCGCCGACGGCGTAGATATAGCGTCCGTAGATGGTATAGCGCAGGACAAACCAACTGATCGCGATCACTGCAACAAAAATCAGGATGGGTACCGGGACTTGCCATACGTGGCCGGCGCCGATTGCCAGGAAGTCGTCGGGCAAATCCGATACCGGCATGCCATCGTTGTAGATGTAGGTCAAACCACGCGCGGCGCTAAGCATGCCCAGGCTGGCGACAAATGGCGGCACTGACAAGCGCGCCACCAACAATCCATTGACAGCACCGAGCAACGCACCGACGCCGAGCCCCACCAACAAGCTCATCGTCAGGCCGTAGGTGCTGTCGCCGGCAACCAGCCAGGCGCTTACCATCCCCGCGAAGGCGAGTATGGCGCCTACCGATAAATCGATGCCGGCGGTAAGGACCACAAAGGTCATGCCGATGGCGAGGATACCGTTGATGGAGGTCTGCCGAAGAATGTCGGCCCAGTTGCCCCAGCTCATGAAGTACTGATTACTGAACGATAAAAAAATGCATAGTGCAATCAACGCCGCCAAAATGCCGTAGCGCGCATAGAACTGCTGCAAACTGAAGCCAGGTGTCGGGGAAGGCAGAGCGATAGGAGTGATCTTGATATTCATCACGAGGCCAAATGTAAGAGTTCTTCTTGGGTTGAGGTATGTCCGTCCAACATCGCGACCACGCTGCCGGCCTTGAAAACGGCGATCCTGTCGCTGACGTCCAGCACTTCCTGCGCCTCCGAAGAAACCAGAAGCACCGCGCCGCCGTTCTCCGCAAACTCGTTGATGAGCTGATAGACCTCCCGTTTGGCACCCTCGTCTATGCCGCGCGTCGGTTCATCGCACATCAGACACACGGGCTCGGTCGACAGGCAGCGCGCCAGTACGACTTTCTGCTGATTGCCGCCGCTCATTGAAGACACGGGCAGATTCACGGAACTGGTCTTCATGCGAATGCGCTTCACCATGTCGCCGGCCAGGCGGTTCACGCGCTGCCGGTCGATCATGGCCAGACGAGACAGGCGCCGGTAGGCCGACAATGCGATGTTGTCGCGGATCGAGGCCGTGAGCACCAGGCCGGTTTCCTTACGATCTTCGGTGACAAGTGAAATGCCCGAGGCGATGCTCCTGCCGGGATTGCCAACGGGCAGCGGCACGCCCCGCAAGAAAATACCCCCGTTGTCCGGCCTGGTAAGCCCGTAGATGCAATTGAGATATTCGCTGCGCCCGGCCCCCATCAGACCGTAGATACCCAACACCTCTCCGGCGTGTACACGCAATGAAATTTCGTTGAACTCACCGTTTCGGCTCAGGCCTTCGGTCTCCAGTACCGCCTTGCCTGCGTCCCGGCGAGATCGTGTTGCGGTTTGCAACTTGCGGCCAACGATCGCGGTAACCAGTGCCGCGCGGTCGATGTCTGCGATGCGTCCATTTTCAACAAAGCGGCCGTCGCGAAACACCGTATAGTCATCGGCGATCTGGAATATCTCGGACAAGCGATGGGAGACATAGACGATCCCCGTACCCTGGGCCGTGAGACTGCGGATCGCGTTAAACAACACTTCCGTCTCGCGCTCGCCGATATAATATC
>NZ_AJHH01000257.1 GCF_000256565.1 Herbaspirillum lusitanum P6-12 | reverse complement strand
GCACACGGACGTCGGCTCGTCCATGATCATGACGTCGCAATCGCGGCTGAATGCCTTGGCGATTTCGACCAGTTGCACTTGCGCCAGACTTAATGAGGACATGCGCAGACGTGGATTGACGGGAAATTGCAAACGTTCGAGCAAAGCCTGCGCTTGCCGCAGCATGGTCTTGAAATCGACGCAGATTCCGGCAGTGCGCGGCTCCCGTCCGAGATAGATATTTTCCGCAACCGTCATACCCGGGATCGGCGACAGCTCTTGCGTAATCATGGCGACCCTGCTTTCCAAGGCCTCTGCCGGCGTCGCAAAATCCACTTGGCGACCGTGAAGAAAAATCTCGCCGTCATCGCGACGGAGCACGCCCATCAGGATATTCAGGAATGTAGACTTGCCGGCACCGTTGCCGCCACACAGGGCATGCACGCTTCCCGGCCGCAACGCCAGACGACCGTCCGTCAATGCGGGAATCCCCTGAAAGGATTTTTTTACCCCGTTCGCCTCAAGAAGCAGTGCTGCCATGATTTGTCTCCAGCAATTAACATTTGATCTTTACAGATCTTTTTTTCATTAAAATCCATGGTAGCAAGCGCGATTTTTAGCTGTCAATTGCGTTTTAAAAACTCTGAAGAATTTCGAATAAAAACGAATATAACGACAAATAAAAACAATATCAGGACAATAAGAAGAAAATAGCTGTTTATATTGCTTGACTTCGTCACGATCAAAAATGAAAATTTGACTTGTCGCGATCATTTTTTCACCACATCCACCGACGCGACGAGAAAGGAAAATATCGTGGAAATCGCCATCGGCTGTGACGAAGCAGCGTTCGAACTGAAGGAAATCATCAAGCAGCATCTGACCGGCAAAGGTCTGGCGGTCATCGACTTCGGCACCTATGACACACAGCCGGTCATTTATCCGGATATCGCATTCGCGGTGGCCGAGGCCGTCATGGAGCACCGTTTTTCCCGCGCCATATTGCTCTGCGGCACCGGCATCGGTATGGCGATCTCAGCCAACAAAGTGCCCGGGATGCGCGCCGCCCAATGTCACGACACTTATTCGGCTGAACGAGCCAGCAAAAGCAACAACGCCCAAATCATTACGCTGGGCGCGCGCGTGGTGGGCCCCGAACTGGCAAAGTCGATTGTGGATACGTGGCTGTCATCCGAATTTTCCGGCGGGCGTTCGGAGTCGAAGCTCAATCGCATCCGCGAATACGAAAGCAGCCTGCAAAAACAAAAATGAACGACAATCCGGACACGAAGATCCGGATTTCAGGGAGAGAAGAAATGAAAGGACCAGCAGATGTCGACCGATGAGCTGACGCGGCTCGCGACGCTCTACTACGTAGACGGACTGACGCAGGACGAATTGTCCAAACGATTTTCGATTTCACGCCCGACTATCGGCCGCATGCTCAAACGTGCGCAGAGGGAAGGCATCGTAGAAATTCGCGTGCGCCATCACCCCGGCGACACCAGCCAGCTCGAGCATGCGCTGATGGCACGCTTCGGAATTGAGCGCGCCATCATCTCGATCAATCACAAGGATCAGGAAAGCCAGCGTGAACTCCTGGCTGGCTTGGTCGCCAGCCATCTGGACCGTATTCTCGCCAACGACATGATCGTGGCGGTCGGCATGGGTCGCAACACCAGCGCGGTCTCCAAGCATGCGGTTTCGTCGATGCAACGCAACTTGACCTTTGTCTGCGCCATCGGAGGCTCCTATCGCGGCGGCGAAACGATGAATTCCGATCATATTTGCCGTCGCCTTGCCGCACGGTTTGGTGGCGAAAGCGAAACCCTTTATGCACCTGCCCTGGTCAGCGATCCCCAGGTGCGCGGCAGTCTGCTCGCCAATGACACCGTCAAGCAAACCTTGGATAAAGCGCAGCGGGCGCACATTGCACTGATCGGCATCGGCGATATCAACGAAGACAGCAACATGGTGCGTATGGGCTGGTTTTCACCGCAGGAGATTCTTGAGGTCAAACACATGGGCGCCGTTGGCGACATGATGGGTTACGATTTCATCAACATGAATGGAGAGCCGGCCCAGACATCCCTGCAAGCACGCGTAATCGGTCTGACTCTGGACGACTTGCGGCGCATCCCCAACGTCATCGCAGTTGCCAGTGAAAACTCAAAAACCACGGCAGTCCTCGGGGCGCTGCGCACAGGCGTCATCAATACCCTGGCCACGACAGAAACAATTGCGCAGTCCATTCTGACGCTGGAAGAAGCCACACGTCCGCGCGAAAAATAGACATTCCCCGCAAAACGCCCTGCCCGCAACAGCCGACAGGGCGCTCTTCATACCTGTTCCATATCGCTTATGCGCGAGGATTGCGTTGCAACGAAGCGATACGCGATTCGATAGTCGGATGGCTGGAGAACAAACCCATCCACGAACCACGACCGGCGATGCCGGAAGCCTGCAGGTTTTGCGGCAAGCCGTCCGCTTCCATGCCGCCGAGGCGACGCAAGGCGCCGATCATCGGCGTCGGCGAGCCCATCAGTTTTGCGGCGCCGGCGTCGGCGCGGTATTCGCGCTGGCGCGAGAAGTACATGACGATAATGCTGGCGAGGATGCCGAACACGATTTCACACACCACCACCGTGACCATGTAGCCGATGCCGGGACCCGATGACTGTTCGTTGTTGCGACGCAGGGCCGAATCGACGAAGTAGCCGACGATGCGGGCGAAGAACATGACGAAGGTGTTCACCACGCCCTGGATCAGCGTCAGCGTGACCATGTCGCCGTTGGCGATGTGCGCGACTTCATGGGCCAGCACGGCTTCCACTTCTTCCCTGGTCATGCCTTGCAGCAGGCCGGTCGACACTGCCACCAGCGAATTGCTTTTGCTGGCGCCGGTGGCGAAGGCATTGGGCGGACCGTCGTAGACGGCGACTTCGGGCATCGTCAGGCCGGCGCGCGTGGCGAGACGATTGACGGTGTCGACCAGCCACACTTCGGTGGAGTTCTGGGGATGTTCAAGGACGCGCGCGCCGGTCGACCATTTGGCGATGGTCTTGGACAGCAGCAGCGAAATGAACGAGCCGCCGAAACCCATCAGCGCACAGAACATCAGCAGCATGCCGAAGTTGAGGCCGTTGGCGGTCATGTAGCGATTGATGCCGAGGATGCTGGCGGTAACGCTCAGCACCAGCATCACAGCCAGGTTGGTGACGAGGAAAAGAATGACGCGTTTCATGATGCTTCCTATGCAAAGAGAGCGCGACCGTCTCTGGACGATCGTCGCGAAAAAAGGATTCGGATAACGGATGTCGCCGCGTCAAGGCGTCAAGCAGTGGACGCGGACAGGAGATCAGGCGGCGGGGGCGGCCGCAGTAAGTCGATGAATGCGGACGTGCCGCCACTCACACAGGGATACAGATGGGGAAAGGGTTGCCAGTCCAGCGGCAAGGTGGCGACGGGGACCGGCAGGGTCTGGTCTTCCAGGTCGGCTTGCACCTTCCAGGGATCAAGGCTGGCATCGGCCTGGTCTCCGGTTGTCTGCACGGTCGCCAACGAATCCGCGTCAGCATCAGCATCAGCGTCGGCGCGTTCCGCCGCGGAATCCGAACCATGGCTTGCCGCATCAAAGATGCTCACGATTGCTTCGTCTGCGGTCGCCAAAGGTTCAAGCGTCCCCGCAAGCAATTGCAAGGGAAACAGGAATGCCAGCAACAAAAAGCAGAATCGGCGCATGAGCAAGGCAATAGGGACCGCAGGGATAGCGTTAAAACCGCGTTGAAAAAATCGGGAGGACAAGGGCCGCATTATACGCAAAAGCTGCCGGCCAAGTTACCCACAGAAAATGTGGCCAACCCTGTTGATAACTTGTTTATGACCACGCGCAAGCCGCATGGGTTCAAGCTTTCGCACGATTGAGTGAAATTTGCTCAGGAAGCCCTGCGGGTGCAGTTTGGGCTCTGTTCCTGGCCCGATAACGGTAGCGTAAAACAAAAACGCGCGTCTGAAACGCGCGCTTTGTTTTTTTACAGTTTCAGCGTCAGCACTTCGCCGAACGCAATCGCATGTGCATTGACTGCGGCATGCTCGGCCATCTTGGTGACCGCCAGACCAAGTGCACGCGCCTGCAACAGACGGATCGTGCCGGCATGGCAGACCACGATGGCCTGGCTCTGGCCGCGCTGTTGCAAGTCGCTGCAGAAGGCGTCAACGCGCTGCGCCACGTTGAGGACATTCTCGCCGCCGCCGGGTCGATAGCCGACCACGTCGCTGGCCCAGGCATCGATTTCCGCACGCGGCAAATCATCCCAGGCTCGCTGCTCCCAAATGCCGAAATGCATTTCCATCAGGCGCGGATCGTAGCGCACCGGACCGGCATTGAGTGCGAGCGCCAGCGGCTCGGCCAGGAATACGCAGCGTTGCAATGGACTCGAGTACACCGGCACATGCGGCGGCAGCGCAGGTTTGACCTGCCCGAGCACCTTGGCGCATTCTTCTTCGGTCACGGCCAGATCGCTGCTGCCGTAGCAAAGGCCTTTGTTGATAACGGGCTGGGGGTGGCGAATGAGATGCAGCAACATGGTCGACCTTTCTGTTTATGAATGGGAAGCCGGCGACACTGACATTGACACTGACGCTGCGGCCAGCAGGCCCAGGTAGATCGCGACTTCGCTGAATTGTTGGACGGCGCCGAGACAGTCGCCGGTATAGCCGCCGATGCGGCGCTGAAATTTTCGCGCAAGGAACCAGGTTGCGGCGCCGCCGAGCAACATGGCCAACAGGAGCGCCTGCAGCGCCAACCATCCCGCCGCGACGCACACGACGAGCGGCAATGCTGCGGTAACGACGGCGACGGCAAATTCGCCGTTGCTCATGCTTTGCGCCAGCGGCTTGACCTTACCCTCTTCACGTACATACGGCATGCGCCAGATCAGCGCCGCGGCAAAACAACGCGACAAGGGATGGGCAATCAGCAAGGCCGGTATCACCTGCAGCGCCGGCAACGACACGAGGCCGGCGATCTTGGTCGCCAACAGCAGCACGATGCCGATCACGCCGTACGCGCCGACGCGCGAGTCGCGCATGATCTCAAGTACGCGCGAAGGCTGCATGCCGCCGCCGAAACCATCGCAGACGTCGGCAAAGCCGTCTTCATGGAAAGCGCCGGTCAGATAGATCCCGGCGGCGGTCGACAGCAACACCGCCACCACTTGCGGCAACCACAGCGCCGCCAGCCAGTACACGACGGCGCATGCCAGTGAAACAATGATTCCGACCGCGGGAAAATAACGTGCCGCGTGTTGTAGCCAGGCGGCGTCGAAACCGACCCAGCCCGGCGCCGGCAGGCGTGTGAAAAATTGCAGCGCGGTGAAGAACAGCTGCAGCTGATAGCGCAGGCCGCCTGATGGCGTAGGCGTGGGCGCGACGGCCATGTCAGGCGCTCTTCTCACTGACTTGCGCCGATGAAAACGTCGCCATCTGCGCCAGGAAATTGACCGCTGCATGCAGCAGCGGCAAGGCCAGCGCGCTGCCGGTTCCTTCACCCAGACGCAGGTCAAGCTGCATCAAGGGGCGCGCGTCGAGATGCCGCAGCATGCGGCGGTGGCCGTGCTCATCCGAGCAATGCGAGAACAGGCAATAGTCGAGGATATTCGGCTGCAATTTCGCCGCTACCAGCAAGGCCGAGGTCACGATGAAGCCATCGATCAGCAGCACCATGCGGCGCTCTGCGGCCTTGAGCATGGCGCCGGCGATCATGGCGATTTCAAAGCCGCCGAAGGTGCGCAGTATTTCCAACGGCGCGTCCGCATCGGCGTGCAGCGCAACCGCTTGCTCGATGACCTGCTGCTTGTGAAGGATGCCGCCGTTGCCCAGGCCGGTGCCGGCGCCGACACATTCCGCAGCGGCTATGCCGGTGATCTTGTGCATGATGGCTGCGGCCGCAGTAGTGTTGCCGATACCCATTTCACCGAAGCCGATGACGTCGACCGGCATTGCCGCCACCAGGTCCATGCCGTGCTGCAACGCTTGCTCGCATTGCGCCGCGCTCATGGCAGGCTCTTGCGCGAAGTTGCGCGTGCCGGGTCCGAGCTTGCGCGAAACCAGTCCTTCGCGCTCGCCAAACTCATGATTCACGCCGGCGTCGACGATATGCAGCGCGCAATCGTTCTGGCGCGCGAATACATTGATCGCCGCCCCCTGCTGCAGGAAATTCTCCACCATCTGCCAGGTCACGCTTTGCGGATAGGCCGAGATGTTTTCCGCCACCACGCCGTGGTCGGCCGCGAACACCATGACCGCGGTGCGGTCGATGCGCGGCATGGGCGATTGCTGGATCAGGCCAATCCGGTGCGCAACAAATTCCAGCACGCCAAGGCTGCCCCGCGGTTTGGTCTTGTTGTCGATCGCGGCTTGCAAGGCCGAAGCCAGCGCAGCGTCGTGCGTGGAAGCTAATTGTGGAATGCGCATAGCAGGATCACGATGCCGTGACCGGAAAATGGGAACTGGTTTGAAAGGACGTCAGTATAAGAGATAGCGGCGTCTTGCGAACAAATGTGCCGCCATGAACTCCCGATCTTTACATTCGATGCGCGTATCCGATATCACCGTGGAACGACGGAAGATATCAATGTGTCAACATTCATTGCAGACGGATTGCGGGAGGAACGGAAAAAATGCCGTTTCTCGCCGGCATGCGGGAAAAACGGCATTTCGCTTTTTGCTTTCCGCTTGCGGCTGCCTCGTTCAAGGCGCCGCTATCAACAAGTTATTTACCCAGCGCTTTGATGAGGGCGGCAGTCAGGTCTTCGATGACGAACTTCGCCACATAGCCGTCAGCGCCGATGTTCTTGACGTGTTCTTCATTGGCCGAGCCCGACAGCGATGAGTGAATCACTACAGGAATTGCTTTCAGACCGTCGTCGCGCTTGATGTTGCGGGTGAGTGTGAAGCCATCCATCTCCGGCATCTCGAGATCGGTCAACACCATTGCCACGCGATCGGTAATGGGCACGCCCTGAGACTTGGTTTCCTTGTAGATGTCCTGCAGCTTTTCCCAGGCTTCCTTGCCGGTCTTGCACATCACGAACGGCAGGCCGAGCGCCTTCAGACCGCTTTCGACCAACGAACGGGCGACTTTGGAATCGTCTGCCGCGAGGATGATCGAACCGGGCTTGAGCTGGATATGTTCCAGGCCCGTCATTTCCATGTCGCGCTCCGTCGGCATGATTTCGTGCAGGATCTGTTCAACGTCGAGCACCTGCGCCAGACGGCTGCTGCTGAGGTCGTCATCGAGACGCGCGATGCTGGTGACGAAGTTGCCGCCGGCCTTGGATTCGGCCGACAGGACCTGGCTCCATTCCAGCCGCACAATTTCATCGACCGATTCGACCGCAAACGCTTGCGTACTGCGCGCGTATTCGGTGACCAGCAGGATGTTAAGGCCACTATTGGGCACACAGCCGATCACGGCCGGCAAATCGATCACGGAGATGATCTGGCCGCGGATGTTGACCATGCCGAGCAGCGGCGAACGCGTGCCGGCGGCCTTGGTGATCTCCTGCATCGGGACGATTTCGCGAATCTTGAATACATTGATGCCGAACAGCTCGGAACGCACGCCGTATGGGTCCGTGCCCAGACGGAACAGCAGCAGTTCGAATTTGTTGGAGCTGGTGAGGTTAGTCCTCTCGTCGATCTCTTTTTGAAATGCATCCATTGCCTGTCCCCCCGTTTGTTATGAACCGCCCTCGCCGATCGATACATCAATGTAGAGTGTAATTGCATAAAAGACAATTACATCCAAAGAAATGCGACATAAATCTGACAATACGGGGGAGACTACATGCGCAACCGAGGTGCAACGCCGGGTGCGCGGGGCCGCAGGCGGATGACCTGTGCAACCGGGGCAAAAGCGAACCAAAGGCCAGTCGCGAGCAAGCTGCCCGATTGCAGGCAGCCCGATTTATTGACGCCGGGCATGCAGTACGGCCGGAACATCGTTCGGAAAATTGTGAATTCGTTTACCGATCACTGAACATCTTCCTGTAGGCCATCGGAGACAACGAATAGCGCTTCTGGAACTGCTGGCGAAAGGTCGATGTTGAGGAAAAACCGATCAGGCGCGCGATCTCTTCAATGGAAATCACCGTGTTTTCCAGGTAATCGACGGCTTTGGCCAAGCGCTCAAGCACCAGCCATCTGACAGGCGTCGTCCCCATCGCCGACGTGAACCGTCGCAGGAATGTGCGCCTGCTCATGTTCACGAATCTTGCCATCTCTTCGATCGAATAGGTCTTGGCAAGGTGCGCCCGCATTTCATCAAGCAAGCTCCCCAGCTTGCCTGCCTCGTGCAACTCCGGCACGGCGTGCTCAATGAACTGCGCTTGCCCGCCGTCGCGATGAGGTGTCACGATCATTCGCCGCGCGACGACGTTGGCAGCCTTTGTTCCAAAGTCTCTGCGGATAAGGTGCAGGCAAAGATCGATGCCTCCCGCCCCACCTGTGGAACTCAATATGTCGCCGTCGTCGACATACAGTACATCCGGTTGAACGATGACATCGGGATAGTGTTGTGCCAGGTGAAGTGCCTGCTTCCAATGCAAAGTCACTTTACGCCCATGGAGCAAGCCTGCCGCCGCCATCACCGCCACGCCGGAGCAGATCGACATGATGCGGGCGCCCTTTTTGTGCGCGACTTGCAACGCCTCGCTAAGATGTTGTGGCACCGGCGCATCCAGACCTCTCCAGCCAGGTATGACGATGGTTCCCGCCTGCTTGATGAGTTCGCAGTCCCCATCAGCCAGAAAGCGGATGCCTGCCGTCCCCCGCAGCGGTCCCTCGTCTACTGCCGCGACTGCAAACCGATACCAGTTTGCGCCCATCTCCGGGCGATCAAGGCCAAAGACCTCTACCGCGATGGCAAACTCGAATGTACATAAACCATTGTAGGCAACAACGACCACCAGGGGATTGGCGAGCTTGGGGAGACTCAACTGCTCCGGCACGAACTTGGCGAATTTTGGCATCAACCAGACTTTTCTATTTTCATACAGTTAGAGACAATCTTTCATAATAACGACAATGAACACAATTGCATACAGGTTGGGAACTCTATTGGCGGCAGAAGATAATCAAACGCTAGTTAGAGGAAGGGAAGAATGTCTTGTTCGTTTTTCTGCTTCGCGAATACTAAAAATTTTCATCGTTCGGCATCATAGCTTCCTCGCGAAGGCCATCTCGCCGTGATGTCCATCCAGACTCAAGCCAAGGATGGATTTTCCGTTTCCCTACAGGCGATCGAAAACCCCGGAAGCTCAACAATCCAATAGCAAACTTACCGTAAGCACGTCGTTAATCTGCTTCAGATCTGCCTTTCACCCCTGACGCAACTGGAAGCGAGGTGAATTGCAATGCAGAATCCGTGTCAATTTTTACGACCAGTAATGAGAGGAATAGCCATTGAGGATAAGGGACGGATTCGCATATGGGCTGCGAGTGTTAATAAAAAATATCAAAAATGCGAAAGGTTTCTAGCCCATGTTTACGATTTATGACTGCATCGTGTTCAAGCACGATCTGCGGCTCGTCGTCCTTGCCGCCGTCATTTGCACCATCGCTTCCTTCACGGCAATCAATCTCCTGCACCATGTCAGCCGATCGAGCGGGTTCGTGCGCAGAGTCTGGCTTTGTGTGGCGGGCATCGCCACGGGCTTTGGCATCTGGGCGACGCATTTCATCGCCATGCTGGCCTACTCGCCTGGCATCCAAAGCGGCTACAACATCGCCCTGACTCTGCTCTCGTTGATCGCAGCCATCGTGTTGACGATAGCGAGTTTTGCAGCGGCCTCCTCCCCCAACCTGAAGTACGGACGCTGGCTTGGCGGCGCTCTGGCAGGCGGGGGCATTGCCGTGATGCATTACACGGGCATGGCGGCATTTGAAATCGCCGGCCGGATTCTCTGGAACATGCCGCTGGTGGCGGCCTCCGTCATCCTGGGCGCAAGCTTCGGCGCAATATCGCTGCCCGTCGGGCTACGCGCGAAAACCTATACGTCGATCTCGATGGGAGCGCTGTTGTTGACGCTCGCCATCTGCAGTCACCACTTCACGGCCATGGCTGCCGCGGTGCTGGTGCTCGATCCCGGCGTCTCGGTATCGCCCAACGCCATTCCGACCTCTTGGCTGGCGATCATGGTGACGATCGCCAGCTTCACCATTTTTTTGCTGACCTTCGCCGGCTTCGCACTCGACATCCGGGAGCGGCGCCAGGCCCAATTGGCAATCGATCGTCTCAACAGTCTCGCAAACGCCGCTTTCGAAGGTCTGCTGGTATGCGAAGACAACGTGATCACGACGGCCAATATCAGCCTTGCCAATTTGGCCGGCTGCAGCGTGGATCAACTGGTTGGTGCCAATCTGATGTCGATTCTTCCCGACCCTGGGGCGGCGCGGAACTGCCTGGGCAGTACTTCCAGCATCGCTTTCGAAACCATGCTGCAGCCTGTTGCCGGCGCGCCCTTCGCAGTGGAGGCGTTCTCCCGGCCTGTCATCTATGGAAACAGACAGAAAATAGTCGTGGCTATTCGCGATCTGAGGGATCGCAAAAAGGCGGAAAAGGATATTTATTTCCTGGCTCACCATGACACATTGACGGGTCTTTCCAACCGCAATGCCTTCAACCAGAGATTGCAGCAATTGCTCGAAGAGCATGCTCCCGGCGGGCAGCACGAGGATAAGTGCATGGCGGTGTTGTGCCTGGACCTGGACAGGTTCAAGGAGGTCAATGACCTGTTTGGCCACGCCGCCGGCGACAAACTGCTCCAGACCGTGGCATATACGGCCAAGCTGGTGCTGCGCCAGGGGCAAATGATGGCCCGCCTCGGCGGCGATGAATTCGCCATCATCGCGCCGGGCCTTGGCGACCCGAAGCAAGCGGGTCGGATCGCGCAGGAGCTCATCAATGCATTCAAGGCCGAGAATCAACGCGTTTCGACGTCGAGCGCGATGATATCGGCCAGCATCGGTATTGCCGTGTTTCCAAATGATGCGGGAGACGACACGTCGTTGATGAGCTGCGCCGACACGGCGCTTTATCGCGCCAAATCGGACGGACGCGGCGTCTATCGATTCTTTGAAGAGGCGATGGGCGAACAGGTCCGGGATCGCCGCAAGATTGAGCACGACTTGCGGTTTGCCATCACCCGGAATGAACTCTCCCTTGTCTATCAGCCGCTGGCGCAAATCATCGGTCGTGAAGTGCTCGGTTTCGAGGCGCTGCTGCGCTGGCAGCATCCCGAGCGGGGCAACGTCCCGCCCGGCGTTTTTATCCCCATCGCCGAGGAATGCAATCTCATTTTGCACATCGGCGAATGGGTCCTGCGCGAAGCATGCCAGCAAGCAGCGACCTGGAACAACCCGTTGAGCCTGTCGGTCAACGTCTCCGCGGCGCAACTGCATAGCCCGGGATTTGTGCAATCCGTTGGGGATATCCTGGCCCAGACCGGCTTGCACGCAAGCCGCCTTGAGCTGGAAATCACGGAAACGGCCTTGATCCGCGACCCCGGCAGGGCTCTGACCATGTTACGCCAGCTCAAGGAGCTGGGCGTCCGCATCGCCATGGACGATTTCGGGACCGGTTATTCCTCGCTGTCCAATTTGCGCGCCTTCCCGTTTGACAAGATCAAGATCGATCAATCGTTCATCAAGTCCGTCAACGTCAACAAGCAAGCCGCCGCCATCGTGCGCGCGGTACTCGGCCTGGGACGCGGCCTGGAACTGCCGGTCATCGCGGAAGGCGTCGAAACCGAAGAAGAGCTTGCATTCCTGCGCGCGGAATCCTGCCAGGAGGCCCAGGGCTACCTGTTGGGCCCGCCGCAATCCATTGGTGTTTTCAGACACCTCACGCACCTCGCCGAAGCCCCGAGCCCGCGCCTGCCCCCTTCCCTGCCAGCGGCTGGGGCCATGCCCACACCACTGCCGGGAGCATAGACGAATTGAGACAGATGACGATCAATCACAACGCTGACAAGGCAAGAACGGACGAACAATGCACGATATGAGTTCCTTTTTCATGGCGTCTTCTCATCATGGATCGCTGGTGCACGGATCCTATGACGGCGCCCTGGTCCTGCTGTCGTTGTTCGTGTCGATTTTCTCGTCGACGATGGCGCTGCAGTCCGCACAGATCGCCCGCCGAACCAAGAATCGCCTGTATCGGCACACGGCGATCGCCACCGGCGCGGTCGCTCTGGGCGGCGGTATCTGGACCATGCATTTCATCGGCATGCTGGCGTTCGAATTGCCCACGCACGTCCATTATGAAACACGCGTGACGCTGTTCTCGCTGATACCGGCCTGTGCCGCCTCGTGGTTCGCGCTGCATCGGCTGGTCCAGCACAACATCAGCAAGCTGCAGCTCGTCACCAGCGGCACCATCGTGGGCGCCGGCATAGGCGCCATGCATTACACCGGCATGGCCGCCATGCAAACACCGCTGCAAATGCGCTACGAGCCCGTGACGTTTGCCGTATCCATCGTCGTCGCCGTGACGTTGGCGACGCTGGCCCTGTGGATACGCTACGGCGTGCAGCAAACCAGCCTGAACCGCATACAACGGTTTTACGTGAGCGGCATCGTGATGGGCCTGGCGATCGCGGGCATGCACTACACGGGCATGGCGGCCGTGCGCTTCATCGGCGAACCCGGCATCGCCGGCAATGGCCTGCTGCTCAGCACCGCGTTCGCATCGCTGGGACTATCTTCCTTCACCATTACCGTGACGGTGATGGTCGCGGCGCTCAATGGACTGATCCGTTCGCGCGAACTGTACCAGGAGGTCGACGAACACCGGTCGCGCTTGAAGGCCACCCTCGAGACGACGGTCGACGGCATCATCACCATCGACAGCAAGGGGCTGATCCAGGCCTTCAACCCAGCGGCCGAGCGACTCTTCGGCTGGCGCGCCGACGAAGTCATAGGACGCAACATCACTGTGCTGATGCCGGAGCCTGACCGATCCGGCCATGACGGCTACCTGAAGAAACACGTCACATCGGGCCAGCCTGATATTGCCGGCACCAGCCGCGAAGTCATGGGACTGCGCCGAAGCGGCGAGCACATACCGCTGCGCCTGGCAGTCGGACAGGTGCTGCTCTCGGACGAAATGCTGTTTGTCGGCTTCGTCACCGATATCAGCGAGCGCCATGCGCTGGAAGCGTCGCTGCGCGAGACGGCCGAGCGCGCCAACCATGCCGCTGCGGCGAAGAGCAGTTTCCTCGCGAACATGAGCCACGAAATCCGCACGCCGATGAATTCCATCATCGGCTTCACCGAACTGCTGCTGCAGTCCGACCTGACGCCTGCACAACGCGATCATCTGAACACGGTCCGGCAATCGTCGCGCTCGTTGCTCCGCTTGATCAACGACATCCTGGATACGACCAAGATGGAGAAAGGGCATCTGGACCTGGAGGAGACCGTGTTTTCCCTCCGGGCCATGTCCATGCAAGTCGAGTCCTCCTTGCGATTGAGCGCGCATGCCAAGAACCTGACCCTGACCACGCACTACGGCGCCGATACGCCCGACTATTTCCGGGGCGATCCATTGCGGCTGCTGCAGATCCTGACCAACCTTATCGGTAACGCGATCAAATTCACCGAACAGGGAGGCGTCGATGTCCTATTCGGGCTCGAGAACGAGATGATTCACGTGCAGGTTCGGGACACTGGCATCGGGATGACGCAACAACAGGCCGAGTCCATCTTTTCTCCTTTTACGCAAGCCGATGCCTCCATCAGCCGCCGGTTCGGAGGTACGGGCCTGGGTACGACGATCGCGCGACAGCTCGCTGAACTCATGGGCGGCCGCATTGAGGTCGTCAGCGAACCGGGACGCGGCAGCACCTTTCATGTATGGCTTTCGCTACCGCAGGCCAATGCACCCGAAAACACCCATCCGGCAAAGGCCAACTGCCGCGCTCTGCCGGCACTTCGTATCCTGGCCGCCGACGACGTTGCCCAGAACCTGGAACTGCTGTCATTGGTGCTGGAAAGCCAAGGGCACTCCGTCACATTGGCCCGGGACGGCGCCGAAGCGGTGCAAAAATTCAAGGAAGGGTCTTTCGACGTCGCCCTGATGGATGTCCACATGCCCGTTATCGACGGACTCCAAGCCACGCAACTGATACGCCAGCATGAACGCACGCTGGGACTTCGCCGCATGCCGGTGATTGCCTTGACCGCCAGCGTCATGACGGAAGACCGCCGTGCCGCCCTGCAGGCCGGGATGGACGGCTTTGCCATCAAGCCCCTGGACGTGCCTCGCTTGTTCGAGGAAATCGCCATCGTGCTAGACATACCGGAGCAGGCCGAAGCACCGTCGAGGGAGCTCCCCGCCACGCCTCTTGCCTCCCCTGTCGTCGACTGGAATCGCGGGGCAACCCTGTGGGGAAATGAAGGACGCCTGATGCTCTCGCTGCAGCAGCTGCTGGAGACGGCAGCCGAAAGATATCCCTTGCTGGCGGCCGAGGCCGAGGATATCGACTGGGAAGCGTCCCTGCTCAGCCTTCACAGCTTGCGGGGCGTAGCCGGCAACCTGGCATTGCCCGTCGTCAGCAAACTCGCCGGAGATATGGAAGCAAAAATGAAATCCGCGCAGCATGCAGAGGCCCGGGCGCTGCTGCCGCAATTGCGCGACAGTATCGAGGCGGTACGACACGAGGTGTCCAAGCGCCACGCTGCCGAAGTCCCGACGCCGGCATCTTCGCCCGAGGACCTGCTCGTGTCGCTGCATGCTCTGCGCAAGGCGCTTGCCCGCAATGAATTGGCTGACGACATGCTGGACCGCGCATGCAGCGGACTGGAAAACAGACAACAGCGCGCACAGGCGCAATCCTTGCGCTCGGCTACGGAATCTTTTGAGTTCCGGCAGGCCCACGCGCTGGTGGAAAAACTCATCGCCGAGCACGGCAATCCGAATGAAAAAAAGTGAGCAGGAAAATGCAAAGAAACAAAGACGACTTGAACGATTCTCGTCAGACCCTCCTGCTGGTCGACGATGAACCCACCAACCTGCACGTGCTGCGCCATACGCTGCAAAGCGACTACCGCCTCCTCTTTGCAAAGAGCGGGCAGGCGGCGCTCGATCTGGCCCGTTCGGATCCTCCCGACCTGATCTTGCTCGACGTCATGATGCCCGCCATGTCGGGCTATGAAGTCTGCGCGGCACTGAAGCAGGAGTCGTCGATGGCGGAAATTCCCGTCATCTTCGTGACGGCCCTGGCCGACGCAGAGAACGAGCAGCAAGGATTGGAACTGGGCGCGGTTGACTACATCACCAAACCTTTTAGCCCGCACATCGTCCAGGCCCGCGCACGCATTTGTCCCTGGTCCGCGCTCAGGAGTTGCAGGAGACGCGCCTGAAAATCGTCCAGTGCCTTGGCGCGGCCGCCGAATACAAGGACAACGAAACCGGCCTGCACGTGATCCGCATGAGCAACTACGCAAAGATTATCGCGATTGCCGCCGGTTACAGCAGCCGCGAAGCGAATGATCTTTTGCATGCAGCTCCCATGCACGACGTAGGGAAGATTGGCATCCCCGACGCCATCCTGTGCAAACCGGGAGCGCTGACGGCCGACGAATGGCGAGTGATGCAACAGCATTCCGAGATCGGCGCAAAGATTATCGGCAATCACACCTCCAGAATGCTGCGGATGGCGGCATCCATCGCGTTGGGTCATCACGAAAAATGGGATGGCAGCGGCTACCCCAACAGACTGGCAAGAGACGACATACCCCATGCAGCGCGCATCGTCGCGATCGCCGATGTATTCGACGCCCTGACCAGCGTGCGCCCCTACAAGAATGCCTGGTCTCCTGAGGACGCCGCTGCCCATATCCGCAGCGAAAGCGGCAAGCATTTCGACCCTGAACTAGTGGAGATTTTTATGGAGTGCCTGCCTCAGATATTGGAGGTGCGAGCGCAATGGATGGACGAGGATGTCATCCACCGTGGCTAGCTGGCGCTCGGCAGGCGATGCCCTTCGCAAGCGCATGAGCTTCATCGTGCGGGGACACTGCCTGGGCAGGACAACAAGGAAAATTGCCGGAAATACATGTTTTGCGTGGCGGATCAGCAGCCGGACAACACCCCCGGAATGGGGTGGCGCGGCCACCTCCGTTGCCGGGTCTTGATGGGACCTCGAAAACGCTGGCCACGAAAGGATTCCGGTAGCTTGGGGAAATGAAAAAAGGAGCCGAAGCTCCTTTTTTCAGGGACTGGCAGGCGCCCAGGGGACGCCTGCAGACATAATGTGGAGCGGGAGAAGAGGCTCGAACTCTCGACCTATACCTTGGCAAGGTATCGCTCTACCAACTGAGCTACTCCCGCATCAACAACAGAACGCTATTATAGAGCTTCCATAGGAGAAGTCAAGCGCCACTTTTACTTTCCTGCACTTTTTTAATGAGCGGCCAGGCCTTGCGCAGGTAGTACAGCATCGACCATACCGTCAACACTGCGGCGATCAGCAATAGCCAATGGCCCCAAGCGCGCGTGTCGATTATGCCGAACAGATCGGAGTAGAACAGCAGCATCGGAATGGCGATCATCTGCGCCGTGGTCTTGATTTTTCCGAGCGAACTGACGGCCACCGATTTGGAGGCGCCGAGCTGCGCCATCCATTCACGCAACGCCGAGATGGCGATCTCGCGGCCGATGATGATGAAGGCAGTGATCGGATGTACACGGTCCAGATGCACCAGCACCAGCAGCGCGCCGGTGACCATGAGCTTGTCGGCAACCGGATCGAGGAAGGCGCCGAACGCCGAGGTCTGGTTCCAGCGCCGGGCCAGGAAACCGTCGAACCAATCGGTGGCGGCGGCCACGACGAATATCGCCGTCGACGCCACACCCTGTTCGAAGCGCGAGAGGCCGAGCTCCGGCACATAAAACACGCCGACCACCAGCGGAATCAGGGCGACACGCAACCAGGTGAGCAAAATGGGGAAGTTGAATGGCATACGTTTATTTGTTGTCGTCGACGGGTGCGCGGATTGAAATTTACCGAGATAGTATCAGAGCCGCCTCTTAAAACTTGTTATGGGTGGAAAAGCTGCTCCCGCCTCGCACTTGCAGGCGAAGCAAAAGAAATCAATAGCTCAATGCAGCTGGCGATAGATTTCTTCGGCCAGCGTGTGTGAAATCCCCTCCACCGAGGCCAGTTCATCGATGCTTGCGTCGGCAACGCCGCGCAAGCCGCCGAAGCGCGCCAGCAGCTTTTGCCGGCGCTTGGCGCCGATCCCTTCGATCTCTTCGAGCCGTGAAGTCTGCCGCGCCTTGGCGCGTTTGGCGCGCATGCCGGTGATGGCGAAGCGGTGTGCTTCGTCGCGGATCTGGGCGATCAGCATCAGCGCCGCTGATTCCTTGCCGAGCTCTTGCGGCGCGCGGCCGTCGACGAAGACCAGCGTCTCGAGGCCGACCTTGCGCCCTTCCCCTTTGGCCACGCCGACGATGAGGCTGATGTCGAGACCGAGTTCGGTGAAGACCTGGCGCGCGATTTCGACCTGGCCCTTGCCGCCGTCGATCAGCACGATGTCGGGCATGGCGCCGTCACCGTTGGCGACTTTTTCATAGCGGCGCGTGAGCACCTGGCGCATCGCGGCGTAGTCGTCGCCGGGGGTGATGTCGTTGATGTTGTAGCGGCGATATTCGCCGTTCTGCATCGCGTGATGATGGAACACCACGCACGAGGCCTGGGTCGCTTCGCCTTGCGTGTGGCTGATGTCGAAACACTCCACGCGCAGGGCTTCAATATCTTCCACCTCGGTGCCGAGCGCCTCGACCAGCGCGCGCGTGCGCGCCTGCTGCGAACCCTGTTCGGACAATAAGCGCGCCAGCGCGATTTCGCCGCCCTTGTGCGCCATCTCCAGCCACTGGCGACGCTGGCCCTGCGGCTGCAGCGTGAGCGTGATGCGATGGCCGCATTGCTCCATCAGCGCCAGCATCAGGGCCGGATCGTCGAACTCGGTATTGACGATCAGATTGCCGGGGATGAATTTCTCGATGTAATGCTGGGCGATGAAGGCCTTCAACACTTCGGCTTCGATCGATTCTTCGCCGTCGGGAATCGCGCCGTCGACATGCGTCGGGAAATAGGCCCGGTCGCCCAGATGGCGGCCGCCGCGCACCATGGCCAGGTTCACGCAGGCGCGACCGCCCTGCACGATCACGGCGATGATGTCGATGTCGGCGTCGCCGCCGGTTTCCATGGTCTGCTGATGCAGCACGCTGGAGAGCGAGGTGATCTGGTTGCGCACCGCCGCGGCCTGCTCGAACTTGAGTTCGCCGGCGTAGGCGTGCATTTTTTTCTCCAGCGCGTCGAGTACTTCGCTCTGGCGTCCGCGCAGGAATTTGGAGGCGTTCTCGACGTCGAGCGCGTAGTCTTCGGTGCTGATCAGCTTCACGCACGGGCCGCTGCAGCGATGGATCTGGTGCAGCAGGCAAGGACGCGTGCGGTTGGCGTAGACCGTGTCTTCACAGGTGCGCAGCAGGAACACCTTCTGCAGGATCTGGATAGATTCCTTGACCGCCCAGGCATTCGGGAACGGACCGAAGTACTGATTCTTCTTGTCCACCGCGCCGCGGTAATAGGCCATGCGCGGATAGGCGTGGCCGGTGATCTTCAGGTACGGATAAGACTTGTCGTCGCGGAACAGGATGTTGAAGCGCGGCCGCAACGTCTTGATCAGGTTGTTTTCCAGCAGCAGCGCTTCGGCTTCGCTGCGGGTGACCGTGGTCTCGAGCCGCGCGATGCGCTCCACCATCATGGCGATGCGCGGGCTGCTCAGCGTCTTCTGGAAATAGCTCGACACGCGCTTCTTGAGGTCGCGCGCCTTGCCGACGTACAGCACGTTGTCTTCCGCATCGAAATAGCGATATACGCCGGGCAGGTGCGGCAGTTTGGCGACCGTCTCGAGGACGATCTCGCGTGGATCAACTGGCGAAGGCGACGGGATGTCA
This sequence comes from Herbaspirillum lusitanum P6-12, assembly GCF_000256565.1. Classification (GTDB taxonomy): domain Bacteria; phylum Pseudomonadota; class Gammaproteobacteria; order Burkholderiales; family Burkholderiaceae_D; genus Herbaspirillum; species Herbaspirillum lusitanum. Next base: position 5,550 of record NZ_AJHH01000257.1, on the reverse strand, counting down.
GACATGCTGGCGAAATCAGGAAAAAATCATGCGAGCGACTGCAGCAGCTTTTTCGCCGCGAGGAAGCGCCCATCCTGTTGCAGCGCATCCCATTCCGGCGCCGCGCCTTGCGGCACCAGCGCAGCGATGCGCGCAGCCGAAGCCGGCGATACCTTGGTCCGCAAGCCGCTCAGCAACTGATCCGCCTTGTCCGGCGAATTGCACATCAGCACCATGTCGCAGCCCGCCCGCAGCGCGGCATTTGCACCGTCGAGCGCACCGCCGGCGACGCTGGCGCCGTGCATGCTGAGGTCGTCGCTGAAGATCACTCCCTGGAAACCGAGATCCTTGCGCAGGATGCCCAGCCACTTCTTCGAAAAACCGGCCGGGTGCTTGTCCACCTTCGGATAGATCACGTGCGCCGGCATCACGGCGGTCAGGCTCATGCCGAGCCAGTCGTAAGGCGCGGCGTCGTCGCCGAGGATGTCCTTGAGCGGGCGCTCGTCAACCGGCAAGTCGACATGCGAATCGGCCGTGACATAACCGTGGCCGGGGAAATGCTTGCCGCAATTGGCCATGCCGGCCAGCGCCAGGCCGTGGTTGAGACTCTTGGCCAACAACGTCACCACGCGCGGATCGCGATGGAAGGAGCGCGTGCCGATCACGGACGAGCCGCCGAAGTCGAGATCGAGCACCGGCGTGAACGACAGGTCGACGCCGCAGGCGCGCAATTCCGACGCCAGCACGTAGCCGGCCGCGGTCGTTACCTTGGTCGCCTGCAGCACGTCGCGGTCCCACAATTCGCCCAGCGTGCGCATGGCCGGCAGATGGGTGAAGCCATCGGTCCTGAACCGCTGCACGCGGCCGCCTTCGTGGTCGACGGCAATCAGCACGCCGGGACGCGCCGCATGGATGCCCTGCGTCAGCGTCACCAGTTGTTGGCGGTTTTCGTAGTTGCGCGCAAACAGGATCACACCGCCCGTCAGCGGATGTTGAATGCGGCGGATGTCTTCCGCCGTGAGCGTGGTGCCGACCACGTCGAGCATGACGGGACCGAGCGGTTGGCGTGATTGAGGTGATTGAAGTGATTGTTGCACTTGACCTGCTGCCTTCATGTTTTCTCCGCGATGACGAATGCGACCGCATAGTCCACCTCGTCGGTGATCGAGACTTGCGCGGTCAGTCCCTTTTCTTCCATCCAGACCTTGAGTTGGCCGCTGCAGACCACGATGGGCTTGCCGCTCGGCGCGTTGAGCGTCTGCATTGAACGCCATGTCATCGGCATGTGCATGCCCAGGCCGATTGCCTTGGAAAACGCTTCCTTGGCGGCGAAACGTGTGGCCAGGAAACTGACGCCGCGAGCTTCCACCTTGGCCTTGCGGCTAAGGTACTTGACCATTTCTTCCGGGCCGAGAATCCTTTCAGCGAAGCGGTCGCCGCGCCGCGCAAGCGTCGCCTTGAGGCGCGAAATCTGCAGGATGTCGGTACCGATGCCGTAGATCATGATCAGGCTTTTCCGGTTGCATCAAGACGTGCTCTGAGCATGATCGCCTTCATGTCGCTGACCGCCTTGTGCCAGCCGACGAACACGGCTTGCGCGACGATGGCGTGGCCGATATTGAGTTCGGCGATATCGGGAATTGCGGCGATGGCTTGCACGTTGGTGTAATGCAGCCCGTGACCGGCGTTGACCTTGAGGCCGCGACGGATGCCTTCAAGCACGCCCGCGCGCACGCGTTCCAGCTCCTTCGCCATTTCGGCCTGGTCATGCGCCTCGGCGTAGCGGCCGGTATGCAATTCGATCACCGGGGCGCCGGTTTCGGCGGCGGCCTTGATCTGCTCGTCGTCGGGATCGATGAACAGGCTGACGCGGATGCCTTCGGCCTGCAGCTGTTTCACTGCGGCTTGCACCTGGGCGAAATGGGTGACCACGTCGAGCCCGCCTTCGGTGGTGATTTCGGTGCGCTTCTCCGGCACCAGGCAGGAATCCTGCGGCTTGATGCGGCAGGAAAAATCGATCATTTCGCTGGTCACCGCCGCCTCCAGATTCATGCGCGTGCGCAGCAGCGGACGGATCGCTTCGACATCGGCGTCACGGATGTGGCGGCGGTCTTCGCGCAGATGCAGCGTGATCGCGTCGGCGCCGGCTTCTTCGGCCTGCAAGGCAGCCTGGATCGGATCCGGATAAGTGGTGCCGCGCGCATTGCGCAAGGTGGCGACGTGGTCGATATTGATGCCCAGCTCGATGGCGGGGCCGACGGGATTCAGGAAGCTCATGGAATTATCGCGATGTGCTGGGGGTGGATGGGGTGGTAGATGGCGCGTGCGTCGCTTTGATGTCGTTAGTGTCGCCTGTGGCGCCCCGCTGCCAGCGCCCGTTGAACACCAGCAGCGCCAGGCCGCCGGCGATCAGGCCCCAGAAGGCGGTGCCGATGCCGAACAGCGACACGCCGGAGGCGGTCACGAGGAATGTGATGAGCGCCGCTTCGCGCTGCTTTTCATTGGCCATGGCCACGGTCAGGCCGTTGGCGATGGTGCCGAACAGGGCCAGCCCGGCGATCGCCATGATCAGCGCCTTGGGAAAGGCGGCAAACAAGGCCACCACCGTGGCGCCGGACACACCGGCAATCAGGTAGAACACGCCGGCGGCAACACTTGCCATGTAACGCCGGGAAGGGTCCTCATGCGCTTCCTTGCCCATGCAGATGGCGGCGGTAATCGCAGCCAGGCAGATCGAGAAACAGCCGAACGGCGCCAACACCAACGTGGTCAGGCCGGTCCACGTCATCAGCGGCGACACCGGCGTGTTGTAGCCGGAGGCGCGCATGATGGCCACGCCGGGCGCATTTTGCGATGCCATGGTCACCACGAACAAGGGGATGCCGACACCCAGCAGGCTGGTCAGCGTGAACTCCGGCATGACGAATTCGGGTGTGGCGAGCGCCAGGTGGAAGCTGTCGAATTTCAACAAGCCTTGCGCACCGGCGAAGGCGGTGCCGAGCGCCAGCACCAGGATGATGGCATAGCGCGGCAACCAACGCTTGCCGAACAGGTAGGCGGCGAACATCAGCAGCACCAGGCCGAACTCGAGTTTCATGGCCACGAACACGTCCATGCCGAAACGCGCGAGGATGCCGGCCAGCATGGCGGCGGCGATGGAAATGGGAATGCGGTTCATCGCCCGCGCAAACAATCCGGTCACGCCGCAGATCGTCACCAGCGCAGCGGAAAACATGAACACGCCGATGGCCTGCGGCATGCTCAGGCCGGCCAGCCCGGTAATCAGCAACGCGGCGCCGGGCGTCGACCAGGCGGTGACGACCGGGGTGCGGTAATACAGCGACAGGCCGATGCAGGTCACGCCCATGCCCACGCCGAGCGCGAAGATCCACGAACTGATCTGGCCGGGTGTGGCGCCCGCGGCGGCGGCGGCCTGGAAGATGATGGCGGCGGAACTGGTGAAACCGATCAGCACGGCGACAAAACCCGCCGCCGCGCCAGACCAGGAAAAGTCTTTGAACACGTGGATTCCCGAACTCAGAGTTGCGACAGATCGATCAGAATCTGACGCGTGTTCAGTTGGGCGCCGCCGAGATGGTGCGACAGCAGCGAGCGCATCAGCAATTTGCTCTGACTCTGCGTGGTTGCGTCGCTGTAGTCTTCCTTTTCCATGTCGAGCAAGGTCTTGCCGGACACTTTGGGCCCGGCATCGGACAGCCGCGGGAAACGCACACCCTGCTCCGGATCCACGACGTAGGTGTCGTCCGGCGCAACCGGCTTGCCATTGGTGACGCAGACGGTCCAGTCGCCGGCCACGCCGGTTTCCTTGAGCAGGGCGCGCTCGAACTTGCGCAGCACGATGGGCGTCGATTCACCATGCGCCAACTGGTTCAGCGTCGAGACGTAGTGGTCGAACAGGGCCGGATGCGCATCCTCGCGCGCCAGCAGTTTGACCAGCAATTCATTGAGATAAAAGCCGCACAGCAAGGCCGATTTTTCCAGCGGCAGCAGCCCGCCGACCCATTCGGCCGCGGTCAGCGTGCGCACTTCGGATTTGCCGCTCCAGCTTACCGACAACGGCTGGAAAGTCTGCAGCACGCCGCGCAGTTTGGAGTGAGGACGTTTTGCGCCCTTCGCGACCAGGGCCACGCGACCGTGATCGCGCGAGAAGACGTCGACGATCAGGCTGGTTTCCTTGTAGGGATAGCTGTGCAGCACGAAACCGGGCTGGGCCTGGACGCGGGTGTCTTTTTCAGGGATTTTGGGACGGCGCGCGGTTCCGGCAGACTCGGCGGCCGCAGCGCTCAGGGCTTCGGCGTCCAGTGCTTGAGGTTGACCAACAGCGGAATCAGCGGTGATCGCAGCCATAGAGTATGTGTTTGCTATTCGTAGCCGTAGGCGCGCAATCCGGCTTCGTTATCAGCCCAGCCGGATTTGACCTTGACCCAGATTTCCAGATAGACCGGGCCGCCGAACAGGCGCTCCATGTCGCGCCCTTGTTGCCAATCACCATGGACTTGTGGCCGTCGCGTTCGACCAGGATGGCGGCGAACACGCGGCGCAGGTCGCCTTCCTGTTCAAATTTCTCGATCAGGACGGTGCTGGTGTATGGCAGCTCTTCACCGACGAAACGGAATACCTTTTCGCGCACGATTTCCGACGCCAGGAATTTCTCGCTGCGATCGGTGATGTCGTCTTCGTCGAACATCGGCGGATTGACCGGCAGCAGCTTGCGAATCTCTTCCTGCAGGGAATCCAGCTGGAAGCGCTGCTTGGCGGAAACCGGCACCACGGAGGCAAAATTGTGCTGCGACGCGACTTCCTGCGCGAACGGCATCAGCACCGATTTGTCCTTGCTGCGGTCGGACTTGTTCATCACCAGGATGCACGGTACGTTGGCCGGCAACAGCGCCATGACCTGCTTGTCGGCCGGTCCGAACGTGCCCGCTTCGATCACGTACAAAATCACGTCGGCAGCAGTCAGCGTGGAGGTGACGGTGCGGTTCAGCGTCTTGTTCAGGGCGTTGCTGTGACGCGTCTGGAAGCCCGGCGTATCGACGTAGACGAATTGCGTGTTGTTGATTGTCTGGATACCGGTGATGCGGTGACGCGTAGTTTGCGCCTTGCGCGACGTGATGCTGACTTTGGCGCCGATCAGTGCATTCATCAATGTCGATTTGCCGACGTTCGGGCGACCGACAATGGCGATGTAACCGCATCGATAATCAGACAATGCGTCGGTTGATGCGTCGGAAGGGGCGTTAAGGTCTGTCATGCGGTTTTGCTTTGTGTTGCTGAGAGCGTCGGGGCCGGCGCCTCGGTGCGGGAATCGTTCAGATCGGCGGCGGCCTGAGCCTTGGTGTCGCTTTTTCCGTCGGTCGTTTTTGGTTCGGCTTTGTTGTCGACTTTGCTGTCGGCTTTATTGTCGACTTTTGCCTCAGCTTTTGTTTCGGCCTTGGCTTCCGCTTTCAATTCAGGTTTGGCTTCGCTTTTGGAAGCTTTGACTGCAACCGGCTTCTCCAGTTTTTCAGGCTTGGCGGAGGACGCCTCGGCAGCCGGCGGCAACTCTTC
>NZ_AJHH01000256.1 GCF_000256565.1 Herbaspirillum lusitanum P6-12 | reverse complement strand
ATGGGCGGGACGGGCCGGTGCCGAAGACCTGGATTTCCAGCTTGGGCACCAGGCATTCGATTTCAAATTCCTGGTTGTGCGCCGCGCCGTGCGTGGCGACCACGTTGTATTGCGGCAGCGGGATTTTCTTGCCCTGCAGATATTCCTGCAGCAGCGTCTTGGCGTCCTTGCCGAGCGTCTTCGGGTCGACGGTGTCGAGAATCGGGATGTACAGCGAGCGAATCACGTCGCGCGCGGCGTTGAAACCGGCGTCGAGGAAAATCGCGCCGAACAGCGCTTCCAGCGTGTCGGCCAGAATCGACGGACGGCGAAAGCCACCCGACTTCAGCTCGCCTTCGCCGAGCCGCAAAAACTGCGACAGGTCGAGGCGTTGGGCGATTTCGTACAGCGATTGCTGCTTGACGAGGTTGGCGCGCAGGCGCGACAAGTCGCCCTCGTCGATCTTGTTGTAACGGTCGAACAGGAGCGAAGCGACGACACAGTTGAGGATAGAGTCGCCGAGAAATTCGAGGCGTTCGTTATGCAAGCTGCTATGGCTACGATGCGTCAAGGCCTGCTGCAGTAACGTAGCGTCCTTGAAGTTGTGCCCCAGCCGATTTTGCAATACTAATGGATCCATTTATTCATCCGTCGCTTAGAGATGCGAACCCGGCTGCGCTGTCTTGCCGCCTTTCGCCGACCTCCCAGGCCATCCGGCCGTTACCTGCAGCCCGCCGTCGTCGTTACAGAATACGCCGGACGGCTGGCTGTTGGATTTTCCTGGAGCAGAGAAAAACACCGGGAAAATGCCGTGTTCCGCTTCCGAAGAATCAATGCCTGACAGAAACTTAATGGAAACTGCCGATACGCTTCAGATTACCCAGATTCATCCAGACAAAAAATGCTTTTCCGACAATGTTCTGATCCGGCACGAAGCCCCAATAGCGGCTGTCCAGGCTGTTGTCGCGGTTGTCGCCCATCATGAAGTACTGCCCGGCAGGCACGGTGCAGGCAAAGCCTTCCGTGTTGTAGCTGCATAGTTCATGCTGAGGGAAAGCGTCCGGATTCGGTACAAAATTGGGAGCGCGCTCATCCGTCAGTATCTTGTGATCGACGCCGGTCAGGTTTTCCTGCCATTGCTTATAGTACGTCAGATTCTCATCATCCAGATAATCTGGCAATGGCTTGTAAGAAACTTCTTTACCATTTACTGTTAGGTGCTTGTTTTTATAGACAATTTTATCACCTGGCACGCCGACAACGCGCTTGATGTAGTCAACCGTCGTATCCTTCGGGTATTTGAACACCATCACGTCGCCGCGCTGCGGATCGTTGATGCTGATGATCTTCTTGTTCACGATCGGCAAGCGAATGCCGTAGGTGTATTTGTTCACCAGGATCAGGTCGCCCACCAGGAGGGTCGGCACCATTGAGCTCGATGGAATCTTGAACGGCTCATACAGGAACGAGCGCAGGAAAAACACCAGCGCGATGACCGGGAAGAAGCTGCCCGAATATTCGATCCAGGTCGGCTGACGCAACAGATCGGCTTCGATCCTGGCGCGGCTGGAGGTGTCGCTCTTGACGCCGTCGTTGGCGTTTTTGGCGATACGGGCATCGAACTCGGCCAGTGCGGCATCGGCCTTCGCGCGTCGTTGCCTGGACCAGAAATAAGTATCCATGAACCAGATGACGCCGGTCAGCACCATCAACACGAACAGAATCAGTGCGAAATTGCCTAAGAGAGCCTGCAGGTTCATTTGTCGTCCACTTGTAAGATTGCCAGGAATGCTTCCTGCGGAATTTCCACCGAGCCGACCTGTTTCATGCGCTTCTTGCCGGCCTTCTGCTTTTCGAGCAGCTTGCGTTTGCGGCTGATGTCGCCGCCGTAGCATTTGGCCAGCACGTTCTTGCGCAACGCCTTGACGTTTTCACGCGAAATGATGGTGGCGCCGATGGCGGCCTGGATCGCCACGTCGAACATCTGGCGCGGAATCAGCTCACGCATCTTGGCAGCCACGGCGCGGCCGCGGAACTGGCTGTTGGCGCGGTGCACGATGATGGCCAGTGCATCGACCTTTTCGCTGTTGATCAGCATGTCGACCTTGACCACGTCGGCCGAACGGTATTCCTTGAACTCGTAGTCCATCGACGCATAGCCGCGCGAGGTCGACTTCAGGCGATCGAAGAAGTCGAGCACGATTTCGGCCATCGGCATTTCGTAGGTCAGTTGCACCTGCTTGCCGTGGTAGCTCATGTTGATCTGCACGCCGCGCTTTTGCGTACACAGCGTGATGACCGAACCGACATATTCCTGCGGCATGTACAGATTGACCGTGACGATAGGCTCGCGCACCTCTTCGATCCTGGACGGCTCCGGCATCTTCGATGGATTGTCGACCATCAGGATGGTGCCTGCGCCATCGCGCATCACGACTTCGTACACCACTGTCGGTGCGGTCGTGATGAGGTCCATGTCGAACTCGCGCTCGAGACGTTCCTGCACGATTTCCATGTGCAGCAACCCGAGGAAGCCGCAGCGGAAACCGAAGCCCAGCGCTTGCGAGACTTCCGGTTCGTATTGCAGGGCGGCGTCGTTGAGCTTGAGTTTTTCGAGCGAGTCGCGCAGCGCGTCGTATTGATTCGCTTCGACCGGGAACAGGCCGGCGAACACTTGCGGCTGCACTTCCTTGAAGCCCGGCAGCGGCTCGCTGGCCTTGTTCGCAGCCAGCGTGACGGTGTCGCCGACCTTGGCCGCCTTCAATTCCTTGATGCCGGCGATGATGAAGCCGACCTGCCCTGCCGACAGCGTTTCGCGCGATTGCGACTTGGGTGTGAAGACGCCGATGCTTTCGGTCAGGTGCGTCGACTCGGTCGCCATCAGGAAGATTTTTTCCTTCGGACGCAAGGTACCGTTGACGATGCGCACCAGCATGACCACGCCGACGTAATTGTCGAACCAGGAATCGATGATCAGCGCCTGCAACGGCGCGTCCGGATCGCCCTTCGGCGCCGGCACTTTGGCGATCATCGCTTCGATGACGTCTTGTACGCCCAGGCCGGTTTTGGCCGAACATGGCGTGGCGTCGGAGGCATCGATACCGATGACTTCTTCGATCTCGCTCTTGGCGTTGTCGGGGTCAGCCGACGGCAAGTCGATCTTGTTGAGCACGGGGACCACTTCAACACCCAACTCCAGCGCCGTGTAGCAGTTGGCCACAGTCTGCGCTTCCACGCCTTGCGATGCGTCGACGACCAGCAGCGCACCTTCGCATGCCGACAACGAGCGGCTGACTTCATAACTGAAGTCGACGTGGCCCGGCGTATCGATCAGGTTGAGGTTGTAGATCTGGCCGTCCAGCGCCTTGTAATGCAAGGCTGCGGTTTGCGCCTTGATGGTGATGCCGCGCTCGCGCTCGATGTCCATCGAGTCGAGCACTTGAGCTTCCATCTCGCGGTTGGAGAGGCCGCCGCACAACTGGATAATGCGATCGGCGAGCGTGGATTTGCCGTGGTCAATATGGGCAATGATCGAGAAATTACGGATATTGTTCATTAAATTGCAGAAAACGATGAAAAAAGGCGCTCCAGAATGGGAGCGTCTCCCAATTGAGCGCCTTTACAACAGCTTTTGTTCAACCCGTCATTCTACCGGATTTCAGAGGGTAAAACCCGAATAAGCCATTGACGGCTTGCGGTCCGGAGTGATTCTGTGGCCTTGGGATTGCCCGGCAACCGAAATATCGAATCAATTGCTTTAAAGCAAGAATTTTTCAACAGCCGCGACATCCAGAAAATAATGGCATAGCTGTACTGCAGGCTGCCCTTGCCGTTGTCCGACGAGTACCGGCACCAGTTCGTCATAGCGCCGCACCAGCGCTTCGTCGGCATCAACGTCGATAATCTCCACAGTGAAGTCGTACGCCGGGCGGAATTTTTCCAGCGCGTGCAGCATGTCCTCGCATAAGTGACAGTAGGAACGGGAATACAGGATGAAATGGACAGAGGACATCGGACGTTCCGGTTCAGGCGCGAAGTTCACAAAATAAAGGCTGCAACCCGTGGGGTGCAGCCTTCATGCTGAAAGAATGACGTGGACGCGGGCTTGCGCCCCGCATTCTCAGTTGCCGCTGGCGCTTGGACGCAGAGGCACGAACTGCGACGAGTCGCCGCGACGCACCAGCACTGCTGCGCGCTTCTTCGGATCCAGCTTGGCCACCAGGCCGTTGAATTGCCTGGAGTCCTTGATATCGACGTCGTTGAGTCGCTGGACCACATCGCCTGCACGCAAACCGGCTGCTGCCGCCACGCCGACTGCAGACTCCACCAGCACGCCGCTGTCGACCTTGAGTTCTTTCTTCTGCGCGTCGGAGAGATCGCTGACCACCAGACCCAGGGAATTCGGCGCCGCTTCCTGCTTCGGCTTCTTCTCTTCCACCTTGGCCGGCTTGTCGGCTTCGATCTCCACGACGGTCACGGCGATATCGCGGGCACTGCCCTTGCGCCAGATATTGACAGTCGCGCGCGAACCCGGCTTGGTGCCGCCGACCATGCGCGGCAGATCGCTCGGCTTCTCGATGGCGACACCGTTGAATTTCAGAATGATGTCGCCGGCTTCCAGCCCGCCCTTTTCTGCAGGGCCACCCGGCTCAATGCGCTGCACCAGCGCCCCCTGCGCCTTGGCCAGACCCAGCGATTCAGCCACGTCCTTGGTCACTTCGCCGATTTGGACACCGATACGGCCGCGCGTGACGCGACCGGAAGCCTTCAGCTGATCGGAAACGCGCAGCGCTTCATCGATGGGCACCGCAAAAGAGATGCCCATGAAGCCGCCTGAACGACTGTAAATCTGCGAATTGATGCCGATCACTTCACCCTTCAGATTGATCAGCGGGCCGCCGGAGTTACCGGGATTGACCGCGACGTCAGTCTGAATCAGCGGCAGGTAATCGCCGGTGTCGCGCGCCTTGGCGGAAATGATGCCGGCGGTCACGGTGTTTTCCAAGCCGAATGGCGAACCGATCGCCAGCACCCATTCACCGGCACGGATCTTGTCCGAGTCGCCGATCACCAAACGCGGCAGGCTGGTGCCGTCAATCTTGAGCAACGCCACGTCAGTACGGGTGTCGGAACCGATGATCTTGGCCTTGAACTCGCGCTTGTCGGTCAGCGTCACGTAGACGTCGCTGGCGCCCTCAACCACGTGGGCATTGGTCATGATGTAACCGTCTGCCGAAATGATGAAACCGGAGCCGACGCCGCGCGGCACTTCTTCCTGCTGGGCGCTGCCGCCCTTGCGATTGGGATTAGGACGCGGTGTGTTCGGCGTATTGGGTTGCTGCTGGCGCGGCATCGGCACGCCGAAGAAGCGGCGGAAAAATTCCTGCATTTCCTCATCGTCCGCACCAGCTTGCGGCTGGCCGGTCTTGACGCGTTCAGTGGTGCGGATATTGACCACGCCCGGACCGGTGCGGTCGACGATATCCGCGAAGTCAGGCAGGCCGGCGACGGCAGGCGCTGCAACCGCCGCACTCAAGCCGGTCAACGCAGGAGACAAGGCAAAAATGGAAGCGCTCAGTAACGACGACAACAAGATTTTCTTGGCGGGAATCATCATTGGTATTTTTCGTATTATTTGGATTTGAATTCTATGGAATTCGACACTTGCCGAATGGCCGAGCCCGGCACCTCGCCGACTACGGTGAGCCAGTAATCGCCTTGACGACGGCCCACGATATTCATTGCGCCCTGCTGCATGGAGCCTTCGGTACGGCTCTGCGAACCCGGCTCGATGAATACGGAAATCGCCGCCAGTCCATCGGAAAACACGATTTGCGACACTTCCCGCTGTGTCGTCACGCCATGCTGCGTCGCGGACGCGCCGGTGTTCTGCGTGTCGGAAATCAGGCGTTTGACTTCCTGGATTTTTTTGAAGCCCGGCGGCGGAGTTACCGACCAGCCGGCCAGGTTGACCTGGCTCATGACCGAATTTTCGATATGCCAGCCGTTGGTGTTGGTGATGCTCGGCTTGACGCGATTGTGGTCGATGTTGCCGATCTCGATCTGAGTGAAGGAAATCTGCTCCACCACTTCGTTCTTGGCATCGAAGGTCTGTGCACGCAACAGCAAGCCGGTCGCCTTGTCGGCCCATAGCTTGTAGCCGTAGCGCAATTTATCCTTGGGCTCGAGGATCACCGCCTGGCAATCGTGCCCCGCCACACGGCCGGTCTCGCCCATCTTGACGCTGTAGTAATCCACCAGGTCGGTGGGATTGGCTGCAAGAATGGCCGGGAACACGTCGCGCGTGACGCGCTTTTCGATCAGGACGGTTTTCGCCTCGGGAACGTAACAGGCGACGTCGTCGTTGTTGCGGATATATTCACGCGGCTTGCCATCGAGAACTTCCAGCTTCTCGATTTCGTTTTTGCCGGACAGAATGTGCGTGATGCGCGAAGTGCGCATCTGGTTGGACTGCTGGTAGACGAAAGTGCCTGAATAATTGAGCCGCTGCGCTGCGGATTGAATTTTTTTTAGTAAGACCTGCGCATCCTGATTGTTGTTTACTTTTGTCGGCAATGCATTCTCCGCCTTGGCGGGGGGGGGGGGG
>NZ_AJHH01000255.1 GCF_000256565.1 Herbaspirillum lusitanum P6-12 | reverse complement strand
AACTGCTGTACCGTACATCCGCCTTGGCGGAGAATGCTACCACTGCCGAAAGAAAAAGAACGACCCGGAGCAAACCTTGTGTCTGCCGCATATTATTTGTCTGAGTCAATTGCGAAAGCCGCTGAACGGGCGTACTGGGTCGAGCTGTACATCGAAGGCGAGAAACGCTGATGCGCCAGCAGGTAGTCGTCGATACGCGGATCGCGCGCGACTTCGCCCTGTTGCGCCAGACTGCTGATCGTTGCCGCGCCTTGCGGTGCGGACGAGGACGCCACGGTAGTAATCGCCGACGGCACAACTGCCGTCGCTGTCGTCGACACAA
>NZ_AJHH01000254.1 GCF_000256565.1 Herbaspirillum lusitanum P6-12 | reverse complement strand
AATCGCCGACGGCACAACTGCCGTCGCTGGGGGGGGGGGGGGGGGGCCGGAGCGCTGGCCACGCTGGCCACTGTAGTCGACTGCTGCTGCTGCCCCGTTACCAGGACCACGGCGACAATCGCTGCCGCTGCAGCAGCGCCCGGCATCACGAAGCGGCGCACAAAACGCTTGCGTGTCGACGCCAGCGACACGACATTGGAAGCCGTCGCATCATGCACCGCCACCGGAACGATAATCTGTTCGGCAGCGGTCGTCGTCAACTGTGGGGCGATGATCGTCGGCTCGGCGTCAAGGCGCGCGCTCATCTTGGCGGCAAAGCCGTCGCTGAGCGAAAACGCCATTTCTTCCGAACGCATGACATCACCGATCTGATGGTACAGATCCCACGTCGCTTGCTCGTCCGGCTGGCGTAAAACGGCAAGAGCCACGCTGACATGTGCGTCAACCAGCTCGCCGTCGGCCAATGCCGAAATCTGTTCTCTGCTAATTTCTTTGGTATCCATAAGTAGTCACCCGGCCACAAAATTTCAGTTCCATCACCCGCTCTTATTTTTATGTCTTTTATTGACGCCTACGACGTCATATAACGCATAACTCCCGTGCTTCAAGTACAACTTAAATGCAGCTTAAAATCAGCCTGCCGGCTTACCAGCGCTTGTCGAGCGCCGTTCCAAGCAGCGGTCGCAGCTTTTCCGCAATCGCCTCGCGCGCCCGGAAGATCCGGCTGCGCACCGTACCGATGGGACAACCCATGGCGTCGGCGATCTCGTCATAGCTCAACCCCTCGATTTCGCGCAGGGTAATCGCGGTCCGCAATTCTTCCGGCAAGGCTTCCATCGCAACGTTGACCGTCTGGGCAATCTGCTTGGTCGCCAACATCGACTCGGGAGTATTGATGTCTCTTAGGTGCTCTCCGTCGTCAAAAGTTTCAGCCTCTTCTGCATCTGCTTCCGTCGACGTCGGTGCCCTTCGGCCCATGGTCACAAGGTAGTTCTTGGCCGTGTTGATACCGATGCGGTACAACCAGGTATAGAACGCCGAATCGCCACGAAACTGCGGCAGCGCGCGGTAAGCCTTGATGAAGGCTTCTTGCACGACATCTTCCGCTTCCGCCTGATCGCGCACCAGGCGCGAAACGAGCCGCATCAGTTTCCGTTGATATTTGGCAACTAATAGCTCGAACGCCTTCTTATCGCCACGCTGCACACGCTCGACAAGCAGTTGATCAATTTCGCGTTCCGTCGTCAAATCCAGTTTCCTTGTTTTTTTATCATTTCTGCGCAAACCGAATCATTGATCCATTTCGAAGCAATTAATTCAATAAGCGTACTATCTTTTCGATTTTTTTGTGGAGTGCATGCCATCAGGCATCGTTATTATGACTCGCAACCCATCGACAAGCCACTTGCAGCGCTCGAAAAGTTTCCTTGGGGACAGAGTCGGGCAATACCGGAATAGTCCGTATCCGACCATTTTCCAGCCTCAGGCGCAACAACAGCAGATTCGGCCAGACGGTCGACCCGGCCAGCAATTGCGCCAGACCGCCGCTCATCACTTGCGACCCCGGCTTGGCGCGCACCACCGCGTGATGCTCGACCAGCCGGATCTGCCCGGTCCCGGAAATATGCAGCCAGACCGTGGTACGGTTTCTCAGCATCAGCCAGAACGCCAGAGCGGCCGCGATGATACAAGCCCCCGCCAGCGACATCCTGAATACAAAAGACAATTGCCCGACCAGAGCGAAGGCAAAAATGACACCGATGAAGGCAACGGCGACAGCTGCTGCCGCCATCATGATCAAAAGCAGACGGGAAGGCTTGATATCCGCGGAGACTGCTATCGACATAGGAATGGGGGAGTGAAAAAGCAAAACCCGGCTTTCTGTCGAAAGCCGGGCCAGGTTTATACCTTGCCGAACACCAAAGTGCCGTTGGTGCCGCCGAATCCGAATGAATTCTTGACGGCGATGTCGATCTTCATGTCGCGCGCCTGGTTGGCGCAGTAGTCAAGATCGCACTCCGGATCCTGATTGAAGATGTTGATCGTCGGAGGAGAGATCTGATTGTGCAGCGCCAGCACGGTGAACACCGATTCCAGTCCGCCCGCGCCGCCCAGCAGATGGCCGGTCATGGACTTGGTGGAATTAACGACCATCTTGTAAGCATGATCGCCGAAGGCGGCCTTGATTGCATCGGTTTCATTCTTGTCGCCCAGAGGCGTCGAGGTACCGTGTGCGTTCAGATAATGGACTTCGTCCGCATTCACGCCTGCATCGCGCAAGGCCGACACCACGCAACGGCGCGGGCCGTCCAGGCTCGGAGCGGTCATGTGGTATGCGTCGCCGCTCATGCCGAAACCCAGCACTTCTGCATAGATCTTGGCGCCGCGCGCCTTGGCGTGCTCGTACTCTTCCAGCACCATCACGCCGGCGCCTTCGCCCAGCACAAAACCGTCGCGGTCCTTGTCCCATGGACGGGAGGCGGTCGCCGGATCGTCATTGCGGGTGGACAGCGCACGCGCTGAGGCGAAACCTCCGATGCCCAGCGGGGAAACGCTGGATTCGGCACCGCCGGCAATCATCACGTCGGCATCGCCGTACTGAATCATGCGGCTGGCGGAGCCGATGCAATGCAAACCTGTCGTGCAAGCGGTCACGATGGCCAGATTAGGGCCCTTCAGACCGTACTTGATGGACAAGTTGCCGGAAATCATATTGATGATCGAAGCCGGGATGAAGAACGGGCTGATGCGGCGGGGGCCGCGATTGGTCAGCTCTTCATGGGTCTGCTCGATCAGCGGCAAGCCACCGATACCGGAACCGATGATGACGCCGATACGCTCGGCGTTTTCATCGGTGACTACCAGGCCGCTGTCCTGAAAGGCCTGCATGCCCGCCGCCATGCCGAAATGGATAAAGGTATCCATGTGGCGCGCTTCTTTGGCGGGGATGTAATCTTCGATGTTGAAGCCCTTCACTTCTCCCGCAAAATGCGTAGAAAAAGGAGTGGCGTCAAACTTGGTGATGGTGGCAATGCCCGACTTACCTTCCTTGACTGCGCCCCACGCATCGGCAATATTGTTGCCGACGGGTGAAATGCATCCAAGACCGGTAATGACTACACGACGTTCACGTGAGCGGCTCAAGCAATTCTCCTAGAGTCGTTCAAAACCAGCTTAGGCCTTGACGTGTGCCTTGGCGTAATCGATCGCCTGTTGCACGGTTGTAATCTTTTCAGCTTGTTCGTCAGGGATTTCCATTTCGAACTCATCTTCCAGTGCCATGACCAGTTCGACGGTGTCGAGCGAGTCTGCGCCCAGATCGTCCACGAACGACGATTCTGTCTTGATGTCTGCTTCAGCGACGCCCAGTTGTTCAGCGACGATCTTTTTAACGCGTTGTTCGATATCGGACATAAGTGCCTCCAGTGGATAGGTTACAAAAGTGCGCGCATTTTATCAGGTTTGCACGCCAAAAATTTACTTTTAAGTATTCTCGACAAGAATAAGTAAGTTGCTGCGATCTGCGTCCAAAGACGCTTAATTCATGTACATGCCGCCATTGACGTGCAAGGTCGTGCCGGTGATGTAAGCTGCTTGCGGCGACGCCAGGAAAGCCACAGCCGCTGCGATGTCCTCCGGAGCGCCCAGACGACCCAGCGGAATCTGCTGCAGCAAGGCGGCGGTCTGCTGCTCGCCCAGCACCTTGGTCATGTCGGTATCGATGAAACCCGGCGCGATGCAATTGACGGTAATGTTGCGGCTGCCGATTTCACGCGCCAGCGCACGACTCATGCCTGCCACGCCAGCCTTGGCGGCGGCGTAGTTCATTTGCCCCGAGTTGCCGGCCGAACCGACCACCGACGTGATGTTGATGATACGGCCGTTGCGCGCCTTCATCATGCCGCGCAAGACTGCACGCGACAGACGCCCGACCGCAGTCAGGTTGGTCGCGATGACATTATCCCACTCTTCGTCTTTCATGCGCATGGCCAACTGGTCTTGCGTGATGCCGGCATTGTTGACGAGGATGGACAGGCCGCCGAATTCTTTTTGCACGTCGTCGATGACGGCGCTGCAGGCGGCGGCGTCATTGACGTTGAGGACGACGCCCTTGCCGCAACCGGGCTGCGCCTGCTCAAGGTATTCGCTGATGGCCGCGGCGCCGGCTGCCGACGTTGCCGTACCGACGACTTTCGCGCCTTGGCGCACCAGCTCCAGCGCGATGGCGCGTCCGATGCCGCGGGAAGCGCCGGTCACCAATGCAGTCTGATTCTGCAGATTCTGCAGGTATTGCGGATTTTGATCACTCACTTCAGCAGCTCCAATACTTTGTCCAGGGATGCCTGGTCAACGATTGCCTCGCCGACCAGTTCGCCGTTGATACGCTTGGTCAAACCGGCCAGCACCTTGCCGGGACCGCATTCAACCACGTGGGTGATGCCTTCCGTCGACATCTTCTGTACGGTCTCGACCCAACGCACGGCGCTGGCCGCCTGACGCACCAGCGCGTCCTTGATGGCGGCGGGATCGTTGACGATGGCGACGTCGACATTATTGATCAGCGGAATCTGCGGCGCGGAAAACGGCACGCCGGCCAGATATTGCTGCAAACGGTCCGAAGCCGGCTTGAGCAGCGACGAATGGAACGGCGCCGAAACCGGCAGCACCAGTGCGCGCTTGGCGCCCTTGGCCTTGGCGATTTCGCAAGCGCGCTCGACAGCGGCCTTGCTGCCGGCGATCACCACTTGCGCGGGAGAATTGTAATTGACGGCTTCGACCACGTCGCCCTGCGCAGCTTCGGCGCAGGCAGCGCGCACGTCGTCATCCGACAAGCCGAGAATCGCCGCCATGCCGCCCTGCCCGACCGGCACGGCTTCCTGCATGGCTTGCGCCCGGAAACGCACCAGCGGTACGGCATCCTTGAACGCGATCACGCCGGCCGCCACGAGTGCGGAATATTCACCGAGGCTGTGACCGGCGACCAGCGCCGGCGCCTTGCCCCCGGCAGCGATCCAGGCGCGGTAAAACGCCACGGCCGCAGTCAGCATGACCGGCTGGGTATTGGTGGTCAGGTCGAGGTCCTCTTTCGGACCTTCGGCGATCAGCTTGCCGAGATCGAACTGCAGCGCGTCGGAGGCTTCCGCAACAGTCGCCTTGACCACTTCATTGTCGGCAAAGCCATTCAGCATCCCGATGGCCTGCGAACCCTGGCCCGGAAAAACAAAAGCAAATGTT
>NZ_AJHH01000253.1 GCF_000256565.1 Herbaspirillum lusitanum P6-12 | reverse complement strand
TCATGACGATCGCGCCGGCGCCGTCGCCGAACAGGACGCAGGTGGTGCGGTCTTCGAAATTCAGGATGCGCGAAAACACTTCCGCGCCGATCACCAGCACGTTCTTGTGCATGCCGGTCTTGATGAAACTGTCCGCCACCGACATCGCATAGACGAAGCCGCTGCACACCGCCTGCACGTCCATCGCGGCGCCTTTGCCCCGAGTTGCCGGCCGAACCGACCACCGACGTGATGTTGATGATACGGCCGTTGCGCGCCTTCATCATGCCGCGCAAGACTGCACGCGACAGACGCCCGACCGCAGTCAGGTTGGTCGCGATGACATTATCCCACTCTTCGTCTTTCATGCGCATGGCCAACTGGTCTTGCGTGATGCCGGCATTGTTGACGAGGATGGACAGGCCGCCGAATTCTTTTTGCACGTCGTCGATGACGGCGCTGCAGGCGGCGGCGTCATTGACGTTGAGGACGACGCCCTTGCCGCAACCGGGCTGCGCCTGCTCAAGGTATTCGCTGATGGCCGCGGCGCCGGCTGCCGACGTTGCCGTACCGACGACTTTCGCGCCTTGGCGCACCAGCTCCAGCGCGATGGCGCGTCCGATGCCGCGGGAAGCGCCGGTCACCAATGCAGTCTGATTCTGCAGATTCTGCAGGTATTGCGGATTTTGATCACTCACTTCAGCAGCTCCAATACTTTGTCCAGGGATGCCTGGTCAACGATTGCCTCGCCGACCAGTTCGCCGTTGATACGCTTGGTCAAACCGGCCAGCACCTTGCCGGGACCGCATTCAACCACGTGGGTGATGCCTTCCGTCGACATCTTCTGTACGGTCTCGACCCAACGCACGGCGCTGGCCGCCTGACGCACCAGCGCGTCCTTGATGGCGGCGGGATCGTTGACGATGGCGACGTCGACATTATTGATCAGCGGAATCTGCGGCGCGGAAAACGGCACGCCGGCCAGATATTGCTGCAAACGGTCCGAAGCCGGCTTGAGCAGCGACGAATGGAACGGCGCCGAAACCGGCAGCACCAGTGCGCGCTTGGCGCCCTTGGCCTTGGCGATTTCGCAAGCGCGCTCGACAGCGGCCTTGCTGCCGGCGATCACCACTTGCGCGGGAGAATTGTAATTGACGGCTTCGACCACGTCGCCCTGCGCAGCTTCGGCGCAGGCAGCGCGCACGTCGTCATCCGACAAGCCGAGAATCGCCGCCATGCCGCCCTGCCCGACCGGCACGGCTTCCTGCATGGCTTGCGCCCGGAAACGCACCAGCGGTACGGCATCCTTGAACGCGATCACGCCGGCCGCCACGAGTGCGGAATATTCACCGAGGCTGTGACCGGCGACCAGCGCCGGCGCCTTGCCCCCGGCAGCGATCCAGGCGCGGTAAAACGCCACGGCCGCAGTCAGCATGACCGGCTGGGTATTGGTGGTCAGGTCGAGGTCCTCTTTCGGACCTTCGGCGATCAGCTTGCCGAGATCGAACTGCAGCGCGTCGGAGGCTTCCGCAACAGTCGCCTTGACCACTTCATTGTCGGCAAAGCCATTCAGCATCCCGATGGCCTGCGAACCCTGGCCCGGAAAAACAAAAGCAAATGTTGTCATGCTCTATTTTGTCGTTGAAAAATCAGTTCAAAGCCGGCCGCGCCGGCTTACATGCGCGCCAGCACGGCGCCCCAGGTGAAGCCGCCGCCGACGCCTTCCATCATGACGTTCTGGCCCGGCTTGACGCGACCGTCGCGCACCGCCTGGTCCAACGCCAGCGGAATCGAAGCGGCCGATGTATTGCCGTGCTCGTCGACGGTCACCACCATTTTTTCCAGCGGCAGGCCGAGCTTCCTGGCAGTGCCCTGCATGATGCGAATGTTGGCCTGATGCGGAATCAGCCAGTCGACTTCTTTCGCATCCACCTTGGCGATTTCCAGCACTTCGCGCGCCACCTTGTCGAGCACCGACACCGCCAGTTTGAATACTGCCGGGCCGTCCATGTACAAATAGGCATTGCCCGCGACTGCGCCATCATTGACGTTGCCGGGCACGCACAGGATATGGCCGTGGCTGCCGTCGGCATGCAATTTTGCGGCAAGGATACCGGGCTCTTTTGACGCCGTCATGACGATCGCGCCGGCGCCGTCGCCGAACAGGACGCAGGTGGTGCGGTCTTCGAAATTCAGGATGCGCGAAAACACTTCCGCGCCGATCACCAGCACGTTCTTGTGCATGCCGGTCTTGATGAAACTGTCCGCCACCGACATCGCATAGACGAAGCCGCTGCACACCGCCTGCACGTCCATCGCGGCGCCGCCGTTGTTGATGCCGAGCTTGCGCTGCACGACACAGGCCGTGCTCGGGAAGCCGCCCAGATGATCCGGCGTCGATGTCGCCAGGATGATCAGATCGATGTCATTGGCCTGCAAACCGGCTGCTTCCAGCGCGCGCTGCGAGGCTGCCACGGCGAGGTCGCTCGACAGCACGTCGGCTTCGGCGTAATGGCGCGCGGAAATGCCGCTGCGCGAAAAAATCCATTCGTCGGAAGTCTCGATGCCCTTCTTTGCAAGCTGCTGCGCCAACTCGTCGTTGGTCACACGCTTGGGTGGCAGGTAACTGCCGGTGCCGACAATTTTGCTATAAAGAGTCATACCGTTTTCTGTTCTGTTAGATCGGTTGATGATGTGATTGCATTCACGCGCTCGACTGCGCCTTCCGCCTGTGGAATCAGTTCGGCGATAGTGGTCGTGATGCGCGACAGCACGTCATATTTGGCCGCATCGTAAGCGCGCTGAATGGCCCACTCGAAAGCATACGCATCGGCGCCGCCATGACTCTTGAACACCAGGCCGCGCAAACCGAGCAGGCTGGCGCCATTGTAGCGGGATGGATTGAGGCGGCGCGACAGGGCCTTGATGGCGCCATAGGCGATCAGGGCGCCGAGCTTGTTGAAGAAGCCTTTTTTGAATTCGGTCGTGAGCACGATCTTGACGAAACGACCCAGGCCCTCGGAGGCCTTCAGCGTGACGTTGCCGACAAAACCGTCGCACACCACGATGTCGGTGGTGCCTTCGAAGATGTCGTTGCCTTCGACGTTGCCGTAGAAATTGATCAGGCCTTTTTCGTGATCCGCGTGGAGCAGTTCGGCGGTCTGCTTGACCACCTCATTGCCCTTGATTTCTTCTTCACCGACGTTGAGCAGACCGACCGTAGGACGTGGCTTGCCTTCCATGGCCGACACCAGCGCAGAACCCATCAGCGCGAACTGATGCAAATGCTGCGGCTCGCAATCGACGTTGGCGCCGAGGTCGAGCATGTAGGTCGGACCGTCTTTTTGATTGGGAAGAATCGTGCATATCGCGGGACGATCGACGCCCGGGATGGTTTTCAGCACATAGCGCGAGACCGCCATCAGTGCGCCGGTATTGCCGGCGGAGACGGCAGCGCTGGCCCGCCCTTCCTTGACCAGGTTGATCGCGACGCGCATGGACGAATCCTTTTTGCGGCGCAGGGCGACCTCGATCGAATCGTCCATGGTGACGACTTCGGCGGCGTGCTGAACGTGCAGACGTGAAATGTTGCCTTGCTTGTGCTTGCGCAAGGCGGCACGCAGCGCTTCCTCCTGACCGACCAGTATCAACTCGGCGTCAGGCTCGCGCTGCAAAAACGAAATGGCGGCTGGGATAGTGACTGAAGGGCCGTGATCGCCGCCCATGCAGTCAATGGAAATTTTGATGGTCATTGTTTTGATTCAGAGCCTTGCCAACCCGCATTATGGGGCAGATTTGGCGCGATTCAAAATGACGCGCTAAGCTGAAGCAGCATATAAAAAGCGGCGCCAATTGAAAAATTCATTGCGCCGCATTCCGCCTTAACAGCAATTTCCGATTACTCGTCGTTCTTGGTCTTCAGGACCTTGCGACCACGGTAGAAACCGTTCGGGCTGATGTGGTGACGCAGGTGCGTTTCACCAGTTGTCGGCTCGACTGCCAGCGGTGGCGCTGTCAGGAAATCGTGTGCACGATGCATACCGCGCTTCGATGGGGTCTTTTTGTTTTGCTGAACAGCCATGATAACTCCTGAATCTTAAGTTCTAAAATTTTAACATATCCGGCCAGCAAACTCACTGCCCAACCGAGAATCCTTACATCCATCCGGCAGAAAAAACCCGCCGCCTGCTTTTACTGCTTCAAATTCTTGAGTACCGAGAACGGCGATACTTTCTCGGTCGCCGCCGCTTCCGCCCCGGAGCCAGGCAAGGCCTGCGCAGGGCAGGATTCATGCTTGGGCGCCACCGGCAAGGCAAGCAATGCCTCGTCCTCTACGAGATAACCGACATTGAATTCGGCCTCGCCGACGATCACGTCAATCGACTCATCGTTGAGCAATTCTTCAATGGCGTCGGCAGATTCTTCATCCTTGGCCAATACCAGCACCGACTCGGACGACACCGTGAAAGGCATCGCAGTCAGGCACCGCTGGCACACCAGATTGACCTGGCCGGAGACGGAAAGCTTCAATTGCGGATGACCGACCTTGTCGGCGCCGCCGCTCAGCGACCATTTGAGAACGCCGGCGCGATCGGCCGTTTCGCCCGCCAGGCGCGCCATATCGGCCACCGCGAGCTCGCCCTCGGCCTGCTCCTTGAGCCGACTAAATTCAAATGCGTCGATCACAAAAGCACTCATGGCGAAAGCTGAATCCGGAAAACCTGCGATAATAACAGCGTTTTCCCTTATTCGTCAAAGTGTTAGCGTATTTTTCGCGAACACTGCCACCTTGCTGTCGCATAATGCCCAAAACTCCCGCCCTGCCCCGCCTCATCCTGGCCTCCAGCTCGATCTACCGGCGCGAACTCCTGTCCCGGCTGCAACTTCCCTTCGAGGTGATTGCGCCCGACATCGATGAAACCCCGGCGGCAGGCGAAAGCCCGGAGGCCACCGCATTACGCCTGGCGCGCTGGAAAGGCGATGCCGTCGCGCAGCGCCATCCAGACGCGCTGATCATCAGCTCGGACCAGGTCGCCACGCTCGACGGCGAACAAATCGGCAAACCCGGCAATCACGCCAATGCCATGAAGCAACTTATCAAAATGCGCGGCCGCCGCGTAATTTTCCATACGGCGCTATGCCTGTCGGATCACCGCAATCCCGAGGCTCCGGTCATTCAGATCGAAAATATCCAGACCTTCGTCACCTTCCGCGATCTGCCGGACGCCGAGCTGGACGCCTACCTGCGCATCGAACAACCCTATGACTGTGCCGGCAGCGCCAAGAACGAAGGCCTGGGAATCGCCATCCTGGAAAGGATCGACAGCACCGACCCGACCGCCCTCACCGGATTGCCGATGATTGCGTTGACAGGCATGCTGCGCAAGGCGGGCATGCCGTTTTTTGGCGTTGCCGCCTCCGGCGTTATTTGCCGACGATCACCAGGGTTTCCGCCTTCTTCTGCTTCAACAGCTCTTCCAGATTAGTACGAGCCGCAAGCGCGCCCAAGCCGCTCAAGACTTGCGGCGCGGATATCCCTCGGCGGTGATGCGTATCCAGACCGCATCTTTTTCTTCCTCGGTCATGAACACCCAATGCGCGACTTCCGACACGGTGCGGCCGCAACCGCGGCATACATCGTCAAAAGTGGTGGAGCAGACGGCGACACAAGGGGTATCGGGACGTTCGGGAGGACTGTGGGACATGGATATCTTTACAAGGACTGCGTGGGGCTTGCCGACATCTTACCAAGAAGCACGAAAGCATTCCCGGCGCACAAATTTCAGGACAAAAAAAAGCCCGCGAACCTGAGGTTGCGGGCTGAATCCAATCTTCTTAAGGAGGAGAATTGGAGGAGACAGGTGCAACTATAGCGACACGCCCTCTCCTCGTCTGCTTTATTGTTCCAATAGCAGATATTCACAAATGAAATAACTCACCCCCTCAAGCCGGCACTTGCACCACCGGCGCCAGCGACACCGTGGGCGTAGGCGGCTTGTCCTTGCGCTGGCAGGCGGCGGCCAGCACGGCAATGGCGACGACGGCAATCAGAACGGCATGGCGCATGGCGATCTCCTGTTTGGGTGTTGGTGCGAACCCTCTCCATTCCTAGATTTTAGACGCCTCTCGTCCAAATGGTTCGGGAGCTTAAAACCTCGCTACGAAGCCACCACACGCAAACCGCCGCGCGCACGCGCCAGATTGTTCACGTACAACGCCGCCACCATGTCCGATTGCGTCACCATGCCTGCCAGCCGACGCTCGTCGTCAATCACCGGGATCTGGTGCACACCCTCGTCCGCCATCAGCGGCACCAGCTGGACGATGGGCAGATGCACCGAGGCCGTCTTCACCGACTTGCTCATGATCTGCCCGACCACTTCCGCCTTGGCCGAATGCGTATGCGGGGTGCGTTGCAGGAAGGAACGCAACTTGTCGCCCAGTTTTTCATAATCGTGGGTGCCGGCATGCTGGAGGAAATCCGTCTTGGTCACGATGCCGATCACGCGACGCGCACGATCCACACGCGCGCATCTGCCGCCAAGCCTCGGCCAGCTCGGTCGAAAACTCAACCGAGACAACATCGCTGGACATGATGTCAGCGCACACGGTCTCGCCGAAACGACGCCGGTAGGCTTCCATCTCGGTTTGCTGAAGGATTTCCTCAAGGTCGTCGCGGCTGATGTCGAGCACCTGGTTGTAGCGGCGCAGTACCGCATCCAGGTCTTCATGCGTGAAACCCAGTCGCGCGCTCGGCGCGACGTCATGAGTCTGGTGCACGTTGTTGCGATGCTCGCTCTGCTGCGCGTGCGGATAGCGGCGGCGCGTCGCATTGTTGAAAAACAGCGCCATCGCCAGCAACAAAAAGGAATTGAGCAGCACCGGCGACAACACGAAGCCATAACCCATCCCATGCACCGCCGGCCCGCCCAGCACCGCCGTCAACGCCACCGCACCGCTGGGTGGATGAATGCAGCGCAACGCAAACATGCAGGCTATCGCCAGCGCAATGGCCAGCGCCGCCGCCAGCGCCGGCTCGCCGATCAGTTTGGCGCACGTCACGCCGACCAGCGCCGCCACCAGATTGCCGCCGATGATCGACCACGGCTGCGCCAGCGGGCTGGACGGGACCGCGAACAGCAACACGGCGGAGGCACCCATGGGTGCGATCAACCAAATCGCGGCCGCGTTGTGCGGCAGAATCAGATAGCTCAGCAAACCCGTCAGCAGGATCCCGAACAGCGCTCCGGCGCTGGCGCGCATGCGCTCGAAGCGATCCACCGCGGTTTTTTGCGGAATGAAACTTCTCAACCATTGCAGGATAGAATCGCGCATGCCAACCTATTTCAGAATAACGTCAATCCGCAATTACATCACAAGATGATATATCTTGCCATTTTCCGATTTATTTATTCGTTTATTCGCAGCACCTGACCTTCGCCAATGAAAACACCCGCACGCCTGCAAAAAGACGACTTCGAAGCGCTTTCGGAATTCCGCTATCAGTTGCGCCGCTTCATCCGCTTCAGCGAGGACGCCGCGCAAAGCGAAGGGCTGACGCCGCTGCAATACCTGTTGATGCTGCATATCAAGGGGTTTCCCGGACGCGACTGGGCCAGCATCAGCGAACTCGCCGAGCGCTTGCAGTCTCAGCATCATGGCACGGTGGCGCTGGTGACGCGCTGCGAAAAAGCGGGATTGGTGACGCGTACCCAGGACGATAAAGACAAGCGCCTGGTCCAGGTGCGGCTGACGGAAACCGGTGAACAATACCTGCATCGCCTGGCGCAATTGCATCGCAACGAATTGCATTCGCTATCGAGCGTATTTCAGGTTTCGCACATCTCGGCCTTCAACGACCGCGATTGAAGTCCCTGCAACAAAATCAGCCGGCCCGTTCGACGCGGTTGCGCCCCTTGTGCTTGGCGGCGTAGAGCGCTACGTCGGCCTGCCGGATCAACTGATCGAGACTTTCCCCCGTACCCAGCGCGGTGACGCCAAAACTGGCAGTGATGCCAATCTCGCGACCGTCATCGAGCGCAAATGCCTGCGTCGCCAGCATCACGCGCAATTTCTCCGCGACTGCAATGCCCTGTTCCAGATCCGCCTCGGGCAGCAAGATGATGAACTCCTCGCCGCCGTAGCGCGCGAACACATCCATCTTGCGCAACAACTGGGCGATCTTCTGCACGGCATTGCGCAGGATATCGTCGCCGACAAGGTGGCCGTAATTGTCGTTGAAGCGCTTGAAGTGGTCGATGTCGAGCAGCACCAGCGTCAGGTTGCGCCCGTAGCGCTGCGCAATCGCGAGTTGCTGCTCGCTGTGCGCAAAGAAGGCGCGGCGGTTCAGCACGCCAGTCAGGAAATCGGTATTGGACGACAGTTGCAACTGCTCGATCAGCGTTTCCCGCTCACCGGCCAGGCTGATGCGCTCCAGGCTGCGCGCCTTGAGCACATGCAATGCGCGCAGCATGTCGCCGATTTCATCTTTGTGACGCGCTTGCGGGATCGGCGCGTCGTGATTTCCTTCGGCCAGTCCGACCACCAGTTGCGTCGCCTTCAAGACCGGCCGCAGTACGCGCTGACGCACCAGGTACAGCAACAGGAAAAAGAAAATGAAGGCGAACAATGTCATCGTGATCGCACCGATCAACAGATTGAACGCCTGGCGGTGGCGGATTTCCGCCTCGCGGATCAGGTCAACCAGGATCGCATCGCGCAGCCGCAGAATCGAACCCATGGGCGGAACATAGCGCGCTGCCAGTTCGGCCGTGTTGACTTCGTATGAACCGGACAGCAGGCCGGTCTGCAGCAAGCCGTCGAGGAAGGGAAAACCCTGTCCGAAATACTGGGTGTCGAGATCGGACAGCGCCGTGCGGAACGCCGGGTTGTCCTTGTAGGCGCGCATCTGGATGTCGAGCAAGGTGCGCAACTGCTCGATGCGACCGTAGAGCTTGCCGATTTCGATCACTTCGTTTTTGGTCAGCGGACGCCGCATGATGACCGGCGCGGTGAATTTGGAACCGACCTGGCCGGCGTATTCGCGCAAGCTGGCCGCCACCCGCATGCCGGTCAGGCCGTCCAGCACCTCCGGATCGGCCTGGATGGCGATGCTCGACAAATCGGCTACCGACGACACCAGCATGGGAATCAGCGCGACCATGCCGTCGACCGCCTCGGTGATTTCGCGCGACGAGCGCTGCCACTTGACCAGTCCGACCTGCTGATCGACGCGATCGCGCGCCGGCCCCAGCGCCTGGCGCACCGCCTCGATCTTGCGGATCGCCGGCGCATAGCGGACGTCGGCCTCCAGGCGCAAACTGTCGAGCACGCGGAACAGCGCCTCATCGCTATTCCGCCGCGCCTCGTCGAGCCGCTTGCGCAACGCCGGCAAGGCATCGCCCTCACCGCCCATGAGGGCATTCGATGGTCCGCGTTCGATCGAGACCTTTTCCATCGCCAGCATCGTCAGTTGCACCACGCGCACGGCGTCGACACTGCGCGCACCACGCCGGTAGGCTTCCCACTCGATCAGCACGATGCGCGCGGCGAGCACGGAAAACAGCAGCATCAGCGCGACGGAGACAAGCCAGAACAGGCGATTCAGCGACATTGAGAACCCCGGATGCCCATGACGATTCAGCCGGGCACATTAATTATTATCAAGAATGCAATGAAACCCGCCGTGATACCGTGATAATCAGGCAGATTGATGACAGGAAACGGACCTGCTGATCGACGCGATCGCGCGCCGGCCCCAGCGCCTGGCGCACCGCCTCGATCTTGCGGATCGCCGGCGCATAGCGGACGTCGGCCTCCAGGCGCAAACTGTCGAGCACGCGGAACAGCGCCTCATCGCTATTCCGCCGCGCCTCGTCGAGCCGCTTGCGCAACGCCGGCAAGGCATCGCCCTCACCGCCCATGAGGGCATTCGATGGTCCGCGTTCGATCGAGACCTTTTCCATCGCCAGCATCGTCAGTTGCACCACGCGCACGGCGTCGACACTGCGCGCACCACGCCGGTAGGCTTCCCACTCGATCAGCACGATGCGCGCGGCGAGCACGGAAAACAGCAGCATCAGCGCGACGGAGACAAGCCAGAACAGGCGATTCAGCGACATTGAGAACCCCGGATGCCCATGACGATTCAGCCGGGCACATTAATTATTATCAAGAATGCAATGAAACCCGCCGTGATACCGTGATAATCAGGCAGATTGATGACAGGAACATGGAGCGGGCGTTTGTGCTTGATTCTGGCGGAGAGGGTGGGATTCGAACCCACGGTACGATTTAACGTACGCCTGATTTCGAGTCAGGTACATTCGACCACTCTGCCACCTCTCCGGTTAACTTAGTCGAATTGCTTACCCTGGGGCAGCAAAGCGAAAGATTATAGCAGAACCAATTTGAAGATGGAAAGAGCCTTCCTTATAAATCTTCAAATATTTTCCTCGCGCGCCATCGAAAATAATTTACGCATCATCATCTTGTCATAAATCTTCTCTACGATCAGGTGTTGCCCGGCGCTCGTGCGCATTGGGCAAGCAGTTTGGCACGCTTCCGGCATGCCATCGGCACTCTTTCTCATCTCTACTGCTGGACCCACTGGACCTGACATGGCCCCATTCGCCTCACATGACTTCGACCACCATGTTCCGCCCTTGCCTGTCATCTTGGGCGAGCCGGACAATGCCCAGCCGGCGTCCGAACAGCAAGAGTCACAACTGCTGTCGCATTTGCACGAAATCATTGCCCAGCGCAGCCTGACGGCGCTGTTCCAGCCCATCATCCGCATGCGCAGCGGCGAGATCGTCGGCTACGAAGGCCTGATTCGCGGCCCCTCCAACAGCCCGCTGCATTCGCCGCTGAACCTGTTCAAGGTCGCGCGTGCCAACAAGCTGTCCGTCCAGGTCGAACATCTGTGCCGCCACATCGTCATGGCGCAGTTCGCCCAATCCGGCCTGCCGGGCAACCTGTTCCTCAACGTCAGCCCGGGTGCGCTGGTGCAGCCCGAAGCGATCCAGGGCGAGACCCTGCGCCATCTCGAAAAACTTGGCATCAATCCTCAGCGCATCATCATCGAACTGACCGAGAACGAACCGACCTACGATTACACGCTGCTGCGCAACGCCGCCATGCATTACCGCAACATGGGTTTCCAGATCGCCATCGACGATCTCGGCGAAGGCTTCTCCAGCCTGCGCCTGTGGTCCGAGCTGCAGCCGGAATACGTCAAGGTCGACATGCACTTCATCCAGGGCATCAACAACGACCCGATGAAATTGCAGTTCGTGCGCTCGATCCAGGAGATCGCCGAAAAGTCCGGCTCCATCGTCATCGCCGAAGGCATCGAAACCCAGGCCGAACTGCTGACCATCCGCGACCTCGGCATCGCCTGCGGCCAGGGTTATCACATCGCCCGCCCGCATGCCAATCCGAAGACCGTGGTCGGCGACGATATCAGCAAGGTCCTGCGCCGCGACAAGGTGCCGCTGGCGGCGCAAAAATATGGTCCCGGCAAGAAGAGCACCACCGTTTTCAAGCTGCTGCGCGAAAGCCTGTACGTCGCGCCCGATGTATCCAACGACAAGGTCTACAACCTGTTCGTCAACGATCCGCAATTGCAGGCGCTGCCGGTGGTGAGCAACGGTATCCCGGTCGGCCTGATCAACCGCTACAGCATGGTCGAGCGCTTCGCCCGCCTGTACGGCCGCGAGTTGTACGGCAAGAAGTCCTGCACCTTCTTCATGGATCCCAATCCGCTGCTGACCGAACAGGACACCAGCCTGCAAGATCTCAGCCATATCCTGGTCCAGGCCGAATCGCATCACTTGTCGAACGGCTTCATCATCGTCGACCAGGGCCAGTACGTCGGCATGGGCACCGGCCACGACCTGCTGCGCGAAATCACGCAAATGCAGATCGAAGCGGCGCGCTACGCCAATCCGCTGACGCAATTGCCGGGCAACGTGCCGATCAACGAACACATCGAATTCCTGCTGCAAAGCGGTGTCGAGTTTTGCATCTGCTACTGCGACCTCGACAACTTCAAGCCCTTCAACGACGTCTACGGCTATCGCAAGGGCGACGACATGATCCAGCTGACCGGCCGCACCCTGAGCCAGTTCTGCGACACGCAGCTGGACTTCATCGGCCACATCGGCGGCGACGATTTCCTGATCATGTTCCAGAGCGAAGACTGGGAACATCGCTGCAAGGCGATGCTGGAAGCGTTCGCGGTCGCCTCGCAAAGCTTTTACTATGTCGAAGACAAGGAACGCGGCGGCTACTACAGCGAAGATCGCCAGGGCAACCGCGTGCTGCATCCGCTGGTGAGCCTGTCGCTGGGCGCGGTAAAAATCGAACCCTCGCAATACTCATCACCACACCAGATCGCCTCGGCGGCGACGAAGGCCAAGAAGCAGGCCAAGAAGACGCCGGGCAACAGCCTCTTCATCGAGCGGCGCGTGCCGGCAACTTTCTCATGGGCAATGTAAACGATCTCAAATAGCCACGACGGCACATGAAAAATGGCTGATGCCCCTGCGGACATCAGCCATTTTTCATGGTGCGGCGTGGATTGCCTGGATTGCGCGGCTTACGGCGCCAGCTTTTCCAGTCCGCCCATGTACGGACGCAACACCTCCGGAATCGTCACGCTGCCATCGGCCTGCTGGCCGTTTTCCAGCACCGCCACCAAGGTGCGACCGACCGCCAGGCCGGAGCCGTTGAGCGTGTGCACCAGTTCCGGCTTGCCTTGGGAATTGCGGAAACGCGCCTGCATGCGACGCGCCTGGAAGGCTTCACAGTTCGACACCGACGAGATTTCACGGTAAGTGTTCTGCGCCGGCAGCCAGACTTCGATGTCGAAGGTCTTGGCTGCGCCGAAGCCCATGTCGCCGGTGCACAGCGTGATCACGCGGTATGGCAGGCCGAGCTTCTTGAGGATGTTTTCGGCGTGGCCGAGCATCTCGTCCAGCGCTTCGTAGGATTTTTCCGGATGCACGATCTGGACCATTTCGACCTTGTCGAACTGATGCTGACGAATCATGCCGCGCGTGTCGCGGCCGTAGCTGCCGGCTTCCGAACGGAAGCACGGCGAATGCGCAGTCATCTTCAGCGGCAGCGTGTCGCCGGCCACGATCTCGTCGCGCACCAGGTTGGTCAACGGCACCTCGGCGGTCGGGATCAGGTAGAGCGCAGCGTTGTCGCTGGAGTCGCCCTCTTGTCCGCCCTTCTTGGCCGCAAACAGATCGGCTTCGAACTTCGGCAACTGGCCGGTGCCGCGCAGCGAATCGGCGTTGACGATGTAAGGCGTGTAGCACTCGGTGTAGCCGTGCTCCAGCGTGTGCGTGTCGAGCATGAATTGCGCGAGCGCACGATGCAGGCGGGCGATGCCGCCCTTCATGACGGCGAAGCGCGAACCGGTGAGCTTGGTGGCGACATCGAAGTCGAGGCCGAGCGCGGCGCCGACGTCGACGTGGTCCTTGACCTCAAAATCGAAGGTGCGCGGCGTGCCGACCTTGCGCAGTTCGACGTTGCCGCTTTCATCGGCGCCGGCCGGCACGGATTCGTGCGGCAAGTTCGGCAGGGTCAGCAGGAAGTCGCTCAGTTGCACCTGCACTTCTTCCAGGCGTGCGGCGGATGCCTTGAGTTCATCGCCGATGCCGGACACTTCCGCCATCACCGCCGAGGCGTCTTCGCCCTTGCCCTTGAGCATGCCGACCTGCTTGGACAGGCTGTTGCGCTTGCCCTGCAATTCTTCAGTGCGGGTCTGGATCTGCTTGCGCTCGCCTTCGAGTGCATTGAAAGCGGCGACATCAAGCTGGAATTTGCGCGCGGCCAGACGGGCGGCGACATTGTCGATGTCTTTACGAAGAAGTTGGATGTCGATCATGGAGTGCCAGATAAGTAAATGCGGTGAATACGGTGAATTCGGTAAAGATGAGATTGTACCAAGGACATTGACCATCCTCGCCGGCTGCCGGCTCAACGAACAAAAAATGCGCGAAAAATAGCGTGGCCTGCGGCCAACGGCACACGTGCTTGCGTTACCATTGCCGCCAATGTTCAGGACCACCACAGGAACCCGCCATGTCCGACAAACCCTCCCAGCCGCCCTTGATCGCCTACCTGATCGGCTTTGCCCTGTCCGCCTGCTGCGCCATCTGGGCCGGTTCGCAATTCGCCCTGACCGGTTCGAGTATCGGCTACGGCGTGCTGACCGGGCTGGCTTTCGGCGCCATGTTCGCCTTCGGGCAACGCGTCAAGAACCGCCTGTTCCCGACGCCTGAATCAACCAAATGGAAGATCAACGCCGGCCCCAGCGCCGCCGATCTGCGTCCGGCCAAGCGCGCCGCAGCGCGCGCCAAACCGGTGACGGTGGCGTTCGACGATGAATTCATCAAGACCGCCCGCGCCGGCGCCGAACTGGAAAGCATCGCCTGGCAAGACGTCGAGCGCATCGTCATCACCATCGGCGACGATTTCCTGCCGATGCCCTACTGGATGCTCGCCACCGCCAAAGGCGGCATCCGCCTGCCCAACGACACGCCGGGGCTGGAAAGCCTGATGGAAGAGTTCAAGGTGAAATTGCCGGGCTACGACAACGACGCCACCTATGCTGCAGTGATTGCGGCGATGGGGGCAATGGAGGGCGTGTTCGAGGTGTGGAAAAAAACCGTTTGAATCTGCCGGCGCAATGCGGTCTATGCATTGCCGCCCGGGTCAATCCTTGTTGTTCTTCTTGTACTCGCGATCAAGCTCGCGCAGATGCGCCATCTTGTCGCCGATCTTGGCCTCGAGCCCGCGCGGCACCGGCTGGTACCAGTGCGGATCGGGAATGCCGTCCGGCAGATAGGTCTCGCCGGCGGCATAGCCTTCCGGCTCGTCATGGGCGTAACGATACAGCTTGCCGTAACCCAGTTGCTTCATGAGCTTGGTCGGCGCATTGCGCAAGTGCTCCGGCACGCCGCGCGACTTGTCCTTGGCGACGAAGGCGCGGGCCTGGTTGTAGGCCATGTAGCCGGCGTTGCTCTTGGCCGCAATCGCCAGATAAATCACCGCCTGCGCCAACGCCAGTTCGCCTTCCGGCGAACCGAGGCGCTCATACGTCGCGGCGGCGTCGTTGGCGATCGTCATGGCGCGCGGATCGGCCAGGCCGATGTCTTCCCACGCCATGCGCACGATGCGGCGCGCCAGGTAACGCGGATCGGTGCCGCCGTCGAGCATGCGCGTGAGCCAGTACAAGGCGCCGTCGGGACTGGAGCCGCGCACCGACTTATGCAGCGCTGAAATCTGGTCGTAGAAGGCGTCGCCTCCCTTGTCGAAACGACGCAGCGCATCGCCCAGGCATTCCGCCAGCAGTTCCGTGCCGACGATGGCGACGCTCTTCGCCTGAGCGGCGCGCGCCACGATTTCCAGGTTGTTGAGCAGCTTGCGGCCGTCGCCGTCGGCACTGGCGATCAGCATTTCCCTGGCTTCGGGTACGAATTGGAGGCCGTCGAGTTCGTCGCGGCAGGCGCGATCGATCAGCGCGCCGAGATCTTCCTCCGTCAGCGACTTGAGCACATACACGGCCGCGCGCGACAGCAGCGCGCCGTTGACTTCAAACGAGGGGTTTTCAGTCGTCGCGCCGATGAAGGTGAACAGGCCGCTTTCCACGTGCGGCAGGAAAGCGTCCTGCTGGCTCTTGTTGAAGCGATGCACTTCATCGACGAACAGGATGGTGCGGCGGCCGGAATTGGCGCGGATCACTTCCGCGCGCTCGACCGCTTCGCGGATGTCCTTGACGCCCGACAGCACCGCCGACAGCGCGATGAATTCGGCATTGAAACTGTCCGCCATGATGCGCGCCAGCGTGGTCTTGCCGACACCCGGCGGTCCCCACAGGATCATCGAATGCGGCTCGCCCGATTCGAACGCCACGCGCAGCGGTTTGCCCGCGCCGAGCAGATGCTGCTGGCCGATGACATCGTCAAAGGAGTGCGGTCGGAGGCGTTCGGCTAACGGCGCGGAATTCATGGAGCGGTCAAATTGGGGAATTAAAATGGATTGCCAGTCTAACCGATCCGGCAGCGGGCTATCGGTCCGAATGCTAGAATCCTGCCGGGCTTGCGAAGATAGAACGGAAACAGGATGGAAACAGGACTGGTTGCCGGGCAAGCTGTCTATCCGCAGCTTGCCATTTTGCTTACGTTACTCATCATTCGGCGCGCGACCGGCGCGTTCTGCTCATGCCCTTTGTCGTCACCGATTCCTGCATCGCCTGCAAATACACCGACTGCGTCAGCGTCTGCCCGATGGATTGTTTTGTCGAAGGCCCGAACTTCCTGGCCATCGATCCGGATGGCTGCATCGATTGCTCGATGTGCGTACCGGAATGCCCGGTCGGCGCCATCTACAACGAAACCGACCTGCCCGAAGGCCTGCGCCATTTCACCGAACTGAACGCAAAACTGGCCAAGCACCCGGGCTGGAAGCCGATCACCCAGGCCCAGGCGCCAATGCCCGACCACGCCCAATGGCGCGAGGTCGAAGGCAAGATCGACATGCTCAAGACCTCGATCTGACCCTCGTCGTTATTCGTTACTCGTCGTTACGTCGCTTGTTTATTGATTGAAAACGTCGGCGCCCTTGGGCACGACGAAGGTGAAGCTGGTCGCCTTCAAGGGCGGATTCTTCTCGAAGTTGGTGAACGACAGCAGCGAAGTCTGCCCGAACGAATCGCGCAACTCCATCGCATGCGGCACGCCGTCCTTCAAGGCGATGCCGATCCGGTCAAAGGTCGTGTCCTTGGTCTTGGGCGTGGCTTCCAGCCATTCCATGCCATCCTTGGTGCCGCCTTCTTTCAGCGTGAAATTCTTTTCCAGGTCGTTGCTGCCGAACAGGATGGCGGCCGGCGATGAACCGAGCGCATTGCCCAGCTTCTTGGTGGTGACCTGGTTCAGGTCCTTGTCGTAAATGAACAGCTTGTCGCCATCGGCCTGCAAGACTTGCTCATACGGCTTCTGGTAAGTCCAGATGAACTTGCCCGGACGTGAAAACACGAAGCTGCCGCTCGACGTATTCGACACCTTGACAGTGCCGCTGTCGGTCTTGACCAGGCGCTGCACGAACTCGCCCTTGGCCGATTGCGTGGACGCCACGAACTGCTTGAACTGCTCCAGCGCGCTCGCCGCTGCCTGCGCCGAGAACAGCGCAGCGCTCAGGCCGATTGCTGCCGCCACTCCGGCGACACGCCATTTGTTCAGAAGAGGTGATGCCTGTATTTTTATTTGCATAGTATTGACGTCTTTACTCCGTGGTATTTCCTGCCGGCACGAGGATTTCCCGGTTGCCGTTCGATTGCATGGTCGACACCAGACCGCTTTGTTCCATCTGCTCCAGCAGACGCGCAGCGCGGTTGTAGCCTATGCGCAAATGACGCTGCACCAGGGAAATCGAGGCCCGGCGGTTTTTCAGCACGACCGCGACGGCCTGATCATAGAGTTCATCGCCTTCGCCGCCGCCCGCAGCGCCGCCGACTGCACCATCGGCATCTTCGGCAACGCCTCCTTCTAGGATGCCCTCGATGTAATTCGGTTCCCCCTGCTCTTTCAGGTGATCCACCACGCGATGGACTTCTTCATCGGAGACGAAGGCGCCGTGCACGCGGATCGGCAAGCCGGTGCCCGGCGGCATGTACAGCATGTCGCCCATGCCGAGCAGCGCTTCCGCCCCCATCTGGTCGAGAATCGTGCGCGAGTCGATCTTGCTGCTGACCTGGAAGGCAATCCGCGTCGGCACGTTGGCCTTGATCAGGCCGGTGATGACATCGACCGAAGGCCGCTGCGTCGCCAGGATCAGATGGATGCCCGCGGCGCGCGCCTTTTGTGCGATACGCGCGATCAGTTCTTCCACCTTCTTGCCGACCACCATCATCAGGTCGGCCAGCTCGTCGATGATGATGACGATGGTTTCGAGCTGTTCCAGCGGCTCCGGCGCATCCGGGGTCAGGCTGAACGGATTCGGGATTTTCTCGCCGCGCTTGTCGGCATCGATGATCTTCTGGTTGTAGCCGGCCAGGTTGCGCACGCCCAGTTTGGACATGCGCTTGTAGCGGCGTTCCATCTCGGCCACGGCCCAGTTCAGCGCATGGCCGGCCTGGCGCATGTCGGTCACGACCGGCGCCAGCAGGTGCGGGATGCCTTCATAAATTGATAATTCCAGCATCTTCGGATCGATCAGGATCAGGCGCACCTGTTTCGGCGTCGACTTGTACAGCAGCGACAGGATAGTGGCGTTGATGCCGACCGATTTACCCGAGCCCGTCGTACCCGCGACCAGCAAGTGCGGCATCTTGGCGAGATCGGCCACCACCGGGTTGCCGGCAATGTCCTTGCCGAGTGCGATGGTCAGGCTGGAATGGCTGTCGTTGTAAACCTTGGAGCTGAGGATCTCGGTCAGGCGCACGATCTGGCGCTTGGGATTGGGCAGCTCCAGGCCCATGTAATTCTTGCCCTGGATGACTTCCACCACGCGAATCGAGGTCAGCGACAGCGAACGCGCGAGGTCGCGTGCGAGGCCGACGATCTGGCTGCCCTTGACGCCGGTGGCCGGTTCGATTTCATAACGCGTAATCACCGGGCCGGGATAAGCGGCGACCACTTTGACTTCGACGCCGAAGTCGGACAGTTTCTTCTCGATCAGGCGGCTGGTGAATTCCAGCGTTTCCACGGAAACAGTCTGCTGCGCCGGCGGCGCTTCGTCGAGCAAGGACAGCGGCGGCAGGCTCGAGTCGATATCCTGGAACAGGCTGGTCTGGCGCTCCTTCTCGATGCGTTCCGACCTGGGCACAGCAACCACTTGCGGTTCGATGCGGATTGGCGGCGCTTCGTCGATCTTGGCGCGCTCCTGCACCACGACTTCTTCACGCTTGACGGCGGCAACATGGCCGACCTTGCGGTCTTCGCGCGCCGAGTAGAAATTGCGGATCCAGAAAATGCCGTCTTCAATCGCACCGCCGATGCGTTCAACCGCAGCCAGCCACGAGACGTGGAAGAACAGGCTGAAGCCCAGCCCGAACAACAGCAACAGCAATAATGTAGCACCGGTGAAACCCAGCGAGGTCTGTGCCGCGCTGCCGATCATTTCACCCAGCACGCCGCCCGGCGCCCGCGGCATCGGCGCTTTCATGGTGTACATGCGCATGTATTCGATGCCGAGGCTGCCGGCCAGCAGGAACACGAAACCGATGGCGCGGATCAGGCCTTCCTGGTGATGTTCGGGTTCTGCCTCTTTCTGCACCAGGAAACGATTGGCGAGGCGGCGATAGCTGCGCCAGATCGAATGGCCCAGCAGCACGCACCACCACCAGGTCGACATGCCGAAGATGTACAGCATCAGGTCAGCCATCCAGGCGCCCACGCGGCCGCCCCAGTTATGCAGGTGCGGCACGGAATTGGCCACCGACCAGCCCGGATCGCTGCGCGAATAGGTCAGCAGGATCAACGTCAGATACACCAGCAAGGTCGCCATGGCCAGCCAGCGCGCTTCGTACAGGAGGCGCACCAGCCGGCTCGGCAGCTGAGGAGTTTCGGCGGCTTTGGTATTGCGGGTATAGGCTTGGCTGGTCTTGGTCATAACTCTTTATCTGGCGCGCCTGCGGGGCGCATTTAACTCAGGCGACATTGTAACGGCGATTGCCGGGCAGAAAAACCGAACGCGGAAATCGGCGGTGAATCCAGGCCGATCGCAAGGCAGATCGCAGCGCAGACGGCCCTATTGATCGGATAGCGTAATTCCATCGGCCGGTCTGGCGCTTCGTCTATAATCTTAACCGTTTTGCAGCGCAATATAGGATAAACGGCAACATAAGCCGCCGTCGCAGGCAACGCCGTCGACAATCCTTTCGCCTGCATTGAAATCCGGCAGTCCGGCATCATTTTCCTTCTATGCCGCTGCGCCCCGCTTCTGTTCAGTTCATTAAGAGTATTTTATGACCACGCCCAAACACGCCAAGGTTTTGATTCTCGGTTCCGGCCCCGCCGGCTACAGCGCTGCCGTCTACGCGGCCCGCGCCAACCTCAATCCGGTGCTGATCACCGGCGTCGAGCAAGGCGGCCAGCTGATGACCACCACCGACGTCGAGAACTGGCCCGGCGATCCGATGGGCGTGCAAGGCCCGGAACTGATGCAGCGCCTGCTGCAGCATGCCGAGCGTTTCAACACGGAAATCATTTTTGATCATATCCACACGACCAGGTTGTCGGAACGGCCATTCCGCCTGATCGGCGACTCCGGCGAATACACCTGCGACGCGCTGATCATCGCCACCGGCGCTTCGGCGCAATACCTCGGCCTGCCTTCGGAAGAAGCCTTCATGGGCAAGGGCGTGTCGGCCTGCGCCACCTGCGACGGCTTTTTCTATCGCGGCAAGGAAGTCGCCGTGGTCGGCGGCGGCAACACCGCGGTCGAAGAAGCGCTGTACCTGTCCAACATCGCCAGCAAGGTCACCATCATCCATCGCCGCGACAAGTTCCGCGCCGAACCTATCCTGATTGATCGCCTGCTGCACAAGGTTACCGAAGGCAAGATCGACATCAAGTGGCACCACACACTCGACGAAGTTGTCGGCGACGAAAGCGGCGTGACCGGCATCAAGATCAAGTCGACCCAGGACGGCAGCGTCACGCCGATCACCCTGCACGGCCTGTTCATCGCCATCGGCCACAAGCCGAACACCGGCATCTTCGAGGGCCAGCTGGACATGCACAACGGCTACATCAAGACCCGCACCGGCCTGGAAGGCTTCGCCACCGCCACCAGCATCGACGGCGTGTTCGCCGCCGGCGACGTGCAGGATCACGTCTATCGCCAGGCCATCACCAGCGCCGGCACCGGCTGCATGGCTGCGCTGGATTCCCAGCGCTATCTGGAAGGCCTGGAGTAATTAGCTCAGATTGTCATCCTCAGCCCTCCCTCTTCATCGCGGGAGGGCTTTTTCAATTTTCACCGGTGCGCGATCATGGCGACTATCAAGGATTTTTCGGCGCTCAAGTCATTGCGCAAGGATCTCAAGGCGCAGGAAGAAGCGCGCCTCGCCGCCGAACGCCAGCGCCTGGAAGATGAAAAGCGCCTGCGCACCGAAGCCGATATCTTCCGCAGCAGCGTCGGCAAGATAGCGCCGCTGCGCAGCAACGAAAAAGCCGCCCTGTTCCCGCCGCAACCCTTGCCGATCGCGCGCCACCACATCGCCGACGAACAAGCCGCGCTGATGGAATCGCTGTCCGACGAATTCACCTTCGACACCCTGCTCGACACCGACGAAAACCTCAGCTTCGCGCGTCCCGGCGTGGGCAGCGACGTGCTCAGCAAATTGCGGCGCGGCCATTGGACAATCCAGAACCAGCTCGACCTGCACGGCTTGCGTCGCGACGAAGCCCGCGAAGCGCTCGGCGAATTCCTGCGCCAGTCGCGTCGGCGCGGATTGCGCTGCGTGCGCATCATCCACGGCAAAGGACTGGGCTCGGTCAACAAGGAGCCGGTGCTGAAACAGAAAGTGCGCAACTGGCTGGCGCAGAAGGAAGAAGTGGTCGCCTTTTGCCAGGCGCAACCCGCCGACGGCGGCTCGGGTGCGCTGATCGTGCTGTTGCAATCGAGCGCGCCCGCCGGCCGCTAGATTCGCTAGAGCCGCTAACGAATTTTCAGTATTTCAGCCAGCCAGTCGACAAACACGCGCACGCGCGGCGACAGATGGCGGTTGTGCGAGTACACGATCGCCACCGGCAACGGCGGCGGCTTGAACTCCGGCAACACTTCTTCGATCACGCCCTGCGCCAGCAAGTCCTCGGCGCCCAGCAAAGGCGCCTGCACCAATCCCAGCCCCGCCAGGCAACACGCCATGTAAGCTTCCGAGCTCGCGACCGATACCTGGCCGCGCAGCTTCAGTGTCTTCAGCTCGCCGTTCTGCATGTATTCCCAAGGCAGCTCGCGGCCGGTGCGGCTGGAAAAATAATTGATCATTGTGTGCTGCTCCAGCTCGGCCAGCGTACGCGGCCGGCCATGGCGATCGAGATAGGCCTTCGAGGCGCAAGTGATCTGTTCCATCGCGCCGATGCCGCGCGCAATCAGCGTCGAATCGCTGAGGATGCCGACGCGCACCACACAGTCGACGCCTTCGCCGATCAGGTCGACGAAGCGGTCGCTGGCGTTGAGCTTGACGCGAATGTCGGGGTAGCGCGCGAAAAATTCCGGCAGGCGCGGAATCACGTTCCTGTGCGCCAGCCGCTCTGGCAAATCGACGCGCACCACGCCTTGCGGCTGCTCGTTGTCGAACAGATTCTCGACATCCTGGAATTCCGCCAGCAAACGCTGGCAGCGCTCAAGGTAAGCCGCGCCGTCGTCGGTCAGCGTGACCTTGCGCGTAGTCCGTTGCAACAGGCGCACGCCGACGCGTTTTTCCACCGCCTGGATGGCGTTGGTCACCGTCGCCGCCGGCAAACCCATCTGCTCGGCAGTCTTGCTGAAGCTGCCCAGCTCGGCGACGCGCACGAATACTTCCATTGCCTGCAAGCGATCCATAATAATTATTAATATTCGAATAAAGAAATCATTTTAACGCCATTTATTCGAAATTCAATAAGTCCAATAATACCGTCCATGCGCCAAAGAACGGCTGCTGTCGCCTAACTCCGACAGGCACCGATACGCCCCTCATTTTCGATTGGAAGGAATCATCATGGAACACCGCATACTCGGCCGCAACGGCCTGTCTTCGTCGGCTCTCGGCCTCGGCTGCATGGGCATGTCCGATCTGTACGGCCCGGCAGATGAACAAGCCGGCATCGCCACCATCCACGCCGCGCTGGACGCCGGCGTCACACTGCTCGACACCGGCGACTTCTACGGCATGGGACACAACGAAATGCTGATCCGCGAGGCATTGCGCGGAGCAGGCAGCAAGGGCGGAAACAGTCGCGACAAGGTCCAACTGAGCGTGAAATTCGGCGCCATGCGCGACGCCGGCGGCAACTGGGTCGGCATGGACAACCGCCCGGCGGCCGTCAAGAACTTCCTGGCCTATACGCTGCGTCGTCTCGGCACCGACCATATCGACATCTATCGTCCGGCGCGCCTCGATCCGTCCGTACCGATCGAAGACACCGTCGGCGCTATTGCCGAAGAAATCAAGGCCGGCCGCGTGCGTCATATCGGCTTGTCGGAAGTCGGCGCAGACACCTTGCGCCGTGCTCATGCCGTGCATCCGATCACCGATTTGCAGATCGAATATTCGCTGATCTCGCGCGGCATCGAAAAGGACATCCTGCCGACCTGCCGCGAACTGGGCATCGGCATCACGGCCTACGGCGTGCTGTCGCGCGGCCTGATCAGCGGCCACTGGGATCCGTCGCGCCAACTGGCGGCGAACGACTTCCGCAGCCACAGTCCGCGCTTCTCGGGCGACAACCTGGCGCATAACCTGTCGCTGATCGACGTGCTGCGCAGCGTCGCCGCCGACAAGCAAGCGACACCCGCGCAGGTCGCAATTGCGTGGGTGCTGGCGCAAGGCAGCGACATCGTGCCGCTGGTCGGCGCACGTCGCCCGGAACGCCTGGCCGAGTCGCTGGGCGCCCTCAAGCTCACCTTGACCGCTCAGGACCTGGCGCGCATCGAAGAAGCCATTCCGGCCGATGCGGCGGCGGGCGATCGCTATGCCGCGCATGCGATGGCGCATCTGGACAGCGAGAAGTAGGCTATCGCTCTACGCCTCACCCGGCCGCTCAAAACAAATTGAACTGGCCGGACGGCGACCT
>NZ_AJHH01000252.1 GCF_000256565.1 Herbaspirillum lusitanum P6-12 | reverse complement strand
CCGGCCGCTCAAAACAAATTGAACTGGCCGGACGCGTGGCGAAATCGGCGTCGTTGTCCTTGCCGCCGCGCATGTCCTGGATGCGATTCATCACCCGCGCCGCCCGGTCGGGGAAATGCGCCTGCAGCCATTGCCGGAATAGCGGGCTGACCTCCCACGGCAACCTCAGCACGATATAACCCGCCTGGCGTGCGCCCGCCTCTACCGCCGCCTCCATCACCCGCTCCAGATCAGGTTCGGTCACGAAGGGAATCACCGGCGCAATCGACACGCTCACCGGGATGCCCGCCTCGGCTAGGGTGCGGATCACCCGCAAGCGCCGCGCCGGGCTGGCCGCGCGCGGCTCCAGCGTGCGGGCGATGGCGGGATCGAGCGTGGTGATGGTGACGGCCACGATGGCCTGGTCCTTGGCGGCCATGGC
Source organism: Herbaspirillum lusitanum P6-12 (assembly GCF_000256565.1). GTDB lineage: Bacteria > Pseudomonadota > Gammaproteobacteria > Burkholderiales > Burkholderiaceae_D > Herbaspirillum > Herbaspirillum lusitanum. The sequence continues at coordinate 1,704 of NZ_AJHH01000252.1, read as the reverse complement.
GGCCAGCAAGTCGATGTCGCGCTCGATCAGGGCGGACTTGGTGATCAGCGCGGCCGGATGACGGCAGTCGCTCAGTATCTGCAACACGCGTCGCGTGATCTGCAGCTCGCGCTCACATGGCTGGTAGGCGTCCGTGTTGATGCCGACGGTAATCGTCTCGGGTATATAGGACGGCTTCGCCAGTTCGCGCAGCAGCAATTCGGGGGCGTTGGTCTTGGCAAAAATCCTGCTCTCGAAATCCAGCCCCGGCGACAGACCGAGATAAGCATGCGTGGGCCGTGCGAAGCAATACACGCAGCCGTGCTCGCAACCGCGATATGGATTGAGCGAGGCATTGAACGGCAGATCGGGCGACTTGTTGCGGCTGATGATGGTTTTGGCGGTCTCTTCCGTGACGATGGTGCGCACGGTTGCCGGTTCTTCTTCGCCATTTTCGGAGTCGGGCACACCCCATCCGTCGTCGAAGCCGACGCGCTGCTCCACCTCATAGCGTCCCTGTATGTTGCTGACCGCGCCGCGTCCCTTGCGCGCGTCGAACACGCGCGTGAACGTCTCGCCTTCGCTCTCGCGGACTTGCGTAATCTGCAACGGCACTTTGCGGTAACCGGACTTGCTCATGGGATCATTGCCTCGGCATTGAATACTGTGTTTATATACAGTATTTTAATCCAATACCGCGATTGCCGTCACTCATCACGGAAGCATTGCTTCAGTTCATGAAGCGCGCATCTTTGGTCATAGTGGCAATGTCCACGTACATCGACCCCAGATGATTGGTCGGGGAAAAATTGACGACGTAGCCGCCGCCGTCATAGTTGCGTGCATTGATGCCTTCCAGTGCGCGAATCAGGCGCTCCCGGGTCAGATTGCGGCCCGTTCGCCTGAAGCCTTCGACCAGCACGCGGGCGGCGATGTAGCCCTCCAGGCTGGTAACGGTGAATTCCTCGTAACCCGCCTCGGCCATGCTCTTGCGATATTCGGCGACCAGCGGCATCGAAATGCGCCATGGCAGCGGCACCACCTGCGTGACCAGGATACCGTGCGCCATATCGCCCAGTTCGCTGGCCAATTGCTTGGTGCCGACGAAAGACACGGCAAAGAACTGCCCGAGGAATCCCCGACTGCGCAAGCCGTGTACGATGCGCGCGTTGATCTGGTAGTCGGCGTTGACCAGCATCACGACGTCGACTTGTGCGGCCAGCGTCTTGTCGATCAACGGAGTCAGATTGACGCCGGCATGATTGATGCTGATGCTGGTCAGTTCGATCGCCTCGCGCCGCGCGCGATTCTCGATGTCCTGCTTGATCGACACGCCGTATTGATCCTGCTGATACACCAGCGCCAGCTTGCGTATGCCGAGCCCGTTCATGTTGCGCAGGAAGTAGGCATGCTCATCCACATAACTGGCGCGGATCGAGAACAGATAACGGTCAAAAGAGGTATGGAGCGCGCCGCCGGTGAAGGGGGCAAAGAAAGGAACACGTGCCCGTGAGGCGATTTGCAATCCCGCCTGGCTGGTCGGCCAGCCGACAAACCCGAACAGGGCGAATACCCGGTCCTGCCCTATCAGTTGCCGTGTGTTGTAGGCGGCGAGGGATGCCGTGTACTGGTCGTCGCGCGTGAGCAGCTCAATACGCCTGCCGTGGACGCCGCCTTGCCGATTGATCTTGTCGAAATAGACTTTGGCGCCGATCAGCGCCTGCG